>CAYOKJ010000454.1:0-1012 GCA_964404485.1 uncultured Bacteroidales bacterium | reverse complement strand
GTTAATACACCTTTAATTACAGATCCTTCACATGGTTCTGTTGTTCAAAATACTGATGGAACATTCACTTATACTCCAAATACTGGATACACAGGAACTGACTCTTATGTTTATGAAATTTGTGATGACGGTACACCTTCATTATGCGATCAGGCAACTGTAACTATTACAATACAAGCATCTGGAAACAATCCTCCTGTTGCTGTTGATGATAGCTACACAACTCCTATAAATACTGAAGTATCAGGCAATGTAATAACAAACGACAGTGACCCTGATGAAGATAATATTACAGTTAATACAACTTTGATTACTGATCCTACACATGGTTCTGTTGCTCAAAATGCTGATGGTACATTCACTTATACTCCAACAACAGGATACACAGGAACTGATTCTTATATTTATGAAATATGTGATGATGGAACACCTATATTATGTGATCAGGCAACTGTAACTATAAATATTACAACAAGTAATGATAGCGATGGCGATGGTTGTACTGATGATGTAGATGATTATCCAACAGATCCTACTCGCTGCCTCGATAATTATTATCCTGCAAATGGTTATGGAACATTAGCTTATGAAGATTTATGGCCGGGAAAAGGTGATTATGATTTTAATGACCTTGTTTGCGATTACAGGTTTAAAATGGTTACAAATAGTTCAAATCAAGTTGTTGAACTATTTGGTTCATTTATTATAAAAGCTTTTGGTGCTGGGTTTGAAAATGGTTTCGGATTTCAATTAGCTAATGATAATATTTCTAACTCTGATATTTCAGTTACCGGATATGATTTGCAGGAAGGATATATAACCCTTAATGGGAATGGTACTGAAGCAGGACAATCAAAACCAACAATAATTGTTTATGATAACAGCTTTAATTTAATGCCTCATCCGGGACAAGGAATAGGAGTAAATACTGATCCTCCTGCCCCTTATGTAACACCTGATACAATTAGTGTTTATATGGATATTACTGACAATATTTACACATTAGCTCAGC
>CAYOKJ010000453.1:0-1020 GCA_964404485.1 uncultured Bacteroidales bacterium | reverse complement strand
AAAATTGATATTTATAATTTATCAGGAAAACTGATAAAAAATCTGGTAAATAAAACTCAAAGTAAAGTTAATGCATCAATAAAGTGGAAACCTGAAAATAATAAAGCAGGTGTTTATATTTGCAGAATTTCCGTTGATGGTTATGTTCAGGATTATAAAGTTATTTATCTGCCTCTTCAATAAATTTATTCAACGGAAAAGTCTCTTTTACTCTTACGCCTTTATCTGTTTTCTGAAGCGTACAACATTCATTATACAAATCGTGTTCAAAAAACAGCGTAATATCTTTCTTTAAAACCTCCTTATAAAATTTTTGCCGGTCTTCTAAAGTAATTAATGGACGGGTGTCGTAAGCCATAATCCATGGTAAAGGAACATGTACCGTTGAGGGTAGTAGATCAGCCGTAAAAGCGAGTATTTTCCCGTGATAATTAATGTATGGAATTATCTGCCCGTCGGTATGTCCATCAAAAAGTTTCACATTAATATTTGGTAGTATTTCGCTTTCTTCTTCAATTAGTTTCAGTTGTCCGCTTTCCTCAATCGGAAGAATATTTTCTTTAAGATAGGAAGCACTTTCACGATGATTTGGTTCAACAGCCCAATTATATTGTTTTTTGCTTACCCAATAATTTGCGTTTTTAAAAGCAGGTTCAAAATCTTTATTATTATCAGCATATTTAATACTTCCGCCACAATGGTCAAAGTGAAGGTGAGTTAATATCATATCTGTAATATCATTAGGAGTGAATCCAAGTTTTGCAAGGGATTTTTCTAAATCATCATCACCATTTAAATAATAATGTTTCAGGAATTTTTCATCTTGTTTGTCGCCGATTCCGTTATCAATAAGGATTTTCCGATCTTCATCAATAATCAGCAAACACCTCATTGCCCAGTTACAAAGATTATTTTCGTCGCAAGGATAAAGTTTCTGCCATAATGTTTTTGGAACAACACCAAACATTGCTCCACCATCTAATTTAAGATTTCCTGTTTCTATTGGGTATATTTTCATTT
>CAYOKJ010000452.1:0-1025 GCA_964404485.1 uncultured Bacteroidales bacterium | reverse complement strand
ATTTTGATATACTCAAACCAGTATCAGGCGATCTGGGTGGATTTGAAAATTTGAAAATTTGAAGATTTGAAGATTTGAAGATTTGAACTTTTGAACTTTTGAACTTTTAAACTTTTAAATTACTGAAAAATAAAAAAGTTAAATTAGTTGAGAGTTTGAATCCAGAATGGAAAGATTTGTATTATGAAGTTTGTAAAAATAATGAAACTCCCCGCCGCAGACGGGGTATATATATGTAATACCAACTGAACATCCAAATTACCTATATATTTCGTTTCTTTTTTCCTTTCTCTGTGTTATACTAACCCATCATAGAATCTTGTAATATTATTTAGTTCGTGACTTAATATTATTTATAGGAACTCATGATTGCTTCGCAATTCCGTCCGTACGGATGCAAAGAATATTTGCCTTGACAAAGAAAAAAATATTTCAAAATATTTATCAGCAATTTAGAAATTCAAGTGGTATAATAATCAGTGAAAACAGCAATGAAACAATGAAACAATTGAACAATTAAAATTTTATTTGCTTTTCTTTGTATATTAAATTATTTTACTAATTTTGCACTCCAAATTTTTGAGGAATAAAAAAACTATTTTAAACATCATGTACGCAATAGTTGATATATTAGGACAACAAGTAAAAGTTGAGAAAGGCCAGGAGGTTTTTATCAACAGATTAGAAGGTAAAGAAGGATCGAAAGTAAAATTCGAAGACATATTACTAATAGATAACAATGGTAAAGTTTCGGTTGGCAAACCACATGTAAAAGGTGCAATTGTTTCTGCAAAAATAATCTCACACGAAAAAGGTGATAAAGTTCTTGTTTTTAAGAAAAAAAGAAGAAAAGGTTACCAAACACTTAATGGCCACAGGCAATATTTAAGTAAAATTGTTATTGAAGGAATTTCTGAAATAACTGCTCCAAAAGTCAAAAAAGAGGAATCTAAAGCAGAGGTAAAAAAAGTTGCCAAACCAAAAGCAGAACCAAAAGCTAAAGTTGAAGCAAAACCAAAAGCTAA
>CAYOKJ010000451.1:0-1040 GCA_964404485.1 uncultured Bacteroidales bacterium | reverse complement strand
TTCTGAGAATAGACTCTTTTGAGCCATCCCGGAAGAATGAGTGCACCAATAAACAAGTATGGGTAAAAACTCATCAAACGCCATAATAAAGCAAGCCCTGGTGCAAGTCCAGGAATAATAAATTCGCCAAGGAAATCTGAAAAAATAAATTCAGCTACTCCACTGCCTCCCGGAGTCGGGCTGATAAGTAAAATCACCCACATTACAAGTTGGCGGGCATAGATTAAAAAATGATTATCAACAGATGAAAAAGCTAATATCATAACATTAACAACCCAGAAACGAGCTGTCCAGGAAATAAAAGTAGAACCAAAGGCTTTTAACCAAAACCAAATAGATTTTCCACGCATTTCTCTGGAGGTAACAATCAGATCATCACCGGTTTTTGCTGCACTGATTAGCCAACGACGTAAAAAACGAAATTTAAATATCTTTATCAAAAGCCATTTTAACCCTCGTGGATTTATAAATATTCCGTAAATAATAATTGAAATAAGAATAAGAATAAAAATATATCCAATAATAAAAATACCAAAACTGCCGAAATTCGAATTTAAAAAACCAAAATTCGAATTACTCAGAAACAAATTATTTGTTCCAACAATAATTACAACTATTGGTACCATTATTACATAAAATAATTCATCGAGTAATGAAGTCGTAAGTACAATAGCAGTTGTTTTCCCAAAATTTATTCCTTCACGATTAACAATGAAAAGAGCAAGAGCCGAACCTCCAACTACAGAAGGTGTAACAGATGAACCAAATTCCCAAAGCATTATTACATCAAAGCTTTTTCTCCAGCTAATTTTTTTGTCTGTAAGCAAACGTATCCTATACATATAAGCAACATCTCTTGTTGCCATTAGTGCAAGTGCTAAAAACAACCAAAAAAAAGATTGCCATCTCCAGTTAATATTTTGAAAAACCTCAGGATTAAAACTTCTAAATAATAAATATGTAGCAACCCCCAGGCCCAAAATAATTGGAATGATTATTCTTTTGAACTGAAAAATGGATAGAATTTTTTTTTGATTATC
>CAYOKJ010000450.1:0-1055 GCA_964404485.1 uncultured Bacteroidales bacterium | reverse complement strand
CCTGAGTATTCAGGATTTTCCAAAACACGGTTAATTCTACTTAGCATTTCTTCTTTGTCTCGAGAAAGAATTCCTTTAAGCACTAAATAATTTGATGCGTGATCGCTCCTGAAAACTGTACTTTCAAGATTTGTTTTCTCGATAAATATTTTCATTTCATTTATTAGATTCATTTTAGTCATTTTTACAAAATCACCTTTAAATTTATTGATAAAATGATCTTCCCCGTAAGGAAAACTCAAAACTAAAGTTGATAGAAATTCAGGTTTAATTTCGTTTACAAGCTTTGCAGAATTTATTGCATGTTGCTCCGAATATTTCTTCCCGCCAAGGCCATTAAGAATCATTACAGAAAGTTTTATTCCTGCTTCTTTGGCTTTTCGCAAGCCATCCAAAGTCGATTTATATGTTTCTCCCTTGTTAATCATTTTCAAAACTTCATCATCACCCGATTCAATTCCAACATACAAGAGTTTTAAACCGGCATTTTTCAGCTCTATTAACTCCTCTTTTGTTTTAGAAAAAATATCTTTGGGAAGTGCATAAGCTGAAATCCGGTTTAACTTTGAGAAATTATTATTCAGTTCGGTAAGAATTTCCATAAGCCTTGCAAAAGACAAAACCATAGCATTTCCATCAGCTAGAAAAACTTTTCTAACATCTGTGTATTCTTTTGCAATATTTTCTATTTCAGATTTTATTTCATCAAACTTTCGTGTTTTAAATTTCTTTGAAGAATACATCTCACAAAATGCACATTTATTCCATGAGCAGCCAAGTGTAACTTGAAATATCAATGAATGCGCCTCGCTGGGAGGTCTAAATAATGGTTCGTTATATTCAATTGAGAATTCAAACATATATATAAATTCAAATGTTTTATTTATAATTTACTCTTATACAAAATTAAAATAAATTATTAAATTAGTTTATTAGTTTATCAGTACAAATATTCTTGGAACAATTTTTAGTCCTTACATTTTTTCTAAATTTCTAAATTAAAAGGTTTCTCTTTAATAAAATCGGGTCTGTAATTTTCGAAGCTACTCATATCC
>CAYOKJ010000449.1:0-1057 GCA_964404485.1 uncultured Bacteroidales bacterium | reverse complement strand
AACAACATCAGCAACAACGGTACATATGGCATCTGGCTTCCATCCGGGAGCTATAACACAATCTATTTGAACGACATTAGCAACAACACTACCGCTAATATTTATTCATTGAGTACAACAACTACCTGGCATTCACCTACCACTATATATTACGACTACAGCAGCGGGACTTTCCATAAAGGATATTTAGGTAATTATTACAGCGATGGAACTCATACCGGCAGCAATGGAATAGGGGGTACTTATACTATCGCCACTGACAATGATGATGAATACCAATTAATAAATACCTCTGATAATTATTCTCTTCAAGCTTGGTGGTTGTACAGCGATGATAAAATGTACAGGGACGATTTTACTAAAGCAGGAGGAAGTGTTACCATAAGCGGTAGTAGCTCCAATATCTGGATAGCCGATCAGGCAGCCTTGACAACTATAAATTGCTCAGGAAGTGATACCTGGACAGGTCAGTTGGTTTTTACTTCTGCACCAACAAATGGACACACTTTTACTGTAGAGATTGGGTCATCTACGGATGGAAGCGATTTTACACCTGGTGGTTCTGATGCAACTCTGACAGGAGACGGAAGTTCGACATACTTCACCTTTGTCACTGATGCAAGCGCTTTCTCAGTAACAACCGGAAATTATTTAGCCCTCAGGATAACAAGCAACAATGCGGAGTATAGTGTAAGAACTGGTGGTGCCTGGAGTTATTGCTCTTCACCAGATAACAGCATAGATTATACTCTTCCAGTCACACTCTCCGCCTTCACAGCTCAATACATTGAAAGTATTCCGGTTTTGTATTGGACAACCCAATCAGAGACAGACAATCTTGGCTGGAATGTATATCGCAACACAAATAATGATTTCAGTTCCTCACAAAAGATAACAGATGCTATGATCCAGGGTAATGGCACAACCACAGAACCATCTTATTACATTTACAATGATACAAGTGAAGATATTGTTATCGGACAAACTTACTGGTATTGGCTCGAAAGCATCGATTATTCCGGACTAACAATAAGTTATGGTTCAATTTCTCTAATAA
>CAYOKJ010000448.1:0-1057 GCA_964404485.1 uncultured Bacteroidales bacterium | reverse complement strand
CCAGTTTCTACACAGATTATTTTGTTTGCGAATTCTCGGACAACCAGCGAAATGAATTCTTTTGAAGTTTCATCGTCCTCAGCTATAAGTATTTTCAAGTTTTTTTGTTGAATATTTTTTTCAATATGTGAACTTGCTTCTATATCTGTTTCAGACTCTCCAATATCAGAAATGTATGGAATTGTAAAATAAAATGTACTTCCTCCTACCTTGCCGGCAGGCAGGTCTACTACTTCAGAATTTACCCATATTTCGCCACCAAGCATTTCAACAAAGGCTCTTGAGATAGACAATCCTATTCCATTACCTTCATAAACAGCCCTATCTTCAATATCGGCTTTAACAAATCTTTCAAATATTGCAGCTTGTCGGTCTTTTGGAATTCCAATGCCTGTGTCTTTCACATAAAATTCAATGACTCTCTGCTCACTTTCTCCTTTTAACTTACAACCAATCTCTATACTACCTTTATGGGTAAATTTAATAGCATTTTTAATAATATTTGTCAAAATTGAATTTACTTTATCAACATCAGTTTTAATTAATGCATCCTTATCTTTTAAAGAATAATTGGTTAAAAGCTCTAGAGATTTATGGTCAGACTCAGGTTTAAAAAAGCTATAAAGATTGTTTATTAGTTCGTTAATATTTGTTGTGGATAAGGAAGTTTTCACCTGCTCAGATTCAATCATTGAGATATCCATAAGGTTTTTTATTGTATTTAGCATGCGAACTCCACTTTTTTCAATAATTTCAATGTAATCCTGCTGATTGTCACCTGTAAGTTCTGGTTCCTTTAATAACTCAGTGAAACCAAGTATTCCATTCATTGGTGTTCGAATTTCATGACTCATATTTGTGAGAAATGCTGATTTTAACCTATCAGATTCTGTTGCTTTTTTAAGAGCTTCTATCAATTCATCTTCGTTTTTCTTTCTTTCAATAGAAATACTTATTTGGTCAGATACAAATTCAAGTATTTCCTTATCTGATTCTGTGAAGGCATTTTTATCAGTATAACTTTGAACAGCAAGAACGCCTGTAACTTCTCCTTCAA
>CAYOKJ010000447.1:0-1063 GCA_964404485.1 uncultured Bacteroidales bacterium | reverse complement strand
AGATCATAACTGTACATTACTTTAACTCTTGATACTTCGTTAAAGATTGTGTTTATCCCAAGTAGTAAGACTAAAGATTCAGCATTAGCAAAGCTGAATTCACTATTTCTGTACCAGATACCTCCGTAAAGACTTTTGTAATACATATTCAGTCCAAGAGCAATAGTTTGAAATTCGCCTTGTTTTTCATAGTAAATTCCAGGATTAATTTTTTTCTCAGAATAGTTATGAGAAGATCTGTTTCTGGAAGAACTATATCTTTTTGTGTAACCTTCCGTTTCAATAATCATATCCGCATGAATAACATATTTTCTTGGTAAAGGAGCTGAATTATCAAAAAACGAGATGCTAGGTGCAAAAACATGATGAACAGCAAAACCAAAAGTTCCAAAAATATTAGTAGTACTATGTGAAGGCTGAGCAAATCTAAAAACTGCTCCCACATTAAAATCAGGATAAGACAACTGATCGTTTCCGGGAGTAATAAATCCTGTTTCATAAATATTTCCGTATCTTGGATTTATCTGATCAGTAAAAACATATTTGTCCCAGTTAACATTTTTCTGCACAAAAGAAGACATAATTCCCACCTGAGTAAAAATGGTTTTAGTTAACCTGATTCGCACCGCAGCTAATAAAGAAGCTGTAGATGTTTCTAAAAATCCGGCACCGGCTCTGTCTTTGTCAAACATCAACCCTAAACCCCCTGAACCGGGAAACTCCCTGATAGAAACATCCGCATTAAAATTATAGGTCTGAAAATCATTCCTGAGGTTTGGCCATTGTTTTCGATAATCAAGCCTTGTTCTCAGTCCCTGAGATATTCCAGTATAAGCTGGATTATAATAAAGCGGATTACTGAAAAATTGCGAATAATTTGGATCTTGTGCCTGAGCAGTCTTTGTTGAAAAAGTTCCAATCAAAGAAAAGACAAACAAGAAAACGAATATTTTAGTTTTTATATACATATTCTTTATCGTATTAATGTAACAGTACCTGTTGTTTCTAATGCTCCATTTTCGTTGTTACCAACAGATTTGCCTTCCCAGACAGAACCGTCAAT
>CAYOKJ010000446.1:0-1065 GCA_964404485.1 uncultured Bacteroidales bacterium | reverse complement strand
CCTGTGAATTTAAATCAATCTGGCTATCAAGAAACAATAAAAAAAGTACAAGCAGAATGGGATGAGGTTTTTCCAAATGACATTATGAATTACAATTTTTTCGATGAGAAAATCGCTAGTTTGTACAAAGAAGAAACTAACACTTCCAATCTTATTCAGCTATTTGCAATTATCGCCATTCTGATAGGAAGCCTCGGATTGTATGGATTGATATCTTATATCATCAGTCAAAAAACAAAAGAAATTAGCATTCGCAAAGTAAACGGAGCCAAAGTATCTGAAATCCTAATTCTGCTCAACAAAGATTTCATGATCTATTTTGCAATAGCCTATTTAATTGCATGTCCAATTGCCTACTACACTATGAATAGTTGGCTACAAAAATTTGCCTATAAAACTGAATTAAGTTGGTGGTTGTTTGCTTTAGCAGGTTTTATAGCAATGATGATTTCATTAATTACAGTTAGCGGTCAAACATATAGGGCTGCAATTAGAAACCCGGTGGAAGCTTTTAGATATGAATAACCCGATAAATATATAAACTATGAATCCATCAATAAATTTAAGAATTGCATTTAAAAGCATACAGAAAAACAAAGTACAATCAGTGGTTAGTATACTTGGCCTTGGTATAGGTTTGGGCTCAATTATTCTGATATCAATGCTATACATGCACGAAAATTCATTTGATAAATTCATTCCGCAAAACAATCAGGTTTACAGGGTATTACATGGCTCTAACAGTAGTTTGCCATTTCCCATGGGCGAGTCTGCTAAAAATGACATTCCTGCAATAGATGACTTTTTCAGATATCATCAAAGTAGTGAATTTGAGATAAGGCAAGATGGAAAAGATATTGTTAAGGAAACGCATTTTGCTTGTACCGATCCTTCAATTTTTAAGATTTTAGGCATTGACCTTTTAATAGGAAAACCAGCTGAAGCAATAAACGAAGTTACTATTTCAGAAAAAATGGCCAAAAAATACTTTAGCGATGGTAATGCCATAGATAAGACTTTTGAAGCACGTTTGAATAACAAATTTATTGATTTTACCGTTTGTGG
>CAYOKJ010000445.1:0-1068 GCA_964404485.1 uncultured Bacteroidales bacterium | reverse complement strand
ACAGAATAGCTTCCGGAACTGTCGGCTCAGAATCTATTCCAACAGTATCATGAAAAAAGATTTTTAAACAGGTTATACCTTGCTGTGTCGCCCCGCTACACGCTATATTCCCGTTTTCCAAATATACAGCGGCGCTACTGCCACCAGGCCACTCCTGTTGCCACATTATCTGTCCTTCATAATTCACTTTAATTAACAAGGTGTTATTTGAAATAGTATATGCATCATCATTGCAGACCATAATATAGCCGTCATTATATCTTGACTCCCAGCAGTCTATTCCACGTTGTATCCTATAATACCATGGTAAAATAGATCCAACCTCAAATTCTTTTGTCCAAATCAGATTTCCCAATTTGTCAATTAAAACAAGCCCTGGTTTATAGTTTTTTGTATATCCGGTTATCAAATAGCCGTCATTAACAGAATTGCAGTTAAGTGGACTAAAGCGATAAAGCGCGGAATCTTGAACAGTATTGTCAATCGTTTTTCTCCAAACAATAGTGTCATTCGCAATTTTCATTAAATGCACCCCGCCACCATGTCCGGCCAAAACAAAACCAGTCTTATCAGAGCAAATTGCGTCAAAACTTAATGTTCCGCGCAGTATTTTTTCTCTTTCTTTTTCAGACACAATCTCTAAATCCTTATTCAAAAAGGTAGTGTAGACAAAATAGTAATCTTCAATATTTTCAAAGCCAGCTGAATTTAATACCATTAAACCGTTTTCTGCAAGAACAAAATTTTTTAGAGACCCGTATTCACTGTTTTTAGGTTTCCAGACTTTTTCCTTGACAATATTACCCAAACTATCTAATTTTACAACATAGCAGTTTTTGTAATTATTGTCATCGTCATAACAGTTTCCGCCGACATAAAAATATCCTTCATCATCTTGTACAAGATTTTTAGTGCTCGTTTGTCCGGGTCTGGCATACACTTGCTTGTGCCATTCAATCTCGTATTCAGAATTCAATTTTACCATATAAACGTTATTTTCGCTTGAATACCCGACAAAAGCGAACCCATTGTCAATGGTTTTGCAAAGGTTATCAGGACCATACGGCA
>CAYOKJ010000444.1:0-1081 GCA_964404485.1 uncultured Bacteroidales bacterium | reverse complement strand
ATAAGCAGGGTGGTCTTTGTCTAATCTTGCATTCTCTAACAGCCACTCTAAATAACTTGTAAGGCTCAGGGAACGCTGTGTATCTAGCGCATTAGTTAATGTTATCTGACATATTTCAACACCATCAGCGACCGGGACAAATATCCTTGCCTCTGTTTTTATATCTCTATGCGTGTTTGTGATTGTCGATGAAGAATCTTCATGGACAGTTACATGGCTACCAAGATGTTCTCCTTTAGGGTTAAATCCTAAAGACCATAGTTCACCAGTCTTTTCATCTTTAATATAGAAATTTCTAAACCCGTCTTCCAGTAAAGATCCTTCATCGCGACGCGTTACAGAAATAATCCTCCCGCTATCTAGCTTAGCCATACTAAAGCCGCTTCCTTTGTTTGTAATGCATGCTACATATTTTTCGTTTCCTAAAAGGTTTGCTTCTGGCTGTTTGGTGTTATAGCCAAGTCTCCATCGTCTTTCCAGTCTATGCGCATTGAACGTTTCGGCGTCCGGGGAATCTTCTCTTAAAAGATTTTCAACATTTCCTATGATAGAGTTAGCATGAAATCTATCTCTAACCGTACCACCATTTAAATAATTGTTCAGAGCTATTAAGCTCATCCCTTGATGATGCGACATAAATGTATACGCTGGCTTTAATAAATCAACATCCACTGAATCATAAAATCCATACTTGCCTCGTACACCAGAATCAGTAAGCCTGTTAAGATTTTCCCAAACTGCCAAAGGCATGTATTCAAGTCCTAAGATAGACGCATAAGGGGCTATTACATCTTCTGGTTTTTCATCTGAGGCACCTAATCTAGGCGTACCAAAGGCCTTGTAATAATATCCTCCATCTGGCGTCTTTTCTGGATAAGCAGATTCTGAGATACCCCAAAAAGGAAGCTTGTTTTTCTCTGCATACGTTATCTGTGCCATTACCGCTCGTAAATTATTCAGGCCTAACCACGATTCTGACAAATCCTTTTCCTTCATAAAAAGCTGCGGCATTAAAAATTCAAACGCTGTTCCGCTCCAGCTTAACATAACCCTCCCTACATCAGTCTTGCCAATCATCCTC
>CAYOKJ010000443.1:0-1082 GCA_964404485.1 uncultured Bacteroidales bacterium | reverse complement strand
CTACACAGTAGTTTAACAATTTATACTAAAATATGAGATCAAAAATCACGCAGGTAGTTATTTTACCCTATAACAAAAAATTCTCGCATAAAAATAAAAACTTCCCTTGACATTACTAATAGAATTTTGTAATATAGAAAGCAATGTTAGAAAAAAGAAAAAAGAGCCTGCCTCTGCCCGTCGCAGACAGGTGCAGCAGGCAGGGAGATATTATGAAAAAAACAAGTTTATTTATTTTATTTATTTTATTCTTAGCAAGTTTGGTTTGGGGGGATGTAATTATTTCTGAAATGTGTGATCCACATACAGCATATCGAACAAATAGGTTTATTGAAATTTATAACACAGGTGATACATCAGTGGATTTAACAGGCTGGAGTGTTGATGCCATTACTAATGACGGATCGAATGTTGCCCAGACATGGACTCTTTCTGGTTCAATTGCATCAGGGGAAGCATTAGTCTGTGGAGATGACAGTAATACATTATATACGTGTGATTTTGCAGTAAATTGGACAGCTTATGCTTCTTGGAATGGAACCGTTGGTGATGGCGCTAAATTATATAATGGAGTAACACTAATTGATAATGCAGGCGCTCATGGAAACTTTGAAAATAAAACAACTCAGAGAAATGCGAATATTGGTTCTGCAGTAACTACTTTTAATTCTTCAGAATGGACTTCTACAGCAACAACTAATTATGAAAATGCTACACCTGGATCACACACTTGTGACTTACCTGTAGTAACAACTCCATTAATAACACTAAGTGAGACATCCTTATCAGGTTTTTCTTATGTTGTTGGTAATGGTCCTTCTGCAGAACAATTATTTACAGCACAGGGTAGCAACCTTACTACAGATATATCAATTGCACCTCCTACAAACTACGAAATATCAACTGGAACTGGCGGTTCATTCGTTGCTACAAATCCCATAACTCTTACACAAAGTGGCGGATCAGTTACAGAAACGACAATATATGTTAGGTTAAAAGCTGGATTAAGTGCCGGTGATTATAACAATGAAGATATTACCGCAACTTCAACAGATGCTACAAACAAAACTGTCTCATGCAGT
>CAYOKJ010000442.1:0-1146 GCA_964404485.1 uncultured Bacteroidales bacterium | reverse complement strand
AGAAAAAAATATTTCAAAATATTTATCAGCAATTTAGAAATTCAATTAGTATAATTTGCTGGAATTGTCAGAAAAGATTCCTTACCTTTGTACGAAAGAAAACCCAATCAATGATTACTGATATAGAAGTAAACAAACCAGAACCTATTGCGTCTGAAAAAAAAACAGAGTCGTTTAAACGTGGGACGGATGTTCAGTTTGCGATTGAAGCATTAGAGGCCGGTAAACCCATATTAATAACAGAATTTTATAATAATGGAATGATACTTCTTCATGAGTTACAGGCGCATCTGAATAGAAAATTTCCGAATAAGTCTTTTCAGGAGCAGCGCGAGTATCGGTCAGAATATCATAAGCTGTCAAATCTTATTTTAATAGAAATTGTAGATCATAAATTGGCAGTAAAGAAGTCTCCTTGGATCGGCTGGTTGGAAAAACTTTATCCAGAAAAAAGTGATTTCTTGTTATCCTTTCCTCAAGTACAAGGATTAAATAGTGCTTGGCAGTGGTATCGAAATGGGATTTCTATTCCTGTGCTTCGAAATAAAATACATCCATATTATGGAACTTATTTTCCTACACGTTTCGATCATTTGCAACTTTTTGACAATTGGTTGAAACGTTACAAAGGACCTAAAAAGTCAGCCATTGACGTTGGGTTTGGTAGTGGAGTACTTTCTTTACAATTGATAAAGTATGGTTTTCAAAAGGTTTTTGGGACAGAAACAAATCCCAATGCGATTGTTGGATTTGCAGAGTTTATGGGAGATACAAAGTTGTCTAGAAAGATAGAATTAGACCTTGGGCATCTTTTTGGCAAGTGGGAAAAACAGACCGAACTGATTGTTTTTAATCCTCCTTGGTTGCCGGAATCTCATGATTTCGATAGCTTTGATGATGCTCTTTACTACAATGAAAATCTATTCCCTGATTTTTTTGCAGGAGCAAAACAAAGGCTTTTACCTGAAGGAAAACTTGTGCTCCTATTCTCGAATTTAGCTCAAATAACAAATGTGACCAAAAAGCATCCGATAGAGAAGGAACTAGCCGAAGGTGGGAGATTTCAATTGGAAAAATGTTTTAAAAAATCCGTGAAAGTTGCTTCTGAGAAAACAAAACGAGATCAGCACTGGCGTTCTTCCGAAG
>CAYOKJ010000441.1:0-1155 GCA_964404485.1 uncultured Bacteroidales bacterium | reverse complement strand
AACTTCAAGCCGCGATTATCAAGACCCTAATTTTCTTTATAAAAACTATTTTCAAGAAATTGAAAAACCTGATACAATTCAAATTTTAAGAAACGGAAAAACCGTAAAAAATGTTTTTGTTTTCAGAATGAAAAATCTGAAAAAATTGCCGGAAAATATTTTTCAAAATTAAAATCTCCAATAGAGGTACTGAAAATATTACGCAAACTAATTTTATTTTTACAAAATTAATTTAAACTGTTTTTAATAAAATGTAAACTTTACTTGACATTTAGTTAAATTTGTTTTACATTTGTTTCGAACTTTAAATTTCATTTATTATGAAAACAAATTATTTGCTTCCAAATCGTTTTAAACTAATCGGATGGATTATTTTAATTCCGAGTTTTATTTTTGGTATTTTTTTATTCTTGGTTTTTGAATTTGAGCCGGATTTTCTTAACATTAAACTCTTTGCATTTGCTAAGGAATCGTTTAATTTTTTAACGGGGACGACAAGTAAGGAATATTTTACTTTCGTAGAAACAAATGCACTTGACGAAATTTTAGCTTTGAGTTTAATAATTAGTGCTTTGTTTGTTGCTTTTTCAAAAGAAAAAGATGAGGATGAATTTATCTCCAAAATCAGACTTGAATCTCTTGTTTGGGCTACATACATAAATTATGCAATATTATTTTTTGCAATAATATTTATTTTTGGAATGCCATTTTTTTGGGTAATGGTTTGTAATATGCTTACCATATTAATCTTCTTTATTATCAGGTTTAACTGGCTTATTTACAAATCAAAAAAAACTGTTAAAAATGAAGAATAACATAAAAGTTGAGCGGGCAATAAAAAACATAACCCAGAAGCAACTGGCAAAATCTGTAAAGGTTAGCCGGCAAACAATTAATGCCATAGAAACCGGTAAATATATTCCTTCAACAGTATTATCTTTAAAAATCTCAGATTACTTCGAGAAAACAGTAGATGAGGTTTTTCAACTGGAAGATTCGGATTGGAAATAAAGAAAAACCACCAAACAAAAATATTGTCAGGTGGTTTTATAGTGCCAGTCCATAAAGTAAGTATAAATTGATTTAAGAATATCGAACACCGATTTGCGAAGTGAAAAATCTTAAATCTTAAATCGTTAATTATTATTTTATATT
>CAYOKJ010000440.1:0-1162 GCA_964404485.1 uncultured Bacteroidales bacterium | reverse complement strand
AGAGAAAGGAAAAAAGAAACGAAATATATCGGTAATTTGGATGTTCAGTTGGTATTACAATTGTAAGTGCCGATTTACAATAAAAAGAATTCCGATAATCGATATTAGTATATTCTGAATTTTTGGTATAGTTCTTGGTTTTAAATAGAGTAGTAAAAGTTTTTGCATTTATTGGAAAAAGACGCAAATATTTTCATTTTTTGCATTGTTGTTGATAATTTAAGATAACCTAATCTTAATGTTTTTTTTAAAAATGCTAAAACAATTATTTATTAATGATTCTCTAAAATTAATAAAAAATGAAAACAAAAAAATCACCAAAAGCAAATCTCGAAAACAAAAAATTTATTTTTCTTCAAATTGGTTTTATCTTAGCATTAACCGCAGTTTTTCTGTCATTCGAATGGAAGTCTTATGAAATAAATGATTTTGTCATACTAAAAAGACTCGGAGTAGGAGAGGCTCAAATAGAAATTATTCAAACAAAACAAGAGATAAAACCTCCGCCACTGACGCCTCCTCAAATAACTACTATAATAAATACTATTGATGATGATGATATTAAAATTGACGGTGATATTGAAATTGATGCAGGTGCTGATGAAAATACCATTAATGACGAATATATACCTGATGCTATTATGCCAGATGATATTGTTGTTGATAATACACCTTTTATGAGTGTAGAATCAATGCCTGAATTTCCGGGTGGAGAAATAGCTTTAATGAAATATTTAGCTAACAATATTAGTTACCCCAAAATGGCAAATGAAAATAATATTCATGGAAAAGTTTTTATAACTTTTGTAGTTGAAACAGATGGCAGTATTTCCAATATTGAATTATTGAGAGGTATTGGTGGTGGCTGTGATGAGGAAGCAATAAGAGTTGTGAAAAATATGCCAAGATGGATTCCGGGTAAACAAAGAAACAAAGCTGTTAGAGTACAATTTAATTTGCCTGTTAAATTTACACTTCTATAAAATTAAAAACAAAAGAACTTGTCCCAAAAGTCTTGGTGATATTTTGTGATAAAACGCAAAAAACTGAACTACAAAAGAGTGCGAAATACCAATAAAGGTACACAAAGATAAAGATTATTAATTTTAATATTACTGGATTTTTTTTTGACAGCCTCATTATTTTTTCTCAACAAAAAAGT
>CAYOKJ010000439.1:0-1170 GCA_964404485.1 uncultured Bacteroidales bacterium | reverse complement strand
CGTTCAAATATGGCTTTCTGCCTGTCTTTTGGAATACCGATACCGGTGTCTTTCACATAAAACTCCAATACGGAAGGCTTACTCTCCTTTTTTAGGGTATAGCCGAATTCTATGGAACCTTTTTCACTGAATTTAATGGCATTTTTTACAATGTTTGTAAGTATGGTATAGACTTTCTCACTGTCAGTTTTAATAATGGCTTCATTTGAAGGCAAAGAATTTCTGAATAAAAACTGCATTTCTTTTCTTTCCATCTCGGGTTTAAAGAAAGCATAAAGAAATTCGATTTGCTCGTTAATATTCGATTCCTGTAAGTTAACTTCCATTTGTCCCGATTCTATTTTTGAAATACTAATAATATCATTGATAGTATTGAGCATTCGTGCTCCGCTTTTTTCGATAATTTCAATGTAATCCTGCTGATCGTCACCTGTAAGTCCTGGTTCCTTTAATAACTCAGTGAAACCAAGTATTCCATTCATTGGTGTTCGAATTTCATGACTCATATTTGTGAGAAATGCTGATTTTAACCTATCAGATTCTGTTGCTTTTTTAAGAGCTTCTATCAATTCATCTTCGTGTTTCTTCCTTTCTATAGAAATACTTACCTGATGGGAAACAAATTCAAGTATTTCTAAATCCGAATCATTAAAAGCATTTTTATCAGTATAACTTTGAACAGCAAGAACACTGGTTATTTTTCCTTCAATTTTAAGAGGGACTCCAAGCCATATTTTTGATAAACTGCCTACATGTTCCAACTTACCTTCCTTTACTAATTTCTTCTTTAATTCGATATCTGCCAATAGAGGCTTTTTTGTATCAATTACATATTTGGTCAATGTTTTTCCTGCCGGAGCAGAAGTAATATTATCCTTTTCGTCAGCAAAAAATGGTATTGCAAGTGTATCGGTTTTTCTATCGTAAAAGGCAATATAAAAATTTGTTGTATCTATAATTGTTCCAAGTTCTTTTTGAATTAGACTAATCAATTTTTCCAGATTATCAGTAGTAATTACTGCATTTGAAATATTGTATAATGTTTTCTGAATTTGCTCTGCTCGCTTTCGCTCGGTGATGTCAGTTACCAACACAAAAGACCCGCAAGGTTTCCTTTTTTTGTCGATTAAGGAAGTTGCATTGAAAATAGTTGGCAAATTAATGCCGTTT
>CAYOKJ010000438.1:0-1174 GCA_964404485.1 uncultured Bacteroidales bacterium | reverse complement strand
GCCTGTCATAATTGATAGGCTTTTTTATTTGTGACAATAATTAAAAACGTGCATAGTCGAATAGCCCTCCCCATCAGTAAACACTGAAAGGGAAAATCTCTCACACTACTACCTTTCGGCAAGCTCAGGATAAACCAAGCAGGTCTCGTATACAGCGGTTCGTTAAAATAGGAGAAACTTTGCAATAATGGTCAAACATGGAAGTGTATCCACGCTTTACCAATCTGATTAATGTGATTGTTGTACCCAATATTGGACTTTGTGCCACTTTCCAGCCACCCATACAAGTTCTGCTGAAAGGCAACCAAATTGTGATAAAATATTATTTATTCGAAGTGTTTTTATATATTTGTTAGCAGCAAGCATAAACTCAAGACAAATAAAACAATATATGCCAAATAGCAATGACATAATTATTCGAGAGATTAAGACAGAAGAAGTTAATATTCTTGAAGACATGCTTTATGAATCAATTTATCAACTGGATGAAACAAATCCTATTCCTCGTGAAGTAATAAATGTTCCAAAAGTTCGAGTTTATATTGAAAATTTTGGACAAAAAAAAGACGATTTTTGTTTTGTTGCAGATTTGAATGGTCAAATAATCGGAGCAGTTTGGATAAGGATATTAGCCGATGAAATAAAAGGTTATGGAAACGTTGACGACAAAACTCCAGAATTTGCCATTTCTTTATTTAAAGAATATCGAAAACAAGGAATTGGAACACTTCTAATGAAAAAGATGATTTCGTATTTAGAAGAAAATGGATATAAGCAAACGTCTTTGAGTGTTCAAAAAGAGAATTATGCTGTAAGAATGTATAAAAGTCTTGGTTTCGAAATAATTGATGAAAACAAGGAAGATTATATAATGTTGTTGAAATTAAGAGATGAAGAAAAATCAATCAGGTTAAGTACAAATTTAATGTGAAGCATGTGCCTTAACAAACACACATAAAAAAATAATAAAATGTGCTTTTACTATTAAAATTAAGATTAGCCCCAATCCATGCAGAGATAAATTATCTATTATTATTGACACCAAAAATTCAGGACAATATTATTTTGAAATTTTAAATATTAATTGTGAAAAGTATAAGAAAGGTATTTATTTGTGTGAAATCAAGAGATTTTATCCAGTCGACTCATAACCTCATCAAGCACCTCCCCTGCT
>CAYOKJ010000437.1:0-1178 GCA_964404485.1 uncultured Bacteroidales bacterium | reverse complement strand
TACCTGTAAATAAAGATTTTCCTTCTAATATTTTTCGTGTTTTTTCAGGTGTGAAGTAAGTTCTTAAAATACCTATCCCAAAAATAATTAGTACTAACAACAACATCACTTTAGGAACCTCGAAAATGAAAAATCGTAATGTTTCGGTCAGGTGTTTGCTTGATGCCATGCCGAAAATGTCATCAATTAAATAATCAGCTAAATTTTGCAGATTCAAATATGTTAGCACCCATATTGGGAGAAGAACGGCAGGAATTAACCAACCATTCATATTTCGATTTAACGCAATTACTTTCTCTCTCATCTTTTTCTTCTGTTTTCTATTCGTAAAATAACGAACAGTATTTTTAAATTTTTTTAGACATAAATTGTAAAAACATAATATGCCCCAACCACAATAAATAAAACGGCAACTATACGCCTGAACCAAAGTTCAAATGTTTTCAGTTTATTGTACACATTGCCTATAGAACCTACGCTAAAAGCAATTAGCCATGCAAAAATTATTACGGGTATTCCTGTTGCAATGGCAAAAAATAAGGGTAAATACAAACCGCTTGCACTGCTAATTGTCATGGGCATTAGCATCCCGAAATATAGTACGCCGCTGTAAGGGCAAAATGCCAAAGCGAAAACAACACCCAATAAAAGTACACCCCAAAATCCGCTATTCGATTTATTTTCCATTTTTTCAGTTAAAGAACCAATTCCCGGGATTTTAAATTTTAATATGCCGAGCATAAACAAGCCAATAATTATTAAAAGAGGTCCTAATATTTTTTCGCCCCACTCCTGAAAAAATCCAGCAAACTCAAATTGACTTGCTCCAAAAAAGAAAAGTAAACCAATTGCGGTATATGAAATTGCCCTTCCCAAGGTATAAACTAATCCGTTAACAAAAACCTTGCGTTGGTTTACAATGTCTTTGCTGATAAATCCGATAGCTGTGATGTTGGTTGCCAATGGGCAAGGACTTATGGAGGTCATAAGTCCCAAAATAAAAGCCGTCAATATAGGAAACTGAGACGTTTCCAAAAAGTTTTGCAATATCTCCATGCCTACATCATTGAATCAATAGTTTTTTTAATCTTCGCTTTTAACTTATCTGGATTTGTACGTGCATTTAAAAACGCATCGTTGGTCAAGTTCACCTTCTTATCACCATTGATAATTAAAAG
>CAYOKJ010000436.1:0-1180 GCA_964404485.1 uncultured Bacteroidales bacterium | reverse complement strand
TTTATTGTAATTTGTTGAAACGTAATTTATTGTAATTTGTTGAAACGTAATTTATAGTAATTTACTGAAGCGTAATTTATTGTAATTACCACCAATTACAAAAAATTACCACCAATTACAAAAAATTACAACTAATTACCATCAATTACCACCAATTACAACTAATTACAACTAATTACCATAAATTATAACTAATTACCATAAATTACAACCAATTACAACTAATTACCATGAATTACAACCAATTACCATAAATTACAACCAATTACAATAAATTACCATGAATTACAACTAATTACAACCAATTACAATAAATTACAACTAATTACCATGAATTACAACCAATTACCATAAATTACAAGCAATTACTATAAATTACAACAAATTACAACCAGATATTATTGACTTCCAATCAATTTCCCCCAACCATCACTAAATTTAATAAAAATAATTCAAAAAAAACTTGACAAATTTATAATATTGAGTACTTTTGTTACTCAAAATCCTTTATGGGTTAATTACTGAAATGATATGTGAACAAGGAAAATAAGTATAAAAAATTTTATAAAAAATGCTCGATACCCTGATAACAAGCAAAACCCGCTTAAAACTTATTCTGAAGTTCTTCTTGAACTCCAGTGCAAGTGCATATTTACGTAGCCTTGAAACCGAATTTGGTGGATCTACAAATGCAATTCGCGTTGAGCTAATCAGATTTGAAAAAGCAGGATTACTAAAATCATTTTATAAAGGAAATAAAAAATACTTTCAGGCTGAAACCAAACATCCGTTATTTCATTCCATTAACAATTTATTAATGAAAAATATTGGTTTCGATCATATCATCGAAGAAGTAATTGAAAAACTGGGTGACATTAATAGTGTTTTTATTGTTGGAGATTTTGCCAAAGGCTTAGATAATAAAATTATAGATTTAATATTTGTCAGTGAGAAAATAAATCTAAATTACCTGACAGAATTAATTCAAAAAGTTGAAAAACTTATAAAAAGAAAAATCCGTTATCTGATACTTTCTACAAAGGAATTTGCAGATTACAGAAAAGAAAATAAAGGAATCGACCCTTTGTTGCTTTGGAAAGAGTAAGGACTGCTGGTCGCTTACTGTTTAATGTTATTAACCTACTTATCTCCATATTGGGAGTGAGGTGGCGAAGCTGTG
>CAYOKJ010000435.1:0-1194 GCA_964404485.1 uncultured Bacteroidales bacterium | reverse complement strand
ACAGATGTTTTTTTAAAGAGAATATTAAAAATGATAAAAGAAAAATATACACAATGCATAAATCCACGCAATATTGCGCAGATACAACCAAAACCGGTAGTGTTCACGCAGTTGATATGCGGGGATACAAACGTTATGCCTTTTGAAATAAGAAAAATTTTAGGATTGTTTATTTATAACTCCTAAATTAAATAAAAATAGAGTGAAAAAATCATTGATAGTATGTAAATGAACTAATGAAAAAAGGAGTAAATTATGAAATTCGAATTATCTCCAAACAACAGAAACTTATCGGATGAAGAGCTTTTATCTGATGTTAATAAAGTCGCCAAACAACTTGGCAAGGATTCTGTTACGCTTGAGGAGTATAACGAGAAAGGTCGTGTCCATAGTACCACACTAACAAGACGATTTGGTTCTTGGTTTGATGTTTTAGAACGTGCCGACCTAAAACCAAGTAGAAGTAAACTGAATATTTCAGACGATGAACTTTTCAAGAATCTTGAAGAAGTCTGGATTAAACTTGGGAGACAGCCAAAATATACTGAAATGAAAACGCCTCTTTCCAAATATTCTTCTGGAACATATGAAAACAGATTTGGAACGTGGATGAATGGTCTTCAAATTTTTGTGGATTATATAAATGAGGATACTGACGAAGAAAATTTACAAAATGATTCGATTGAAACAATTCAGATGAATAATACGGAAGAAAGAATAGTCCATAAAACAAAAAGAGATATTTCTGACAGGCTTAGATTTAGAATTTTAATGAGAGACGGATTTACATGTAGAAGCTGTGGAAAAAGTCCAATGAAAGAAAGAGGAGTTGAATTACATGTTGACCATATTCTGCCTTGGTCAAAAGGTGGAGAGACTATTCCTGATAATTTAGAAACTAAATGTAAACAATGTAACCTTGGAAAAGGAAACGCTTTTGATAAATAAGTACTACACACAACACGCGTTATAGTGCATACCCTGCGGGATACGCACCATACCGCCAACGTTAGAGAACATTTTCAATCATAGCTTCTGTGTTATTAAGCTAAATGTTTTTAGAATTGACAAATAATTCAATGATTTAAGAAGTAAATTATGAAAAGAATAAAGAAAGAAATTAAAAAATGACTAAAATTAAAGAAATTCCGAAAATCAATAGACCAAGAGAAAAATTTTTAGAAAAAGGTCCAG
>CAYOKJ010000434.1:0-1212 GCA_964404485.1 uncultured Bacteroidales bacterium | reverse complement strand
CATATGTTGACGTAAGACTGGCAGAAAATGGAATCAAGCATATGAACATTAACAATACTATATTAAGCCATATATGAGTTGAATCTGTTTTATTGACAACATTAATATGCTTATGCTGAATACTCCAAAAAATACCTAGAAGAAAAAAACTAAGAAAGAAAACAAAAAACTCTTGACTTTGAGCCAATAAAGCCTTGTAAAGCCCAATTTGCATTACAATTTCTTTTTCAGGAATACTAATATTCAAGACTAATATAGTCATAGCAATGGCAAATATACCATCAGAAAGTGCAGCTATTCGATTCGATGAATATTGATTTTTTTTAAGTCTCATAAGTAAAAATATTTAACTCAACAATTGTATTATTCAACACAGTGCAAAAAATATTTTGAAGTAAATTAAAAGGAGTAAAAAACTTTTATCTCTTCTTCAAATAAACACATCAAAGATTTTTCAGGACCATTATTACAGGATAAATTAATCCGGCAATTAAAATTAAGGTTATGAATGGTCTGTTAACATTTTGCCATTTGTAATTCTTATTTTTTATTGCATCAACTCCATGATTGATTGCTGAAAAAAAGAAAAAGAAAATAAATGTAAAAAGAATTGTTAACTCAGCCTTAATACCCCAATTGCAGAAATATACAATTAATGCAACTGCTGCATAAGATAAAAGAGCAATAGCTGATTGACGTTGATAATTGCTGCCAACTTCAAAACCTTTTATTTTTGCTGAAATATTGCCAAAGAAAAGGCCTTCAAAGCCGGATATCCCTGATATTGCAACAATAATAACAGGAACCATAAAATGTAGTTGGGCGATAGGATTATATGTTTCAGCAAAGCCAATTTGATAGCCCCAATAAAATGCAATTGTAACTCCTGCAATTCTTATAATGTCAAATAATTTTAATAAATTTTTCATACTTTTTTCTTAAATTAATAATTAATTCTTGATGTTTAAACTTTTCTTATTTCTAAATAATATTTATGTGTTTTCAAAGATATAAATAATTTTAATTTGGATTAAGTTAAAGTTTAATAATAAGTTTGGCAGAAAAGAAAAAAACGATTGAAAAATTAAATATCGAATATCGATTAACGAATGATGAATAATGATTTGTCAAGAGTAATAAAAAAAAATCAAAAATCGTTACCCCGAAAGCTTTCGGGGGTGTTCGGTGTTCGATATTCAAAAAGATAAATGA
>CAYOKJ010000433.1:0-1215 GCA_964404485.1 uncultured Bacteroidales bacterium | reverse complement strand
TCGTTGTGCTTCACCCTAAGAAAGAAAATTAGGTAACTTGTACTAATATAAAGAGTTCGGTCGTTAGAATTAATATAAATCAAAAACAAAAGTCATGAAAACAAAAAATTTGATTATTGGACTTACACTACTCCTTCTTATAGGTTGTTCAGAGAAAAATAATATTGGGGATGCTCAACCGAATAAGATCCCTGAATATTCAAAGACAGAATACTTAGGTTGTTTTCTTGAATATGGAAATAGGAATTCAACATTGAGAACTGACTCAATTTTTTATGAAGAAAGAAATGACACCTTGATTTTGAATGTTATTATGGAACGGAATTGTGCAGCATGTTTAACTGACTCATTAAGCATTGAAAATGATTCTGTAAATATTTATATTACTGACAGTTGTCTTCCAGCAGCAAATTGTATTTGTGATTTCGAATTCAAATACTACTTTACAAATTATGGGGATAATGTATTTTTCAACGTTTTTATTAATTCAACTTGGGAACCAGAATATATACTATGGAGTGAATTAACATATCCTTAGAAATTGAAAAAAATGGGCGAAAGCACAACAATGTATATAAAAAATAAGCGGGACAGTAGTAATATCAAGGTTTGTAGCCCGTTTGAACTTTCTTGTAAACTGAAAGATTTGTGCTTCGAAATCGCTTACTTTTCATATACTTAACGTTGTGCGTCATGTAAATAAAAGTCAATAAATTACCACTAAATAATAAATGAGACAAAATGGATCAAGACAATCAAATTGAAAGAATTAAAAAAATATTAATAGATTGGAATCCATTAGGAAAATCAGCTATCAAAGTAAAAGACTTAGACAATTATAATATTGAAGCTAATGATATTTATTTCAATCTTGATATTGATGTTGATCTACCAACAAAAAACCTACATTTACATAAAGTGAAAAATATGATACAAGAAGTAATTGAGGGAGCTTTTCTAATAAATATTGATGATCAAGAATGTATGGAATCAGCTATTAGAATTAATGAAATATTGAAAGAAAAATAAACACGAACGCACAACATACAATAAACGTAAACGCTTTCACTACTTTGATAATTAACAGAATATGAATATATTTGTGGTGATTAATAAACAAAATATTAATTTGATAAAACGCGTCAACGTTTACTGTCGCCGTTAGGTGGCATAAAAAAAAAGAAACATGAACTCAGTATCTTGGAGACATCATTA
>CAYOKJ010000432.1:0-1221 GCA_964404485.1 uncultured Bacteroidales bacterium | reverse complement strand
CAAACTCAATGTTGGAATATTGAAAAACACTAAAACCATGAAAAGAACACTCGAAATACTTTCTTTAATAATAATTAGCATTTTAATAATAATTGCCTACGAATTTGTGCCAATTGAAAAAAGAAGTTTAAATCCTTATGCTAATTCAAAAATTGAAACATCTCCCGAGCCGGTTTTTAAATACGGTATTGTAGTTGATTCCATGTTGATTTTTCAAGGAAAGGTAAAACGTAATGAATTTCTTTCAGATATTTTACTGAGATATAATGTTGATTATTCGAAAATTGATATTCTGGCAAAGAGATCGAAAAATGTATTTGATGTAAGAAAAATTAGAAGAGGATTTAATTATTCGGTTTTATGCACAAATGATTCGTTGAAAAATGTGTTATACTTTGTTTATGAAAGCTCACCTGTTAATTATGTAGTTTTTGATCTTGGTGATTCGGTGCATGTACATACCGGAAAAAAAGATATTGAAAGACGAATAGCCAAAAGCTCCGGAATTATTGAATCCTCACTTTGGAACAGTATGATTGATAATGGAAGCAATCCTAATCTCGCAAATGATTTATCTGAAATTTTTGCATGGACAATTGATTTCTTTGATATCAAAAAGGGAGATTATTTTAAAGTAATTTATGAAAATCTTTATGTTGATGATGATAATATTGGGATTGGAAATGTTTTAGGTGCAATGTTTCATCATTTGGGCGAAGATTATTATTCTTATTATTTTATTCGTGATAACGTGGGAGATTATTTTGATGATGAAGGAGGGAGTATGAGGCGCACTTTTTTAAAAGCTCCATTACGATTTAAAAGAATTAGTTCGAGATACTCTTTAAGTAGAATGCATCCAATTCTGAAATACAGAAGACCACACCGTGGAATTGATTATGCAGCAGCCATCGGAACACCTGTTCACACTATCGGTGATGGAATAGTTACAAGAGTTAGATGGACACGTCAGGGTGGAAGAACAGTAAAGATTAAACACAACGGAACATATTCAACGGCATATCTTCATTTATCTGGATACGGAAAAGGTATAAAAAAAGGAGCACAAGTAAAACAAGGAGATGTAATTGGATATGTTGGGAAGTCAGGGCTGGCAACAGGATCTCATCTTGATTTTCGTTTTTACAGAAACGGAAAAGCTGTTGACCCTTTAAAAGTAAAATCACCTCCGGCTAATCCGGTTGATTCTGCCAATATGCA
>CAYOKJ010000431.1:0-1236 GCA_964404485.1 uncultured Bacteroidales bacterium | reverse complement strand
TTGTATAGTATAAAATTAAACAAAATTAATAATATAAGTTTATGTTGCTATGGAAAGCGAAATTTGCTATTTTCATTAGTACACCTAATCTTATGTTAGACCTTAAAAATTTAGGAGGTATTATGAAAGTTCATTTAACTCTTTTTCGTGCGATTGCTTTGTGTGTATTAACTATTTTTTTATCAAATACTGTTTTCGCCCAACCGGATGCCCTCTGGACCAAAACATTCGGCGGAAGTGATTCTGATTATGGCCATTCTGTTCAGCAGACCTCTGATGGAGGATATATCATAACGGGATCTACTAAATCTTACGGTGCAGGTGGTTCTGATGTTTGGCTCATCAAGACAGATGCATCTGGTGATACAATCTGGACCAAAACCTTCGGCGGAAGTGATTCTTATGTGGGCTATTCTGTTCAGCAGACCTCTGATGGAGGATATATCATAACGGGAGTTACCTATTCTTACGGTGCAAGTGGTTCTGATGTTTGGCTCATCAAGACAGATGCTTTAGGTGATATACTCTGGACAGAAACCTTTGGAGGAAATAATTTCGATAGAGGCTCTTCCGTCCAGCAGACCTCTGATAATGGATATATCATAACGGGTTATACTTATTCTTATGGTACAGGTAGTTATGATGTATGGCTCATCAAAACGGATGCATCTGGTGATACAATCTGGACAAAAACATTCGGCGGAAGTGATTCTGATAATGGCCATTCTGTTCAGCAGACCTCTGATGGAGGATATATCATAACGGGTTCTACGCAATCTTATGGTGCAGGTAGTGATGATGTCTGGCTCATTAAGACGGGCACATCTGGTGATACAATCTGGACCAAAACCTTCGGCGGAAGTGATTCTGATAATGGCCACTCTGTCCAGCAGACCTCTGATGGTGGATATATCATAACGGGATCTACTAAATCTTACGGTGCAGGTAGTTATGATGTATGGCTCATCAAAACGGATGCATCTGGTGATACAATCTGGACAAAAACGCAGGTGGGTTTTAACTTTTGGGCTGGCTGAGTTTTTCAAAGTTATGAGGAATGTTAAAAGTTGGTAAACATTTGCGTTTTTGCAGCTTATTTCCACCGTTAGGCGGTGTTTTAATATCCCATAATCGTCTAACTAAAATAAACAAGGGATGAACAAAGGAGAAAGTAAAATGAAAAAAGTGATTACAATGATGATGGTATTGGGTTTGCTTGCGAGTGTATCGTATGCA
>CAYOKJ010000430.1:0-1306 GCA_964404485.1 uncultured Bacteroidales bacterium | reverse complement strand
GGTTTATTTATTGCCATTTTTACCCCCCGGCAATACTCTGTAACCAGTATCATGGTTCCACAGGTAAGCAGCGGACAAAATAAACTGGGTGGTTTATCCTCATTGGCTGCTATGGCTGGTTTTAGTATGGATATGAGTACAGGAAGTGAGCTCAGCCCTATGATTTATCCTCAAATAGTACAAAGCATTCCTTTCCAATTGGAGTTAATGCAAGCCAAACTCAACTTTGAAGGATATTCTGAGCCCATTAGTTTTTATGATTATTATACAGATCCACAATATGCTAAATTTAATATTTTGGGTGCTATTAAACAGTATACGATAGGACTACCGGGAACAATTATTGGTGCGATTCGTGGAAAAAAGGAGAATATACCAGGTTCAGATGGAAGTGAAAATCAGCTTATCCAACTGACTTATGAAGAAAATGGATTATGTAAAGCACTGGGTGGAATGGTTTATTTAAATGTGGAAGCCAAAGAAGGAACCGTGAGCTTATCGGCCATTATGCCGGAAGCAAAAGCAGCTGCTCAATTAGGGCAAATTGCCCAGGAACTCTTACAAGAAAAAATTACCGAATATAAAATAAAGAAAGCCGAAGCCCAATTGGAATTTGTGCAGGACAGATATAATGAAAGAGAAAAGGAATTTAAAGCCATACAGGAAAAACTGGCCATAAATAAGGACCGCAATAAACAAATTCTTTCTGCAATAGATAATACTGAACAAGAGCGTTTACAAAGCGAATATCAAATTTCCCTAAGTGTATTTATGGAATTGGCCAAGCAATTGGAAAAGGCGAAAATTCAGGTCAAAGAAGAAACACCTGTTTTTTCTATTATTCAACCAATCAGTGTACCATCTGAAAGCTTTAAACCCAAACGGAAACAAATCCTATTCATTTGGATTTTTCTGGGAGGTGTTGTTGGAATAGCTTGGGTATTTGGGAAGCATTTTTTGGTGGATATTAAGAAGCGTTGGGTGGAAGAGGGAATTGAAAAACCCAAGATTTAAAAGAAAATGCTGAAGAAATGTAATTGATAGATATTTGCTTCGCGTAATTAATAGTAATTGGGAAATTGCATAAATTATTTGAAACAATTAATTACAACAAATTACGCGCGAAGCGCTAATTACAATCAATTACACCCGTAGGGTAAATTACATTTAAATTCATTTCAAGTGAAATTAGAAGATTTTCAAGTATATAATTTAAGTATGGAATTGGGTGAAGAAATTCATACAATAGTAAAAGATTGGAATTATTTTGAAAAAGACACTATAGGAAAACAATTGGTACGTTCTG
>CAYOKJ010000429.1:0-1369 GCA_964404485.1 uncultured Bacteroidales bacterium | reverse complement strand
GGTATTGATGCTTTGCCTGGTAATTCTAAATCTTCATATAATTTCCATTCGGTGCCATCATAATGAAAAAGTGTACCTTCTCGTCCACCTGCCCAGATATCATTTGGATTCTTTCCCCATATTGTGAGTAACTCTCTGCCAGTTTCATCTGGGATTTTTGCCTTTTCCCAATTATTTCCATCATAATGACCAATTATACTATAACCATATATAGAATCTATAGAACTACCACGAGCACCAATTATCCAAATATTATTTGGTCCAAATCCATATACTTCGCCCTCCATCCCTCCATAAACTGCAGGAGAAGTTTGTGCAGGATTCCAGCTTATTCCATCGTAATGAAAAATGTCCTCTGCTCCGCTACAATGACCGGATGCCCAAACATCATCTAATGAGTTTCCCCATATATGATTCATCATTGTTTGATATTCCCGTGAACTATTATAATGACTTACAAGTGTATCAAATGTAAATGTATATTCTCTAGGATTTTTATCTCCTTCAGAATTTGTATTATCACAAGAAGCGTTAATTAATAACAATATTAATAGTGGAAAAAAAATGTATTTAATCATTCTATTCAATTCTACTTCCCGTGAATAATCAATGTTTTTGTAACACCTTCGTGATCAAACCAACCTGTAACAAATACTTCATTACCATCTGTCCATACATCTGTTACTGTTGCTATATCTACATCATTCAACTCTTTATATTCATAAAAATCGATACCGTTATAATGAAATAATTGAAATGGATTCCATGCTAATACAAATATATTATCATCACTTGAACCATCTATATTTGAAATTGATAAATCATCATTTGTTAAGTTTGTCCAATTACCATTACCATCATATCTACTAAATGGCCATCCACCCAAACCAGAATACAAATTACCTTCAGGACTAACCCATAAATTTATAAAATACTTATCAGTAACAAATCCACTATCTATCATATTCCATTTTGAATTTTCATATTTGTAAAGATAATTATATGAATAAATATCATAAAACACTATCGTTCCCATATAAATATCATTACTATCGTTTCCAGCAATCGCTTCTATTTTGAAAATACTTCCAGGTATTGATGCTTTGCCTGGTAATTCTAAATCTTCATATAATTTCCATTCGGTGCCATCATAATGAAAAAGTGTACCTTCTCGTCCACCTGCCCAGATATCATTTGGATTCTTTCCCCATATTGTGAGTAACTCTCTGCCAGTTTCATCTGGGATTTTTGCCTTTTCCCAATTATTTCCATCATAATGACCAATTATACTATAACCATATATAGAATCTATAGAACTACCACGAGCACCAATTATCCAAATATTATTTGGTCCAAATCCATATACTTC
>CAYOKJ010000428.1:0-1371 GCA_964404485.1 uncultured Bacteroidales bacterium | reverse complement strand
ATTATACATATCTTGCTAACACTTTTTCGGAAGTCAAGGGCATTACTATACAGCAATTTATTATTATCAACAAAATTGAAAAGGTAAAAGAATTGTTATTATATGACGAATTGAATCTTACAGAAATTTCCGACAAACTACATTATAGCAGCGTAGCACATTTATCCAACCAATTCAAGAAAATCACAGGTTTAACTCCGTCTTTTTATAAGCAACTTAAGAAAAAGCGGAAGAAAAATCTTGAAAACATGTGATTTATGTAAGATTCCTTAATACTTGTGTAATGCCTTTAACATTTAATAGCCATACTTTTGCAGCGTAATTATTTATTTGTACTCTAATAAATTATAAAAAGCGGTTTATTTATAAAACCTTTTTTTTGAAAACATCGAAAAGAGTCCAGGAAAAATTTCAGTATCGGACAGCTTTGTATTCTTATCTCTGTATTTACTTAATTACATTTCTATAAATTAAAATCGACTTTTGCAATAATGCATTGTCGCTTTCTTTGTAAAAAAATACAAAGATTAATACTTTGATTTTACACTTATAAAAATTCAACATAATTAAAAAAAAAAAAATGAAAAACACTGAATTTATAAAATCAGACGCATTTAATGTAGCTGAAGTAATCGATTACGTCCCTAATTCAGTTGTAATTAAAACAATTATTAAAAAAATAACAGGAAACGTAAGTGCTGTATCATTTGATTCAGGTGAACTCTTGTGTGGAAAAACATCACCCTTTGAAACCTTTATTCAAATCATTGAGGGGAATGCTGAAGTTGTAATTGATGACAAATCAAATTTACTTGAGACAGGTCAATCCATAATTATTCCTGCCCATACACCTAACACAATAAAAGCAAACGAAAAATTTAAAATGATATCAACTCTTATAAAAAGCGGATATGAAGATTAAGCTAATTAGTACAAAAATACTTTTAGCTTTTACAAATAAAATATTATTAACATAAACTAAATAGAAAATAAAAATTAAAAATATGTATTCAAAAAAGAATACTAAAGTATTAACTAATAAAACAACAATGAAGAAAAACGCACTGGTATATAGTGAAAATGAATTTGGAAAATTAGATGGAAAAGTAGCAAATGGACTTGCCAGACACTCAGAAAAATATAATATCCTTGGTATTATTGATAGTAAAAAATCAGGGCTTGATGCAGGAGAATATCTTGACGGAAAAAAAACAGGAATACCTATTTTCATAAATATTGATGATGCTATTAAAAAGTTGAGTCTTGTTCCTGAATATTTCATTTATGGCATAGCTCCACTCGCTTCATTTCTTGATGATGAACAGAAAAACATAATTTTTAGTGCTATGGAAAAAGGCATGAGCATAGTAA
>CAYOKJ010000427.1:0-1389 GCA_964404485.1 uncultured Bacteroidales bacterium | reverse complement strand
AAGATGACTTATCTGAAACTGAAATTTATCAAGTAAATGAAATAAAAGAACAATACGGAAATGTTCAAGATCCTATTGGAGAAAGGCAAGTAACAAAAATAGATAATCTTAAATCTATCACATCAGTAATTAAAGATTTTGATTTTTTTGCTGCGCCTAAATGGAAAATCGCAAGTGACAGTCAAGGTTCAGGAAATACTGCAAATATTGGTTCAATCAAAGACATTTCTGATTTGAAAGCAGGAAATGGAGTATTTAGCAAACTCGGAGAAAAGTGGTTTGATGAATATTGGATGAACTATGGAAACGCCACGATGTTGAAAGATGGTAAAACAATCAAAATAACAAATATCTGGGATTTTCTTGAATTCAAAGGAAGAACAGATTTGATAGATAAAGTTGTAGCAAAAGGAGCAAAAAGGAGAAGAAAGAAATGAAAATATTTGTGCCACCAATAAAATCACAAGGAATAAAAACAAAACTTGTTGAATGGATTTCAAGTAATGTTGAAAATATAGATTACGATAATTGGATTGAACCATTTATGGGAACAGGTGTCGTTGCATTTAATGTAAGACCCAAAAAGGCAATTTTATGTGATAGCAACCCTCATTTGATAAGGTTTTATAACGCAATTAAAAATAAAGAAATAACAAGTGGGATTGTTCGTAAATATTTGACAGACGAAGGACAAAAACTATTAAGTTCAAATGGCGAATATTATTATGAAGTAAGAAATAGATTTAATGAAAATGGTGCTTCGCTTGATTTTATGTTTTTAAGTCGTTCCTGTTTCAATGGAATGATGCGATTTAATAGAAAAGGTGGTTTTAATGTTCCCTTTTGTAAAAAGCCTAATCGTTTTGCACAAGCATTGGTTACAAAAATAACCAATCAAGTGGAAAATATTTCGCAAATTATTCAATATGGAGATTACACATTCAAAAATCAAGATTTTCAAGTTACTTTAAAAGAAATAAATTCAACTGATTTAGTTTATTCAGACCCACCATATATTGGGAGACACGTTGATTATTTTGATTCTTGGTCTGAAAATGAAGAAAAATTATTACAAGACGGATTAAAAAAATCAGGAGCACAATTTATTCTTTCAACTTGGTTGAGCAATAAATACAGAACAAATGATTATATCTTTGAAATATGGAAAGAATGTAATATAGCAACAAAAGAACACTTTTATCACGTTGGAGGTAAAGAGACTAATAGAAATGCAGTTTATGAAGCATTATTATCAAATGTAGAATTGAATAATAGTATTTCAAATGGTGAAATGAAATCACGTATTGAAATGAACAAATCTCAATTAACAACAGAAGAAAATAAATACGAAATTCCAGAACAATTATACTTAGTATTAGAAGAACAAAA
>CAYOKJ010000426.1:0-1390 GCA_964404485.1 uncultured Bacteroidales bacterium | reverse complement strand
TTTGAAGTCCGAAAATAACTATGTCTCTGTTTTTAATCATTTATATATTCTTTTTTAGTAACTGATAAAATAATAATTATAGATTATTTTTTTGCTTCAATATTTTCAATTTGTTGATAAATCTTTTTAACAAAATTTCCCCAACTATGTCCTGAAGCATAAGTAATTCTTTTTTCTCGTAATTTAGGAGTATCTTCTTCCAATGCTTTATCTATTTCAATAACATATTCTTCTTTGGTTGACGGTAAATAAGTATGTTCTTTGAAATAGTTCATAAAAGTTGTTTTTGTAGCAACTGTAGGTTTTCCCATAGCTAAATATTCATCAATTTTCAAAGGATAATTTACATCAGTGATTTTATTCACTTTTTGTGGATTTAAAGCAACATCAAATCCTTTGATATAAGCAGCTAGTTCCTCAGGTTTTTTTCTGCCAAGAAAATATACATTATCTAATTGGTGAAGTTTAGAATTTTTAAAATCTTCATCTTCCGGTCCAACCAATACCAGACTGTGGTTTGGTCGTTGTTCGGCAAAATGAACAAGTACTTCAATATCTAATCTGATGGTTGTTAAAAATCCTACGTATCCGATAACAGGTTTTTTAATATCTTTCAGGTCATCTGGAATTTTAAGACTACCATCTTTGTCGTTATACATGCTTAAATCGCAACCTTGCCCGATCATGTATGAATTGGGATTTGTTTGGCTGCAATAATTTGCAAAAAAATCGGAGTTTGCAACTGCAAAATCAGCTTTTTTAATGATTTTTGGTTGTAATCGGGTTCCATGTCTTTTGTGGTAAGGTACAAGAATTACAGCATCCCGAAGCAAATAGATAAATAGTTTTGGTTTTAATAATTCTTTTAAATAAAAACCATTAATCATCGAATTATCATCAAAAAGAATAAAGTTTTTAAACTGAAGTTTATTAACTGCTTTTAATATTTGTTTCGAATATCTTTTATCATTGAACTTGTTAAAAAAATTAAATATAGCAGGCGATTTTATCCAGTTTATTGTTTCTACAATAGTTCGTGGATAAAGAACCCAGAAATTATCATTTAATTTTACTAGATCAGGTTCCTTTCCTTTATTTATTCGAAGGCGTTTCTGTATCTCAGGTTTATCTTTTTGAGTAATAGCCATTTTTCTTTGAAGTGGAGGGTTTACAAATAATACCCTGTTATTCTTCGAAATTTCCATGGCTGTATATTTGCAAGTGCTTGCAATGCTGATATCCCATGCTTGTAATCCAAAAACGATGAAATCTCTGTTTTTTACCATTCCTAAGTTTTTATTTATTATTAGTCATATCATATATTTCCTGATATAAATGAAGAACATTTTCAGCCATTTTTTTCCAAGAGAATTTTGCTGCCTGAACAAGT
>CAYOKJ010000425.1:0-1394 GCA_964404485.1 uncultured Bacteroidales bacterium | reverse complement strand
AGTTTATTTTGAAGGTTGTTTTAATCAACAAGATGCTACACATAGAGAAAAATATTTACCCTATGGAATAAAATCAAGATTTTAATGCATAGCATTATTCCACAGGGTTAAAAACTACTTATGGGAAAAGATATATAAAAAACAGATTAAAAAACTTCATCAACAATAAATAATTATTTATTACACAAGGTAAAAAATTAACAAAAACAATCAGGACATTATCTCAAAATCCGGAAAAGGAAAAACAACAATCATTAATGCAAAAAAGTGGAGAGATTATTTCTGAATTATTAGATAACGATTTACAAATCAAAGAAAGTGAAACAACCATAGAATTAAACTTCGCTATTCTGAAATTTAAACATACAATTAAAAAAAGTGACAAATTATAGTAAAACGATCATAACCTTGAACTTTAGCCTTTAAACTAAGCCTCTCAACCTCTGAATCCCATGGCAACCCACAAAGAATTAGATGTATGGAAAATCTCTATGGATTTTGTCGTTGACATATATAAATTAACACAATTATTTCCTAAGGATGAGAAATATGGACTAACAAGTCAATTGCGAAGAGCTGCGGTCTCTGTTCCATCTAATACTTGCCCCGTGAAATAACATTATTTAAAAATGAGTTTTTATTATGTCTATGTGCTTCGTAGTTTAGAAGACAATATGTTTTACACAGGATATACAATAAACCTTAAAAACAGATTAAGGAGTCACAATGAGGGTAAAGTCAACTCAACGCATCATAGAATCCCATTTGAATTAATTTATTTTGAAGCTAGCTTGAACCAAAAAGATGCTCTGCATCGAGAAAAATATTTACCCTATGGAATAAAATCAAGATTTTAATGCATAGCATTATTCCACAGGGTAAAAAACGTCTTATGGAAAGCGGTATTTAAAAAATAGAATTAAACATTTTTTATAGCAAACTATTTCACGGGGTAAAAGGGAGCTGGAAGAAAAGGAGGCAAAGAATATATTCAGTTTTTGTATATTGCACTAGGATCGTTAGCTGAATTAGACACCCAGTTAATTTTAGCTGAAAGATTAGGATATGGAGACACAAAAAAACAAATAGAATTTTTAAATACTATTAAATCTAAAATAATCAATCTAATTAAGTATTTAAAAGGATTGAAATAACACATAAACCTTTAAACCTCTAAACTTTTGAACCTTTAAACCTTCAAAACATGACAGAACCCCAAAATAAAAACCTTCATCCAATAGACACCGACAAGGATGAGATTGACCTTATCGCTTTAGCCAAAATCGCCTGGAACAGCCGTAAAACAATAATAAAAACAATAATAATCTTCACAATCCTTGGTTTATTTATTGCCATTTTTACCCCCCGGCAATACTCTGTAACCAGTATCATGG
>CAYOKJ010000424.1:0-1397 GCA_964404485.1 uncultured Bacteroidales bacterium | reverse complement strand
AAGTTATATGAGCTATTGCAAATAATTATTTAGTAATTTTTCAATTATTATTTTTTAAATTGAATATTTACAATATTATATAGACTCATTAAAATTATTGAATATCACTATGTACAAATGGTTTTTAACATTCGAATTTTATAGATTATTTAGGTATAAAATCTATTCAAAATAAATCCAGATGAAATAATTCAAAAAATAAATAAAATATTATTCAAATATGTTTGCAAATGTAAATGAATTTTCTACTTTTGCACTTCCAAATTTTGGAACCGAATAAGGTACTTATATCATTTTCGAATTACTAAATGATTTGGCGTTCTTAAGATAATAAAGACAATCACTTATTAAGTCAATAATAGATAATAATAATGACTTTGGAGAGGTGGGTGAGTGGCTGAAACCACATGTTTGCTAAACATGCGTACTTTGAAAAGGGTACCGGGGGTTCGAATCCCCCTCTCTCCGCAATAAAAACAGAAAAAAATAACGGGGTATAGCGTAGTCCGGTCAGCGCGCCTGCTTTGGGAGCAGGAGGTCGCAGGTTCAAATCCTGCTACCCCGACATTTAAAAGGGTTAATCTGTTATAAAACAGGCTAATCCTTTTTTTATTGCCCGACATTTGCCCGACAATTATCAAAACTCATGGATAAATAAATATCATTGGGATCATCTAAATTATTTTTAACTTGAAAATACAAGTTGTGGTCGGGTGCCACAGAAACGAACATTTCTTCGCCAGGGGTATCCACAATTTTTCCAACGCTAACAACTTCACTCCAACCTTTATTGTTTCTCGGAACATACCAAAAATTTGAAATTTCAGGTGTTATTGTTTCACTCACAACTGTATTTAATTTGAAGTAAAACTTTTTCCCATCGGTTGAGAGGGCTCCATTTGAAATACTGTATTTTTTTGTGAAAACTGAAAGTTTAGGTTTTGACCAGACTCCATCTTTTTGTTTCATTACAAACAAAGAGCTAATATAGTTTGGCGATTGACCGGTAATGATCCTGAAAAGAACTTCTTTACCATCGGGTGAAAAAATAGGCGCACCATCATCATGAAGATTGGTTGTAATGATTCCTGGAGCAAAAATTTCAGGCGTTAGCCCAGGTGGAGTTTGTCCGAGATAGAGGCCTTTTAATTCTGGGAAATCGGCTTTCGTTTTTTCGTTTTGCGCATTACATTCTATGAACAACATAATAAGCACAATTACTATAATAATTGAATTATTTTTCATACAATTTATTTAGTATTTCAATATAAGTCTTCAAACTAAAGCAAACTAATTTAGGATAAAGTTAGAAGTTAAGAATAAGGAGTTATAGGTTTAGAAATGTGAATGCCTAAATAACGTTGACCGTTTTAACTTTCTTTTTCACTCTTTGTGTT
>CAYOKJ010000423.1:0-1408 GCA_964404485.1 uncultured Bacteroidales bacterium | reverse complement strand
AGACTGGGGAAGAAAAATCAACAAAATTCCAATCGGGTATATTGGAAAATATGTTATCGAACAAACGAGATTCTGGAATAAGGATTCCTTATTTGATGTTTATGATAAATCAGATGATCATAAGTTATCAACAGATCGAGGTTGTAAAATAGTGAAAATCTTAGGTGTAGGTTGTTATATCGCTAAGAAGTTCTTTGATATTGAATTAGACTTGACGGGAATAAAGGATATTATAGAAAACACACAAATACAAGGTCTCGATATGATATATGAGAGTATTAAATATCAAGCCTTACGAGGGTCTACTTTAGATGAGTTAGGTATATTCAGACCTCAAGACTGGGTTAGACAGAAAACAGAGGAAATACAACATAAGGGAATTTGGGGAGTTTTACTCGATACTACAAAAACCGCTTCAATTTTCAATCAATGTCAAGATTTAACTGCATCTAAACGCCAACAAAAAACAGATTTATTTAAAATGCTTAAATACAGATGGAAAGATGTTCAATATAAGGGTTTTAAATTCAATGGGGTTAGTGGACGTTATATATTCGTTCCGAACTGTAATATCTTAGGTTCTAATATGTCTATATATGAATATCAAAATAAAACACCAGAGGAACTAAAAGAATTAATGGATGATGAAGATTTAGAGAAATTAGAGATCGAGGTGAAAATGGGATAATGGCAAATACTCCATTTTTGCATGGTTGGGAAGGTAATTGGAATATGAATCGTGATCGTAATGATATGTGGGATGCCTTATCTCATGTAATAAGAAACGTTGATGATCGACAATTGAATGAAGCTGAAGTTTGGATAAAAGGTATGGATAAAATGAGTGAAAAACAAAAGAAAAAAATAGAGGAGGTCGGGATATATTGCAATAATTTTGAAAATAAGAAGGTTTTATGGCAAAGATCATTAGAATATTACATTAAAAATAAACCTACTGAAAAGCAATTAGTAACACATATTATGGGAATATTATGTGAAGGTGTAGGATTAAGTAATGAAGAATTTATGTTGATGAGAAATGATATATCTCTTACATTTGGGAGAATTAGTAAGATGTTGGTTAATTACATAAAACATTTCGTTTTACATAATGAGAGATTGAGTAGAGTATATTTTATTAATTATTTTGATGGTAAAGATTATGAATATAGAGAAAAAGCATATCCATTTTATGATGATGATCATTATCTTGTTGCAAGAGTAGATAATAATGGAAAACAAAAACTACTCATGTTTTATATAAAAGATTTGAAGATCGAACATAATTCGAGTTTAGATTGTATTCATACTGCGGTTATGGATATTACTGTAGAAGAACTCGTTAATAATGATGTTGATGAAGCGAGATCATTAGTAGATAAAGCAGTGAAAATAAGATCTTCTGAAG
>CAYOKJ010000422.1:0-1408 GCA_964404485.1 uncultured Bacteroidales bacterium | reverse complement strand
TAACAATCTCATAAGTGGCTGGTTTCATCCATGCCTCTATTGGGCGATCACCCATGTCAAGTACAGGATTATTAATTACAAAACCAGGAGCACCTGCCAAAACACCAAAATTATCAAAATCAAGATTCATGTCAGTGCTGTTTCCAGCAAATGCTTCAGCATCAACAGCAAATTGAACTGTATCTCCAATATAAGCTGCTAAATCGATTTCAACATTTGCATAAACAAGAGTTTCAACATGTGTTGTTTCATCATATACATAAATAGGAGTATATGTTACACCATAATCATCGCTTATGTAAACAGTAAATGTAAATGCATCTGCTGCTTCAGGTGTTGTAGCTGTAGTATAATAATATTCTGCTGCTCTATAATCGAACAAAAATTTAGAATTATTAGCTAACACTGTAAAATTAGTTAAAAACTGACCAGTTAGTGATGTTGTTCCATATAGGTTATCTGTAAACCTATGCGAGTCGTCAACACCTCCAGAAGTTCTTGCGGAAAAAGTTGAAATCCAATCAGTAGGCACACTATAACCAGCTATCGCTTCAAAATCTTGGAACAAAGTAGTTGTAATTACTGCCTCTTCAACATCTGAATAAACATTAACTGTAACTGCAAGATTACCAGGATCAGTGGTAGTGAGATCGAATGAACCAGAATAGGCACCTGTATTACCAACACCAGGAGTAAAAGTTACAGTAAGAGATACTGAACCTCCAGGTGCTATTGTAGCGGGTAAGCCGGTAATTGCAAGCTCCGGATCAGCTACATCTAAAGTAACAACCAAATCATCTGTAGTACCACAGTTAGATATCTCATATGTTTCTTCATAAACTCCAAGATCGTATGTTTCACCAAAGTCTACTAAACTACCACCAACAAAATAAGGGGTAGCTGGATAAAACAAATCAGGGCCTAAGAAATCATCAACAAATAAATAATACATATAATCTGAATAATAATGTATGGCAACATATTTTGTTCCAACAGGTAAATCAGTTTTTGTATATTGTTGCCAAGTAGTTGAAGAATTATCAATTTCAGCACTCCAAGTAAAATCAACTACATCAGTTCCTGTAGAAGACCAACCAACTTTAAACACTTCTGATCCCCAAGCATATTGACGATACCAAAAAGATAACGATTGATCTCCAACTATCGTTACAAGCTCCGGAGAAATCAAATACTGATTGAAATCAGAAGAATAATCATAGGAGCTAAAAACCGCTGAATATGTTCCTGTATGCGCATAGGTTGGAGTTTTGAACATGTCGTTACTAGCAGTAGCACTATTTATGATTGTCCATCCAGCTGGAGGGAACGCTCCTTCAAATCCTTCATCGAGGGATGTAGCACATCCCCTGACACCAGAAGAGTTGTTTTCAACAAACCTGTCACTATG
>CAYOKJ010000421.1:0-1420 GCA_964404485.1 uncultured Bacteroidales bacterium | reverse complement strand
CATGCTTATTCTAATCCTGGATTTTATGATGTTTCACTTGTTGTTTTAAATACTAATGGCTGTCAGGATACAATTAGTAAGGAAATTTTCAGAGAATATTGTATCAGAGCTGATTTCGCTGTTTTGGATACTTTACTTTGTCAGAACTTTATACTGAATTTCTCCGACAGCTCAATTTATTCTGATGTAATTTCTCAGTGGTACTGGGACTTTGGTGATGGCTTTGACACAACTTACATTGAACATTGTCCTGTGATTACTCATGCTTTTATTCTGCCGGGCACTTTTGATATAAGACTAATTATTTACAGCAATATTGGTACTGAAACGATTTCAGATACTATTATTAAATCAATAATTGTGTTACCTTCACCTATTGCAGATTTTAGTTGTAATGCAGTTTGTTTAAATGAGATTTCATATTTCAATGATATATCAAATACTAATGGAACTGAATTGATTTCTTGGTTATGGAACTTTAATTATCCTGACTCTGCTTATTCTTCAAACGAACAAAACCCATGGTATCAGTATAATATTGCAGACAGTTTTGATGTAAAATTATATATCACAGCAGAAAACGCTTGCTATGACTCAATAATAAAAACTGTAGCCGTTAATCCGTTACCTGTTGCAGATTTCGAATGGATAAATGCTTGTATGTCTAAATCAACTAATTTCACAGATCTCTCTGATGGAATTAACGGAATAATTACCAACTGGGGTTGGAATTTTGGTAATTCTCTAACAAGAAAAGATACGTCATCATTTGCAAATCCATATTATATTTATGATTCCATTGGTGCTTATGATGTAAGACTTATTGTTTCTAACGAGCATACTTGTATTGACACATCTATTCAAGCTGTTACCGTTTATCCTGTTCCATACAGTAATTTCTCTTTCGTTGAAAATTACAATAATGTTCAGGGTCAATTACAATTTACTAACGAAACTCAGGGAGGTATTGATTACTTCTGGTTATTTGGTGATGGTGGTGATTCTGAAGAAACAGATCCTCTTTACCAATATGATGCAGATGGTAATTATATTATTGAATTGATCTCATGGAACGAATATGATTGTCCGGATACAATGTCATTTATTTATCAATTCCTTTTTAAAGGATTGTTTGTACCAAATGCATTTTCACCAGATAATCCAACATCCGAAGTAAGGGTATTCCAACCTAAAGGAGTGAATTTATTACAATATGATATAAAGATATACGATAACTGGGGTCATTTGCTATGGCAGTCTCAGGAACTGGATGCTACCGGTTGTCCTTCCGAAAGCTGGGACGGTATGTATAATGGAGAACTCATGCCAATGGATGTTTATCTTTGGAGAATAAAAGCAACTTTCATTGACGGTTCTGTCTGGGAAGGCAAATCTGTTGGTAACAACGAAAATGGAGCAT
>CAYOKJ010000420.1:0-1428 GCA_964404485.1 uncultured Bacteroidales bacterium | reverse complement strand
GTACCGGGGTGGACAAAAATAATTCAATGAAAAAAGAACAGTTTGAATTTATACTAGAAAAAGGAGAAGGTTTTTTTGTCGAGTTTAAAGAAAAACCGGACAAATCTTTTGCACGAGAACTTGTTGCTTTTGCAAATGCAGCAGGAGGAGCTATTTTTGTTGGGGTCGATGATAATAACAAGGTAATTGGAATAAATGTTGACAACAAATTAAAATCTAAAATTCAGGATATTGCACGAAATATACAACCATCGCTCAATATTTCTATTAGTACAATTGATAACGTATTAATCGTTACGATTCCTGAAGGAAAAGATAAACCGTATCAGTGTAGTGAAGGATTTTTCCTAAGAATGGGTGCAAATGCCCAAAAAATGAGCAGAGATCAAATTATTGATTTTTTGCAATTCGAAGGTAAATTGAAATTTGAAGAACAGTTTCATAAATACTTTGATTTTCACAAGCATTTTAGTACTTCAAAACTAAATGGTTTTCTAAGACTAAGTGGAATAACCAAAAATCTGGATGATATATCAGTTTTGGAGAATCTAGGAGTCGTAAAAATAAAAAATGAAAAAGCGAAAATGCTTAATGCAGGTATCTTGTTTTTTAGTGAAAATATTGATATCCTGATAGAACAATCAACTATTACCTGTGCTGTTTTCGATGGAAATGAACGCATTAAAATTTTGAATCGGAAAGATTTCTCTGATGACATCATTACCAACATAGACAATGCACTTCATTTTGTGAAGCAAGGACTAAAGGTTGAGTACAAGATGACCGGAGAAGCAAGAAGAGAAGAAATATACGAAATTCCGATACAGGCTATTCGGGAAGCAATTGTAAATGCCGCAGCTCACAGAGATTATTTTGCAACAGGTGCACATACAACAGTTGATATATTCAACGATAGAGTAGAAATCGGAAATCCGGGAGGTTTAACTAAGGGACTTTCAAAGGATACATTCGGGAAAAAAGCAGTACGAAGAAATCCTATTATTACCAACCTGCTTCAAAGGTGCGAACTTGTTGAGAATATGGGAACAGGAATTAACAAGATGAATCAGCTTTGTTTACAAAACAATGTCCCAAAACCGGAATATGTTTTTAATGAATTTTTCACCATCATATTTAAACGTATAAAAACAGATGACCTATTAAGTGGCGAATTAAGTGGCGAATTAAATGGCGAATTAAGTGGCGAATTAAACAAGGGGCAACTCACCGTATATAAACTAATTCAAAATAATAATGGTATTAATGCAACTGAAATATCAAAACAATTACAAATGCCATTTAGTACAGTTGATAAACATATTCGTGTTATTATAAAAAAGAGCCTGATTGAACGGCATGGAAGTAAAAAAACCGGTGGTTACTTTGTAAAATAGTCCACAGATTACACAAATTAACACAGATAAAAAA
>CAYOKJ010000419.1:0-1439 GCA_964404485.1 uncultured Bacteroidales bacterium | reverse complement strand
TAATTAAAGAATTTTTAAATTCTTCATTATTGGGGAATCTTTGTGATACTCTTTTTTCAAGAAGTATATAATTTAAAATGTTTATATAGTTCTCTTTCCAAGATTCTTCCTTCTTTATTTCTTTGGATAAAGTAATGAACATTTTGTTTAATCCTTGCGTTGTATTGTCAACTAATATTTTTCTAAACGCATAGCTTTCAATAATTGTTAATATAGTTTTTATTTTATCTTCATTAAGATTTTTAAATTTTTCATCATTAAAAATATCAAATAAGTAAGGATAACAAACAGTAAATTCTAAATTATTTAATCTCGATAATCTTTTATTTATCTCGACATTAGGATGTTTTTTTATTTGAACAAACCAACTATATATTTCAGCAAAAACCAATAAATCTTTTAATATTTCCTCTTTATCCTTCTTATAATTGTTTAACGAAAATTCTTTGAATACAGAATATACATCTGCTTTTTTAACCCATGTTCTTAATTTAAATATTAAATAGTTTCTTATAAACTCTGCGATATTACCACTTAATTTTTCTATTTCAATCCAATATTTATTGTATAATTTTTCCTGATTCACTGGTTCTAAATCCATTAAAATATAATTTCTTATTAAATCTCCAGATGTTAAATCGACACCTGTCGAATTTAAACTTTCAAAGATTAATTGTGGTTCATCTTGTCCTCTAACTAAGTCTATTAAAACAACTTTAAGTTTTCTAAAAGAATCAAAAATTTGTTTAGGACTTAAGATTTCAGACGAAATTTTTTCTAAAAAGAAATTATAATTATTTATAATGTTTGAATTAATATCAAAGTTATTAGTTTCTTCAAAAAGATTTTCAAAAATTTCTTTATCTTGTTTATTTGGTTTTAATCTAATTCTTTTATTTTGTTCTTTTGAATATTTATTAATTAAAAAGTCTAATAATTGTTCAATTAATATATTCTCATCTTCATTTTTAGTTTCTTTTTTATTTAAATAAGTATGAAGTGCTTTTAGAAGCAAAGAAACAGTTGTCAACCTTTGTTGCCCATCAATTACAGTATATTCTTGGAATCCACTTCCTATAGTAACTAATGTTCCGAGAAAATGATCACTTCTTGAATTATTATCTAAATCAATTAAATCATTCCATAATTTTTGACAATTAATTTTTGTCCAAGCATAATCCCTTTGATATACTGGAATAACAAAGCTTTTTCCTGAGCCTTCTAAAAATTGATATATTGGTAATTGTTGAACTTGCATATTTACACCTATTATTTAATTAAATCTTTAGTATTATATAAGTTTTGTTATGATTTTCAATTTATAAATAAATCGTTTTCGGAACGAAGTGGAGAAAACACAATATATCCCCCTCTTTTGTTTTAGAAAAAATCATCTACCGGATTTTTAATCTTGCTAATTGCATTTTTTGAAACATGCG
>CAYOKJ010000418.1:0-1445 GCA_964404485.1 uncultured Bacteroidales bacterium | reverse complement strand
AGACAGCCCCCACCAAAAAAAATCCCCTGGAGGATTACTCCCCCAGGGGATTCAAACTGGTCACAGATGCAATATCTTATGTTAGAAGCCTACGTTTATAGAACCGACGATTTCTGTTGCCCTATCATCGTTTGAGCCTTCAAACACATCTCCTGGCATAAACCATGCTGCTGTCAGGCCAAGATTCACATCTTCTGTGTAAGCATAATTCAACGCAACATCTATCTCGCTACCAAGATCATCATCAGTTGACAATGCCATGCCGGAAAGACTTCCAATAGCATCCTCGGCCTCGCTGAACTTTTTATCAAGTATAAACTGATAATAATCTATGCTTACTGTCAGATCTTCCAAAGGATCAACAACTGTGCTGACATTGACAATGTGACAGTTACTATTAACACCGTCATTTATGCCGTCAAACAGATAATCAGCTATTAAACCATTTGTCTGGTCTTCATACAAAGGAACCCATGCTTCCTGATCATCAGTCGTTCCAGCTGAAGCGCTAGCGCCTGACCTGTATTTATAGGCTATGCCAAGAACAGGGTTCATATCTGCTTCCATTCTATAATCAAGCCCTGCATCAAGAGCCCATGCTTGCTGATCTCTTATTGCACTGTAGTCTCCTGCTTGTATAGCTACTTCCAGGTTAACATCCAATGCATCTGTAAGAGCCTTTGCGCCTCTTACGCCTAATGTCAATATCTCATGCGCATCAGCAGCTCCTGGATCACTATTATCATTTGCATAAATCGCATAACCTGCCACTGGTACATCACCTATTGTAGTTGATACGTCAATGCCATAAAGATCATTATCATCGCTTGATGAATCCAGTGCTGCAACAGCTTCATCTATCTTTGCTGTAAAAATATCTATGGTGACATTATCAAGCTCTATTATGCCTCTTATGGCATCAAATGCATTACGAGCACTGTAGTTGTCAGCAGTTATGGAATCGGTAAAGTTAGCAGCATTCTGACTGACATTACCTATAACCATTGAATTGCCATATCTCAATTCCTGGCGACCGATAATTACTGTTAAAGGAGCGTAGAAAAATTCCTTTAAAGTAATGTTCGCAAGATCAAGATCCATGTCTGTATCAGCAACGTCTTCTACATCCCAATCTCTTTCATTGAGAATTCTTACACAAGTAGATACATTGTCTGTAAGATCTGCATCAATCTGAACTCTTGTTATGGTCTCATACCAAGATGTCTGGTCAGTAGGAGCGTTGTCTTGTAAATCAAAACTATCTCTGAAAATACCCAATACTTTTATGTCGCCGCTTAATTTTACGTTCTGCACTTCTGCGAATACTGGCGCAGATGCGAGAGCGATTGCAGTAAGCACGACGCATAATATCATTAATCGCTTCATTTGTTTTTCCTCCTTGGTTAATTTCAATTTATTCTTTTTAGGTTTCCCTAAAGATATGT
>CAYOKJ010000417.1:0-1461 GCA_964404485.1 uncultured Bacteroidales bacterium | reverse complement strand
TAGTCAATCCTTAACAACGATTCAAAACACTGTATATCAACAGTAAAATGTGGATAACTTATCATTTTATAGTGTTTTAAATTGCAAGGTTTTTCGTAATTTAGTGAAAAAGCTTGCAGAATATGAAAGGGAAATTACCAAATCAGCAACAGAAAAATTTATTTCGTCCAGTATTAAAAGAAATAATAAATCCAACTCACGAATTGGTCATCTTGACTAAGCAAATTAACTGGAATGAGTTTGAAATCAGTTTTAGCGAATTGTATTCTCATACTGGTCAGCCGGGAGTTCCAATACGAACAATGGTTGGTCTTTTACTTTTAAAGCGAATTTACAATCTTGGTGATGAAACTGTTATGGAGCAATGGCTTCAGAATCCGTACTTTCAGTATTTCTGTGGTGAAGCAGAATTTCAATGGGAATATCCTTGCGATCCTTCAGATATGGTTCATTTTCGAAAACGAATTGGAAAAGAGGGTGCTGAGAAAATATTCCAATTAACAGTAGAAACCAGAAAAAATGAAATAAAAACCAAAGATGTTTTAATTGACACGACTGCTCAAGAAAAAAACATTACCTATCCCACAGATGCAAAATTATTGATAAAGGTTATCAAAAAGTGTAATAAGATTGCCAAACAAGAAAAACTATCACAACGACAAACTTACACCCGAACCATGAAAAAACTGTTGCTTAAACAACGTTTTGCTCATCATCCAAAGCGAAAGAAAGAAGCAAGAGCAGCCTTACGAAAACTGAGAACCATTGCCAGACGACTGGTAACTGAACTGGAAAGGAATTTAACTGAAACATCGCAAGAACAATATGCCAGTGAACTAATTAATTTAAAGAAAATAGTAAATCAAAAAAAGCAAGACAAAAATAAGATTTACAGTTTACATGAACCAGAAACAGCCTGTATCGCCAAGGGAAAAGCACATAAAAAATTCGAATTTGGATCAAAAGTATCCTTCTCTGTAGTTCCTAGAGTAAATATTATAGTTGGGATTTTGAACTTCAATGGCAATCCAAATGATACAACAACCCTAGAACCAGCACTTGAAAACATTGAAAAAATAAGTGGGATAAAATTTAAAAACGCTATTGTTGACAGAGGCTACAAAGGGAAAAAAGAAATAAATGGAACAACAATAGTAAGTCCCAAAGCTCCAAATCAAAAACAGCCTTATAGTAAAACCACAATGCGAAGAAAATGCCGATCCAGAGCAGCAGTAGAACCAGTGATTGGACATACAAAATATGATTGTAGAATGCTGATAAATTACCTAAAAGGCACAGTAGGAAATGATATCAATGCAAATTTAGCAGCAGCCGGATACAATTTAAGAGGATTACTCAGAAAAATCAAAAAAGAAATTCTTTGCCCAATTATTATTCTCATTGATTTTTGGAATTTCAAGAATTATAAGTTGGTAATTTGTTGTTCATAAGGGTTGACTA
>CAYOKJ010000416.1:0-1461 GCA_964404485.1 uncultured Bacteroidales bacterium | reverse complement strand
CATAGCCGTCAACTTAAGGGCTATAAATATTAATTATTAACTTATTAATGTTGAAAATTAATTACAAAATAAGATAAACTAAATGATGACTTCAATAAGATTGCAAAGCAACCAAACTTTAGCAATTATGAAGCCATCAAATAGTTCAGAAGCAAAAATAGTTAATAAATTAATAAATTTGATTAACAGAGATAAAATAGAGAAAATTGCTCGTAAAACAGGCTTTGTCAGTCGTGAGCGGAAAATCACAGGTTTTATTTTTATGTTGATATTAGTTTTTGAGATTAGAAGAGTCAATCCAGAAAGTTTGAATAAGATAACCATCAAACTGGAAAAAGAGGGAGTATTTATTAGCAAACAAGGTATTAATCATCGTTTTAACGATTCAGCGGTAGAGTTTATGAAAGAGTTGACTTTTGATGTTCTCTCTGCAAAATTAGATAGGGAGGAATTGTTAGAAAATGCAGTGTCTTTTAATCGGATAATAGCAAAAGACTCAACTGTATTTCAACTGCCAGCGGAATATTCAGACAAGTATAAAGGTTCTGGTGGTGGTGCATCAACAGCAGGAATAAAGTTACAATATGAATATAATCTAAAAGCAAATTCTGGATTAGATATAGAATTCCAATCATCATCAACACCTGATATCAAAAGTAAATTACAAGATATTCAACCCAAAGACCTAAGGTTAGAAGACCTAGGTTATTTTAAACTTAGTCGTTTTTGTGAAATAATGGATAATAAAGCGTATTTCGTATCTAGGTTGAAATACAGTATTATAGTGTTTAGTAAAAAAAATGACCAATACACCCGAATTAATATAGATAAACTTGTTAAGAATATGAAGCAAGGCGAAAAACTAGATATGCAAGTTTATCTTGGCAATAAGCAGAAACTCCCTGTGCGATTGATTATTGAGAAAGTTCCTAATTCTGTTGCAGCAGAAAAAAGGAGAAAACTAAAAACTGATAAACAGAACAAAAGAAAAAATATTAGCAAAAAACGTTTGGCTTTTTGTGATGTTAATGCATACATCACTAATGCAAATCAAAATATATTACCAACTGATTTAATTCGCTCGATTTATTCTCTTAGGTGGCAAATTGAAATCCTATTCAAAACATGGAAATCAACATTCAATATTGATAAAGTCAAGAAAATGAAAATTCAACGATTCGATTGTATTAATTACGGAACCTTACTCCAAATAATAATATGTACAAAACTCTACAATTACTATAAAACTACTTTATGGAACAATCAAGCGATTGAGTTAAGCGAATTAAAATCATTTCAGTATCTATCTGAGGTAGTGAGTCAAATGAGAGAATATATTAGAGGTTCTCAACAAAATAAAATGACCGAATTACTCGAAAATACGAAAGAAGTATTAGCACGTAAATGTAGGAAAGAAAAAAGAAAATGTAGTCTTACTCCTATGATAATCTTATCAAAAAT
>CAYOKJ010000415.1:0-1463 GCA_964404485.1 uncultured Bacteroidales bacterium | reverse complement strand
CTGCATTTGAATGTCCATTGTTTACTTCATAAACTTTTTGTCCGGTTAAATTAAAAACTTCAAGACTTAAATCTGAAGCAGTTGTTAGATTAACAGTAACAATTGAAGTATTTGTAAACGGATTTGGGAAGTTTTGTGAAACACTTGCAGCATTGAATTCATTCTCGTTAATTCCAACATTTAGGTCGTATGTTGCAACAATCATGTTATTAATAACATAATCATGATCTTCGTCCATACCAAGACCTGGATTGATATCAGTTTGGTAAAGAATATAAGCACTACCGTTAATATTTTGTCCAATTTGAGGATAAATACATTCATCAAAAATGTGATTAATGTTAAAATCAAGGTCTTCAAAATCGCCCCATGTTCCATCTAAGTCCATTGATCTAACCCAAACATGTTTGTAGTTACATATTGTATTATCATAAGTTTCAGTTGTAGAAGAAAAAGCAACTAATACTCTACCAAAATTATCAACTGCAATAGTAGGCATTGTTGACATACCTAATTCACGATAAGATTGAAACGGTTCAACTTCCCAAGTAATAAAATCTATTTCTCCATTACCGTTAACATCTTGTGTCCATCCAATAAGATTAACATTTTCTTCCATTTCTGAATCAGGATGATCTTCGTTAGGATTTAAAGCGTTAAGACTGTTTGAGAAAGTATCCATAGATTCATTCCAGTATCCAACTCCATCAATAAATGGATAATAATTGTAAGTAGTTCCGAGATCTGTATGACGAACTCTGCTAATTCCAAAAACAACATGAGCATTTCCTTCAGCATCCAGAGTGATACTTCCAGAATTATCAGTACAATAGAATGTATCAGCAACAGTAGTTTCCCAATCGAAAAATGGATAAGGGTGTTCCCAAATAACTGTTTTTAGCCAGCTATCTCCATTATTAGTAGATTTCATCATAAACATATCACTCCATGCACCTGCAACTAAGAATGCAATTGCACCGCCTCTTGGTTCAGCCCACACATAATCATCAGCACCAATATCGGTATAATAATCAGATCCCATACCTTCAATAATTACATTTTCGATATCCCAGTTTGCACCACCATCAGTAGATCTGTTGTAGATTAATGCACCATCTTGTCCTTGGTATGGAGAGCCACCATTACCTGAAGGTGCTGTTAATGCGATACAATGAATAGTATTATAGTCTGTACCTGATGTTATAACTCTAGGCCATAATAATAATTCGTGATCTTCAGGTCCAACTATACGTGATTCAGTCCATTCGCCTGTTCCTTTAGTAACACGAGTTGCTAATAAAAGACCCTCATCAGGACCGTGAGCAACAATCAATTCACCATTTGCACCCCAGGGAGCATAAGAAGGCCATCCTGTTCTTACAGATTCAATTCTTTCTGTTGGCGCAGAACCCCAATCACTTCCATCATAATAATTATATCCTGTACCTCTATCAGCAAAGGCT
>CAYOKJ010000414.1:0-1465 GCA_964404485.1 uncultured Bacteroidales bacterium | reverse complement strand
AAAAACAGAAACATAAATGCTTTATCAGGAATTTTACAAAACATGGTTTAAACAGGCATGCTTCACTTCCAATCAGGTATACGCCTGGCGATCAAGATTTGACAAAAATAATCTTGGTAGATGGGTTAAAAAAGGACTACTGATAAGGTTACGAAATGGATATTATACTTTTCCCGAATATTTGGAAGAATCTAATTTTGAGCTCTATTCGGCTAACCGGATTTACAAACCTTCGTACATAAGTTTGCACACAGCACTGGCTTTCCATGGACTGATACCCGAATCAATAGTGCAAATAACAAGTGTAACAACATTAAAAACAGCAAATTTTCAAAATCAATTTGGAGCTTTTACGTACAAAACAATTAAACCTCAATGTTTTTTTGGATATGATCATCTGTCGTTTTTGAAAGAAAGATCATTACTTATGGCAAAACCTGAAAAAGCATTGCTGGACTTACTTTATCTCTATCCATTTTATCAGACCGGCGATGAGTTAAAAGCACTTCGTTTAGATGAGGATTTACTGCAGGAAATTGTCAAAGTGGATTCAATATTGTCATACATGGTAAAATTCCGTAATAAAGCCCTTGAAAAAAGAGTGAAACTATTATTAAACGTTTATAATTTATGATTCAACCTGCACAACTCAAAATTTATTTTCCACCGTATTTGAGTGAAAACCTCACACTGCAAAAATATATACTAAAAGAATATATACAATTACTTATACTTGATTATCTGACAACTACCCCGTATATTCGTAAGATTGTATTCATTGGAGGTACAAATCTCCGCCTTACCAAAGGAATTGACCGTTTTTCGGAAGATTTGGATTTTGATTGTAAGGACATATCGCAGGATGAATTTATGGTAATGACCGATGGGATCATCAATTACCTGTTGCGCAATGGTTACCATGTTGAACCACGAGACAAAATCAACACAAATCTTAAAGCATTCAGAAGAAATATTTATTTTCCCGAATTGCTGTTTAATTTAGGTTTATCCGGATACCGGAATGAACGGTTTCTGATTAAAATTGAGAGTCAGGATCAACAAATAGAATACCCTCGTAAAATGGCTAACATAAAGGGATGTGGTTTTTTCTTTTCCTTTCCCGTGCCTACCGACCAGGTTATTTGTGCCATGAAAATCTCTGCATTGTTGTCGAGACAAAAAGGACGGGATTTTTATGACACTATGTTTTTATTAGATCAAACCAAACCTGATTATATATTTCTATCCACGAAATGTGGAATTAGTAATCTAAATGAATTGAAAAAGGCGTTTTCAGATTTGCTAACAAAGGTTGATTTAAACAAAAAAGAAAAAGACTTCGACCATCTTGTATTTCAAAAAAGAAATAGTAAACGTATTTTATTATTTGGTGAATTTGTAAAAGGATTATAGACAAAGTTAAAAATCAAAATTAATTGAGAAGGATAGAACGCAGATTCACCCT
>CAYOKJ010000413.1:0-1486 GCA_964404485.1 uncultured Bacteroidales bacterium | reverse complement strand
GATTGGCTCGCTGGTGCTTTTCCACATATTAATTCTCCAAACCAACTGCTTCCAGTTGTGAAATCAGCTTTAAACCCCACAAATAAAATGAAAGAAAAACTAGATGAATATAGAAAATATTTTTTTACCGGATTAGATGGATATTCTGCAAAACGAGTAAAAAGAAAGATTGATGAACTTTTAAATTTGGATAAATAACCATGAAAAACAAACGATATAAAATAGCATATTATGCTCAAACCGATATTCAACATCTACCACCTATTATAAGATTATATTCTTATTTTGATGGGATTTTATATACAAGAAGTCAAAAAATATATGATTTTGTAAAGCAAAAATATCCAGATGTTACAATTAAAATTTTTAATAAAAGACGGTTTATACAGAGAGATATAGTAAGAAATAAAATTAGATTGGTTATTTTCCCAAGTTATACAATGCTTTACAGAGGAAAATCAGTTCAAATATTTCATGGTACATCTGATAAAGCATATTCTGAAAATGCAAAAATAATAGTTTTCGATCTGGTACTTTTCCCAGGTAAAAAAATTATGTTAAAAGTAAAAGCTGCAAACCTTCTTAAATATATTAAAAAATGGAAATTAGTTGGATATCCTAAATTCGATCCATTAATTAACAACACAATAAAATCACCTCAATTATTTCCGAAATCAGATAATAGACCAACCATTCTATATGCTCCAACTTGGATAAGTTCAGACACCAAATTACATATATTAAATTTTTCAAAACACGGTGAAAGCTCTTTACCACTTTTTGGAAAAGAAATAATTAAAGCTTTATATCTTGATTATAATTTGATAATAAAATACCATAATCGAGCATACAAAGAAAATAATATTTACAATGAAATAGATGAGTTAATTAAAGAACTGAGCGCCGAAGATAATGTCAAATGTATCTGGGATGACAATATTGTACCTTATATGAAAGCAGCAGATTTAATGATTTCTGATATTTCTGCCGTCTGCTATGAATGGTTTCATTTTGATAGACCAATCATATTCGCAAATCCTTCTCCTAAAAATTACAGACCATCTAAAGATATCCATTCTAATACCTATGCTTGGCAAGCAGGAGATGTTATTTATCAAAAAGATACAATTAAAAAATTAGTGGATAAAAATTTAGAAATGGATTCTTACAAAAAGATTCGAAATAATATTTTCAAAGAAGCATTTCATAAACCGGATGGGAAGGCGACAGAAAGACAAATTAATGAAATAAAAAAATTATATCATTCAATTGAAAATAGGCCATATTATTGGTTTATTTTCACTTCTTACATAAAAAAACGGCTACAAAGTTTTTTAGCAAAATATTTACATGGAAAACATAAACAAAAACAAAATAAACATTTCAAATTAAATTAGAGGAATTATGAAAATAATAATATTAGCAGCAGGGATTGGTTCGCGGTTGGGTAATCCATTTCCAAAACCATTAACACCATTAGAAGATG
>CAYOKJ010000412.1:0-1500 GCA_964404485.1 uncultured Bacteroidales bacterium | reverse complement strand
AATAAGAAACTATGAAGATACAGAATGTGACATAGAATGGAACTACAATCCCGAATATGAGATTTTTTATGATGATGGAGAAGCTGATGATTATATATGTTGGATGACTGCAGGGAATGCAAATGCAGTAAAATTTACACCATATCCATGGACTTATCCTGTAAATATTATCGGAGGAAAAGTTTATGTTGGAGACGGGAGTTTTCCAAGCGGAGCTAATTTTCTTGGAACTACTTTTAAAATAATTGTTTTTGATGATGACGGTACTGATGGATTTCCCGGAACAAAACTTGATTCGGTGGAGGTAGTTGTGGATAATTATTTCTGGGTTGATTTTAGCAATTTGGATGCCACAATCTATGAAGGTGATTTTTATCTTGCTATGGTTCAGCAAACAGTTCCTCCTGATGTTGTTCCTGTTGGGATTGATTATGATATTCCAACAGTTTACAGAAGTTATATTTATAATGTCAGTACAGATATTTGGGAATTTTCTTCTTATCAGGATATGATGATCAGAGCAATTGTTACAGATACAAACGGAAAAGAATTACAAAATAATTCCGCAAAGGAAAAAATTCTGAAACCTGAAAATAATAATATTCCTTCTCGTGATGTTACCGGATATAAAATAGTACGTTACTCCGATTTTGATCCCGATTCAATTCCGTCAAGCGGAACTACAAATATTTTGTTGGAAAATACTATGGATGTTACTTATAATGATACTGCTTATGGTGGACTTGAAGGAGGCTGGTATGCTTATGGTGTTGCTGCCAGATACAATCAAAATGGGTACGTATGGTCAGATTATACTATCAGTAATATTGTTGGGCATAATAATTATTTTGATGTAATAATAAATGTGTCAACATTAAATGGTGAAATTGCCGATTCAGCAGAAATAGTACTTACAGGTATTGATTATCCAAATGAAATTTATACTGATTATACTGATGTTTCTGCATCAGAATTATTCCCAGATGTTTGGAAAGGTTTTTATAATTTAAGTGTTATAAAACAAGATTATGAAGAATATGTAATTACAAATTTTTTGATAGATAGAAATGATACAATTGATGTTGTTTTAGAGTTTGCTTTTTCTATTGATGAAGTAAATTTAAGCAGCATTAAAATATTTCCTAATCCGGCGATTGATATTATCAAAATAACATCTCCCGAAATTATTAAACAAATTAAAATAATTGATAATTCAGGGAAAGTTGTTTATGAAAAAAATGAAAATTCAAGTAAATTAATTTCTATTAACACAAGCATTTTTAAGCATGGAATTTATTATGTTTCGGTTTTGACTATTAAAGGTATTTCGGTTAATAAAGTTGTAATCAATTAAACCTTTTATTACGCTAATCAATAGCGAATTTAATAATAAACTGAAATATTAAAAAAACCGTAGCACAATATTTTTAGTACTACGGTTTTTTTCCTGTTTTCCGCACTTTTTTGCAACACCCGTATAAGTTATTGATAATCAATATG
>CAYOKJ010000411.1:0-1500 GCA_964404485.1 uncultured Bacteroidales bacterium | reverse complement strand
GCTCACCCATTTCAATCATAATCATAATTTTATGGATTTTTTTCATTTTTTTCGCTTCTTCATTTAGAAGTTTTATGGTAGTAAATTCGGTATTAATAGTGATATCAGCATATTTAACAATGTTTTTTATCGACCTCTTTGCCGGCGGTTTTATATAGAGAGTTTCAATACTTGGGTCTATTTCTTTAATAGCTTTTAAATTTGAGATTCTTGAATCGCAAATCTGCTTAACACCTAGGTCTATTAATTCTTTAAGATAAATTTTGTTTCCGCAAAGTATTTTTGAAACAACAGCCCACTCAATATTATGCTTTTTAAATAACTTATTTAAATACTGATAGTTATGCTTTAGTTTTTCTTTATTTAAGAATATAAATGCCATTTCGTTTAGTTTAGTATTACTCTTGGGATTTCAGTTGGTAATCGAGTTAATAGTTCATAGTTTAACTGATCGCTAAATTCTGCAAAAGATGATACGTTAATCGATAAGTCGCCTTGTTTACCTATTAAGACAACTTCATCACCCAATGCAACTTGACTAATTGAAGTAAAATCAGCAATAAGCATATTCATGTTCACCATACCAATAACCGCAACTCCTTGTCCATTTATCAAGACTCTTCCCTGATTGCTTAAATTGCTCTTTTAAAAAAGTAAAGTTTTGTTGGAGTGCCGACTGACTGAGCTCAAATACTGAATTTAGCATGAGACTTGAATAAATTATTAATTTATTTCTTTTTTAATCTCATTTCTAAATATGGATTAGTAAACCCAACTTTTTCGTACAGAAACCTTGCAGGATTATCTTTTTCAACATGTAAAGCAATGTCTCCATCAGTTAGATCAATTACTTTGTTTAATAAATCTTTTCCGTAGCCTTTTCCTCTTTGTGTCTTATCAACAGCAATGTAAACTAAGATGTTTTTAGGAATATAATCTGACATTCCGGTTCTGTTAAGTACTACAATTCCAACAACATTCTCGTTTTTATCATATCCTACTAATACAAAACCGCCAAATGATGTAGTTTCTTTGATAGCATAGTCGACTGCTTTCTCAATATCGGATCTTTTATCTCCATATTGTCCTAAATGTTTAAATAAAAATTCAGTCACATTAAGCTTTTTAAGAGTAGACATTTTTGTTTCTTGATTGTAAATCTTAAATTTTAACTTTACGCCACTTAATTTAGATTCTACACAACATGTATTCTGCATTAGATTTTGTTTTATTCTGATTTTTAATGTTTTAACTTTGCCGTATCGTTAATTTGTTTCTATGCGACAAATGTAGGAATAATTTACCTGAGCACAAAACGGAGTGCCCATATATATTAATATTTAGAATTACTTTAGTGACTTGTAATTGATATAGGTTGTGTAGAACCTATATTTAAGTTAGATTATCTTCAATGGTAATCATTGGTAATAAATCCACTTCAGAAATGTCAAGATAATAAGTTAAAACATTTAAAGCATCATCAAAGAAAGCACACACACA
>CAYOKJ010000410.1:0-1508 GCA_964404485.1 uncultured Bacteroidales bacterium | reverse complement strand
AATGCTTTTAAACTTAAATCTCTGAACATAGAGAGTGAAACTGATATTTTCACGGATAAAATTGAAGAAATTGATAATGGAATATCTCAAGAAAAGTATAAAGAATTATGGCAAAAATTTATTTCTGAATTTGATAATATACCAACTGATGATATTAGTGCATTTACTGAAAGTTTATTTTACTTGTTAAAGAAATACACTTGGTGTATTCCTTCTAATACAATGGATATGGCTAATGTAAGCCTGTTTGAACATCTTAAAACAACTGCTGCTTTTGCCGATTGTTTATATGTGTATTCCGAGAAACATCATAATGATTTTATATTTGATGATGTAAATAAAAGATTAAAAATAAAAAATGGAAAATATCCTGTTATTCTTTTTGGTGGAGATATTTCAGGAATACAAAAATTTATCTATAATATTGCCAGCAACAAAGCTGCAAAAAGTTTGAAAGGACGCTCATTTTATTTACAATTGCTTATAGATTCAATAATTCAACAAATAATAACTCATAAAGATATTAAGGCTACAATTGGGCATGTAATTTATTCATCCGGTGGAAAATTTTATATGGCACTTCCAAATACACAGGAAGTTATTTATGCTTTAGATGAAATCAAAAATAAAATAGAGGAAGAATTATGGAAAGAACATAAAGGAAAACTTGCAGTAAATTTTGCTTATTTGCCCTTTACTTATCGAAGTAAAAAGGAAAATAATAAATGGGTTAATTGGATAGAAACACCGGAAACAAACGAACGTAATAATCTTGGTGGACTATGGAAGCTTATAGCAGACAAACTAATTGAGCAAAAAAATCAAAAATTCAAATCTGTAATTATTAATAAAACAACATTTTTTGATGTACAAAAAACAGGAGGTGATGTTGCAATATGTGCTGTTACAGGTGAGGAATTAGATAAAAATAATCGCATAGAACAAAAAGATATAGATTATTATGTTTCAAAAACTGTTGCAAAACAAACTGAATTAGGAACAGCACTGAAAGATGCTGATTATTTAATAACTTATAAAAACCCTAAGGACGAATCAAAATATTTGAATAATTATTCACATTCTCAAATGAACATCGTAGGTATAGATAATTATTTATTTGACAAAATAGAACTTATAAAAGAAAATGTAGAATTCAGAAGTATTTCTTCTGCTGATGTATCACGTGTAATAAAATTCAATAATACTGATTTTATTTTTGGACTTAAAGGAAAATCTGTAAGTTATGGATTTCAGTTTTATGGAGGAAATGAACAGGCATATCATCATGATAAAAACGGAAACATCATTTCAAATAAAATAGAAAAAAACGGAATAAAGTTTTGTAAAAAGAAAGAAAAAATTTTTGAAGATATTGCAAAAAATGACAAAGGAGAACAAACATATCTCGGTATTTTAAAAATGGATATTGATGGATTAGGAAATATTTTTATAAAAGGCTTGCCTGAAAATCAAAAAAGTTTTGCTGCTTATGCTACCATGTCATTTCA
>CAYOKJ010000409.1:0-1510 GCA_964404485.1 uncultured Bacteroidales bacterium | reverse complement strand
TGATATTACTAAATATTTTTCCGATACAGCTGTTGATTTTCAATTAGTTCACTCGAACAATCACATAGAATTTACTTTTTCATCAAATGATTTTAATAATTCATCACATTTATTATACTCAACATATCTTGATGGCTTTGAAAAAGATTGGTCTTTATGGAATTCCAGAAATTCAAAAGAATATACAAATCTCCATGAGGGTAATTATATTTTTAAGGTAAAATCAAAAAATATTTTCGATAAAATCTCAAATGTTAAAAGTGTAGAGTTTTATGTGTCTCCACCTTTTCATCGTTCAGTGTTAGCATTTATTATTTACTTCCTTTTATTAATTATCTTGATAATAATTATTTATATTATCATTAAAAGAAGGATTAATAAAGTTAAAACTAATAATGAAAAACAACAACAAGAATTATACAGTAAAAGAGAGGGTGAATTGAAAAGAGAAGCCCTGGAAACAGAAAAGGAAATAATTAATATAAGGAATCAGCAGTTGAGACAAGGAATTAAACAAAAAAATAAAGAATTAGCTAATTCTACATTTGAAACTATCCATAAGAATGAAATTCTAATTAACCTTAGGGATGAAATGAAAGTTGTTTTAAATTCTATTAATATTGAAAACGATCAACTTCTATTAAAAAATATAATTCGTAAGGTTAATAAGGAAATAAATACTAATAAACAGTGGAAAGTTTTTGAGTCACATTTTGAAAGTGTACATGAAGAATTCCTTGAAAGAATAAAAAATGCTTACCCGTCATTAACACCAAGGGAATTAAAACTATGCGCATATTTACGAATGAATATTTCAAGTAAAGAGATTTCTTTGCTGATGAATATTTCTTTGCGAGGTGTTGAAATTAGCAGATATCGTCTGAGGAAAAAGCTCAACCTGGAACGAAAAGTTAACTTAACAGATTATATTTTGTCGTTTTAAATTTAAAATCAAAACTTATAAATCGAAGTAAATTGATGTATTAGTAAAAAACTCATTTTTCATTTTTTACAAAGCTGAAACACAACACATAAAGCTTTTTATTGTTGTGTTTTTGATGTAATAATATTTGCTATTGATGTGTTTTTGATGAAATGAATATTTTGGAAAACGAATAATTAGTTATTATTTTCGCAATCATTTGCATTAATAAAAATTATATATTTAAGCTCAATTTTGATGTAAATCATGCTGAGATTAGTAATTCATTTTTATTAATGGTCATTAAAAATCAAAACTATTAACTAACAAATCAAAAAAATTATTATTATGAAAAAAAGAAATTTTCATTGGATGTACAGCCTGTCTTTAATGGCTGTTGCAATTATTGTTCTGACAATCAGTTCATGTAAAAAAGATGATCCGGAACCAGTAAATCCGGTCGCAAGTTTTCAATTTGAAGTAAGTGCAACCAACTTTTTGGAAGTAACATTTACTAACTATTCTACAAATGCCACCTCTTACGCATGGAATTTTGGCGATGGTGGAACCTCAACAGACAAAGATCCT
>CAYOKJ010000408.1:0-1518 GCA_964404485.1 uncultured Bacteroidales bacterium | reverse complement strand
GTAGAAGATACGACAGCAAAAAAAGTGATGACAGTCAGGGAAAAGAAAGCAGTCGCAGAAGATACGACAGCAAAAAAAGTGATGACAGTCAGGGAAAAGAAAGCAGTCGTAGAAGATACGATAGCAAAAAAAATGATGACAGTCAGAGAGGAGAAAGTAGCGGGAGAAGTGACAGCAAAAGTAGAAGCGATGGAAGTTCGAGAAGGGAAAGCAGTTCAAGAAGCGGAAGCAGTTCGAGAAGGGAAAGCAGCAGTCGCAGACGAGATAATGATAAAAGAGGGGAAAATCGCAGGAGAAAGTAGATCTTAGAACAGTGTCTAAATTTTTAATTTGGCATTTTTAAGAATTTCATTTGTAGTATTAGAAAACTTTTCGACATCTTGAATAAATTTCAAAGTGTTGAAAATTTCATCACCATCAACAAACATAAATTTAAAATATTTCCAATATTCTTTCATTTTGTTTAAAAGATGAACATCTGCAGTACTTGTGTTTTTAATTTCTTCTAAAAGTTCGTTAACAAAACTTGAGAATATCTTAAGTTTTTCTTCATCAGGGATGTTTTCCTTTTGCAGAATTTCGTTTGGTAAAAATAAGTTTGATAGTAGTCCGCGGCCAAGCATCCAATCATTAATTGATGGAAATTTATTCTTCATTTTATTATAAAAATCATAATCAATAATATCACCGCTGAATATTATTCTATGTTCGCAAGTTTTTACACAAGATGAAAAAGCTTCCAGATCAAGTTCGCCTTTATACATTTGTTTACCGATTCGGGGATGAATATTTAAAAATTCCAGGGGAAAACTATTTAAAACTGGCAAAACATTAAGCAACTCTTTATTATTAGAATAACCCAATCTGGATTTTATGGAGAGTTTATTTGGAATTTTTGGAAGTACCTCATCTAATGTTTCCTTAATTAGCTGAGGGTATGGAAGCATTCCCGAACCACGTTTCTTTTGTGCAATTCCAGAAACCGGACAACCAAGATTCCAGTTGATGGATTCATAACCTAAATTGTATAAATCTCTTGCCATTATAATAAATTGCTCAGGATTATATCCCAGTATTTGTGGAATAACTTTCATTACGGAATTGTTTTCAGGTAATACATCTTTTAAATGTGAAAGCTTTACTCTTTTGCCTTCAACAAGAGAAACAAAAGGGCTGATTGCCACATCAATACCATCAAAAAAGCTATTGTAAACATTTCTGAAAATGTAATTAGTATATCCCTGTAATGGTGCAAGATAAAGCATTAAATCTGTTTTGTTTTTGCAAAGATATAATTCTGCTTATTAATGTTATCATTCTTTAAAAGAAGTTTGATTATTAGAAATACAGATTAATTCAGAATATTTTGGTATGTTTTAAAAACACAATTACGAAATATTATACTCTAATAATCTTTCTTTACATAACAACTGAAAACCCTTGCAAGCATTGCTTACAAGGGTTTTTTTGTAGTCCGTACGGGATTCGAACCCGTGTTACCAGGATGAAAACCTGGCG
>CAYOKJ010000407.1:0-1519 GCA_964404485.1 uncultured Bacteroidales bacterium | reverse complement strand
TGTCCATTCATAAATATGGTTGACGCAAAGTTTAAAATTTTCCACTTTCTGTTAATAAAATAATTTGTTTATTAATAATGCTCAACATATATTTGTCTTGTAAAGTGAAGCGGAGATGGGCTCTGCTGGGGAGCAACCCATCAAGGAATAGCTTTATCAACTGAAAAAGTGATAGGGGGAGATAAAATGTTCTTCCCCTATTTTTATAGTTCAAAGATACACACTTTTTCTGTTGCAATGCCTTAAAAATACCCATCAGATATATTGTATTTCTTTTACTGTTCTTAACAGTCTGTTTTCAAGGCTATTCCCGCGCGTCAATTGAGCAAACTGTTTTGGGGTTTTATTCCCTAATATTTTAGATGGCCATACTTCGTTAATTTGATATTTAATCTTTTTGAGTACCCCGTTTAGTTGACTCAAGCTTCTTATATCATAATCTACCAGATATTCATTTTTAACAATCCCATTTACTCTTTCTGATAGTCCGTTTTCAAAGCAGTTTCCTGCATGACTTGGTCGTATTTGTGCCCTGCGTAGCATTGCTTGAAATTTATGACTTCTGTATTGACTTCCTGCATCGGTATGCAATATGAGTTGGTTGTTATATTTGCTGGTTTTGTTATAGGCAAAAACTTGCATCAAACACTTCTCTGCATTTATGCCCTCCATGGTTTTACTGCCAATTAAACCTTTCATCTCCAGTGTGTAATAATCTAAAAAATGAAATATATAATACAACTTATTTTGGTTCTGATAATACGTTATATCTCCTACAATAACGTGGTTTTCTCTTTGTAGATTTATTCCTGATATTAAGTTATCAAATCTGTAGTAATATCCTCTTGAATCGGTTGTTTTTAAATATGACCGATATGGTTTTAGCGCATGCCCCAGTGCACTCATCTGCTGCTCAAACTGATTTATTCCAAGTAATGACGATAGTTTTTCCTTATGGTATATTGACCGCAATCCAGCTCGGGACTTCTGTTTACGGTTCTGTATTACAAGCTGTTCTATGTCTTGATAAAGCTCTTCTTTTGAACTCCGGATATTTAGACGCTTATGATAGGCTTGGCGACTGATTCCTACATAATCACATATCGACACCATACCATACCCTTGTGTTAGCAAAGCCGTCATGACTTGGGTTTGTATTTTTTTTCAAGATCTTCTCCCGCTTCTTCGCTTAACTTTTCTACTGTTGTTTTGTAATAATCTAACTCCAGTTGCTTTTTGCCTACTATTCGCTCTAATTTTGCTATACACTTTAATAATTCTATGTTCTTATTCTCCTCGCTGATTTTCTCTACAACCACACGCTCACTCTTGGAGTACTTCGAATATTTCTTCTTCCAGTTGTAAATGGCTGTCTCACTTACATCATAAATTTGGCTTACCGCTTTTACGCTGATTTTTCCTTGATCTATCAGCTCTACTTTCTCCTTTTTGAAAGTAGTGCTAAAATGTCTTTGAATCGATTTTGATCTTTTCATGATTTCAAATTTACGAAAGTTTT
>CAYOKJ010000406.1:0-1525 GCA_964404485.1 uncultured Bacteroidales bacterium | reverse complement strand
TTATAACATATATTTTCTAAATAGCAATAGCGTATTAAACAATATTTTAACAAGCAACTATTAGAAATATTTAGATATAAACGGAATATTACGGTTATATTTATGTTGGCACAAATTATAATAAAGGAGGAGACAAAATGAAAACTTACAAGAAATATTATAGACTGATTATTGCGATTTTAACAATCCAGATTATGTTTCCGGTCAACATAAAGGCTCAGGAAAACATTGATTATGCTTTAGCTAAATCTTATTTTGTAGAAATGGATTCTCTATGCTCAATTGATAATGGAAAGCTTTGGGGCATAAATTTATACGGACCAACTATGTTTGTTATTCCTGAAACCAGAACAATAATAGCAAATCAACCGGATAATGAAGGGAAACTATCTGAACATGATGGGGTATTTATCGGAACACTTCCTGAAAATATTAATATTGCGAACTATTCAATTGACTGGAGCGGAAAAAAATGGGCAGTTGTAAACTGGAACGCTCTTTCACAAAACGATCAATATTTAAGAAATAAACTTCTGATTCATGAAAATTGGCATAGCAGGGTTGAGGGTAGAATAGGTATATCTCCTGTGATGACATCAAATATACATTTGGACGGACTACAAGGCTCTATTCTTATTAAACTTGAACTGAGAGCACTAAGCAAAGCGCTTATGTCTGAAAATATATCGGATAAAAAAGTTGCTATTAAAGACGCCTTAATTATTAGAAAGTCCAGACAAAGATTATTTCCAGATAATAATGAAAATGACTTTGAGCGGCATGAAGGAATGCCGGAATATACCGGTTATAAACTTTGCGGATTAAATAAAAATATTGTTTCAAAAGTAATAGCTAAGCAACTTGATCTTGCAGATAATAAGGATGGTTTTGCAAATTCATTTGCTTATTTGACAGGTCCGGCTTATGGCTTTCTTTTCGATGAATTAAATATTGAGTGGCTCAAACAAATAATTGATGGTAAAAACTTAACTGAAATTGCTGAAAATGTTGTTTTGGTTGAGATGCCATCAGACACTTTATCATTTAAAGCACTTGTAGAAAAAATTGGAAGTAATTACGACTATGAAGCTTTAATAAAGAATGAAACTGAAAAATTTGAAAAACAGAAAAAACTGACTAATATCTATAAAGAAAAAATAATTGGAGGAAATCAATTAATTATTCGAAATAACAACCTTAAATTTACATTTAATCCACAAGAAAAGCTAATTCCAATTGATAATGGAGTAGTTTATAAAACAATGCACTTAATCGGGGAATGGGGCATTTTGGAAGTTAAAGACGGAATATACAGGTCAAACGATTGGCAAATATTTGTAATTTCTGCTCCAAAGTCAACGAATTCAGAAATAATGAATAAAGATGATTATGTATTAACATTAAAAAAGGGTTGGAAAATTGTTGAAATAAAAGAAGGAAAATACACATTAATTAAAGAATAACTTGTGGTAACATTATAGGATTTAAGGCTCAGTTGAGCAAAAAATAAAAGGCAGAGATGTTA
>CAYOKJ010000405.1:0-1535 GCA_964404485.1 uncultured Bacteroidales bacterium | reverse complement strand
TTCAAAAGAATAGAATGATTATAAAATAACCAAATCTATGGACAGATATATAGAACAATTAATAGCTGATTTTAATTTATCAGAGTCTCAGGAAAAAGCTGAAATAGACTTTGATGATTCATATGAAAATTTCGAGGAACAAATGCTGAAAATTGAAGAAGGAGAATGTATGTCTTCAAAAGAAAAAGTTGGTGTGAGTTATGATGAATTACCTCCTGCTGATAAAATGACTGATAAACAAGTTGAAAGATTATTAGAAACGATGTTAAATTCTTTATCTGCAAATGGAACAGAAGTAAGTTTCCCCGGGGATGGAATCCCTGTAAAGCTTGCATACAAAGAATTAAGAGAACATTTCAAAGATGGTTTTCATGCCATGTCAGGTTGGGTAATTGACTTTTGTAGCGGATGGTGTCCTGATTGTTCTTTTGTCGATTATTGTAAGAATAAAGATGATATTTGGACAAAGGAAGAATTAGAGAATGAACGTATTAAAAATAAGGGATGATTAAGCGTACTTTGGCAAGATCAATACAAATTATTTATTGTTTTACCCATCCCAGCTCTTCATTAAAAACATGGAGGAACTGAGTTTTACAACGGTTTTCAAAATCTATCATCCGATTTTAAATTTTCGCTTTTATTATTCGCGCGCCTTTGAAGCTCTATTTGGGTTTGCTGGTTCTATCATCCGCCAAGCGCTTTTGAAGCGCTAGGCGGTTTGTAGGAATAAGTGCGTGAAATAATAGCGTTTTAAAAGCTAATCATAAGTATTTAGTTTTGGTGTTATTAAATCTATTTCAAACATTAAAACTAAATTTTGGTCATCCGCCAAGCGACTTTGAAGCTCTATGCAGGTTTGCTGGTTCTATCATCCGCCAAGCGCCTTTGAGGCGCTAGGCGGTTTGCTTTGACTCGTCCTAAAATAAGTTTACAGTTTAATTTAAAATGCTAAATTTCAAAATCTATCATCCGATTTTAAATTTTCGCTTTTGTGCATTATATTTTCTAACCAGCCGTTTTTTGTATTTTCAATTACATCGAATTTCGAAACGTAGGGTTTTATATCTAATAAAGGTGTTTCATCTAAAACATCAATTCCGCTAACGTAAATCTTTTCATTTTTAATAGATTCAATTTTAAAAATTGAAAGCCCGATTGGATTTGGACGTTTTGGAGCACGGGTAGAAAATACGCCTCTTTCGGTATTATCAAGAAAAGGCCTGGTAATTAATTTATAATCCTTGTTTTTGTGAAATTGATAAATCGCATAAATATGACTAAAACCATCTAAGTCTTTTATGCCGGGTAAAAATTCCGGGTAAATTTCTATAAAGCCTTTTATTTCTTTTGCGCCGACACTTTGTATCGGCATATCTTTTTTGCTTTTAAAAGGACTGTGAATTATTCCAATTGGTTTCATTAAATTTTAAATTTGTATTTTCATCTCTCAATTCCATCTCTGGCATTTACACCATTGTCATAATAATGTTTAATGTTTTTCATTTCTGTTACCAGATCTGCTTTTTCAATTA
>CAYOKJ010000404.1:0-1547 GCA_964404485.1 uncultured Bacteroidales bacterium | reverse complement strand
ATTATTGTAATATATTATCGAAATGTTCGTTTAAAAATATTAATAATTTTTTAATTCTTACAATTACTATTTTTAAAATTTATCATATTAATGAAAAAAGTTGTAATAATAATTTTCTTTATATCTTCCTTTTCTATTGCACATTCGCAAGAAATGCTTGGGATTGTTAACAGTAATTTTGCCGGCTCAAACGGAGCAATTATTAATCCAAGTTCTATTGTAAATTCAAAAATATATATGGATATAAATCTACTGTCTGGAGATATTTTTATTCAGAATAATTTTTTAAACATACACTCAGAAGACTACCATCTAGGGAATTTTTTACAAAAGGAACCTGTCTTCCCAAAATATGGAAAATACAATCAAAGTTTTGACCGCTACCGTGATGAAAAGATGAGATTTGCTTTTACAAATATCCGACTAAACGGTCCTTCTGCTATGGTATCTACTAATGGTCATGCTTTTGCATTACATACTGCTGCCAGAGCAATTATTTCTGTTAACAAAATGCCTTTTGAAATTGCAAATTTCTCTTACGAAGGACTAAACTTTCCTCCTCAGTTTAACATTAATTATCTTGATGATGATTTTCGTTTGGGAGCAATGGCATGGGGTGAAATAGGATTAACTTATGCTAATATTTTTTATAAAGATTATCTAAATCAATGGTCAGCGGGAATAACTGTAAAAAGACTACTTGGTTATAGTGCAATATATATACAAGCCGACGACATTGATTATGTTGTATTTAATGACAGCACAATTGACATCAGAAATATTAATGCGAAAGCAGGTTTTTCTTTGCCAATTAATTATGATAATAACGATTTCCCGGAAGGAAAAAACATTAAAGGTGGTGGCTTTGGATTTGATATTGGCGTGAGTTTCCACAAAAAAAAGAGAGGATATGACAATCGAAAATACAGACGTTTATGCGTTCAGCCATATGAAGACTATTATTACAGAGTTGGAGTTTCGTTGTTAGATATAGGAGCAATAAAATTCAAGGATAATGCAGAGGAACATGTTTTTGAAAATGGAAATGAATATTGGGAAAGAATTGACACTTTGGTTTTCGAAAACATGCATAATTTAACAAACATCCTTAGTAATCGTTTGCTCGGAAACCCGACTGCATCATTAAATAAAAACACAATTACAATGATGCTTCCAACTGCATTAAGTTTTCAGTTCGATTATCATTATTCAAAAAATATATACTTTAACAGCACTTTTATTTATCCCATAGTTTTTAGTAATTCTTATTTACAACGTCCTGCTCAGATATCAATAACACCACGGTACGAAAGTCCTGAATTTGAACTTAGCATACCTCTGTCGCTTTATAACTGGGAAACTCCAAGGATAGGTATTGCTGCAAGATATCATTTTCTTACTATCGGAACTGATAAATTAGGCGGCTTTTTTGGTTTTAATGATTTTACAGGAATGGACATTTATTTCTCAATAAAATTAAATTTCAGAAAAGGTAATTGTATAAGCTTTCGTAGAAATGTTGGTTGTAGGAATATGGAATTTGGTAG
>CAYOKJ010000403.1:0-1548 GCA_964404485.1 uncultured Bacteroidales bacterium | reverse complement strand
AAATATCGCCGATCTTGGCTATTATTTTTCTCATGGTATTTATCATAGAATGCCAAAAGCTTATTTTCAAAATCGGCTACAGATATATCTTTCTGCAAAAGCAAATAGCAATTGGTGGAAGAATGGCCTGCCCCCCAATCTGTGCCTCCACCAAAATATGGATTTATTATAATCTGATCATAATAATTTGCAATAATAGTGAAAGGAAGATCTGTATTTTTGGGAGGATCTGATATAACCCCACTGACTTGTAAAGTAGCTTTATTATTTATAGTTATCAATCGATTCATTGCTTCACCTACTTCCTGTTCAGATAAACCAAAATACTTTTGCGCCAGTGAAGAGCTAATCACTACACTTCCCTTATTGATTATAGCTTCCGAGGGATTGCCGGCTAAGAAATTAAAATCGAAAACCTTAAAAATATTAGGGTCCGCGCAAACTATGCCTTTAGTTTCCTGGTACCTTTGGATGTCACCATTTTCATTTTCAATACTAATTTGACTAATTTGACCTTTAGCAGCATAGAAGGTCATTACGGCATCTATGCCGGGAAACTCATTTCTTATTGCTTCTCCCACGGGAGGTACCTGGCCTTCCTCGTATTTAATTCCTTCGTTTGGGTCTTGATATTCAGTGATTAAGCGATAAATATTATCATAATTATGATGATAGCTATCGAAACTAGATTCGTAAACAATAATTTTAAAGATTACCAGACTACACCCAATGCCAATGGCTAAACCACCTAGATTAATTGCTGCATAGGTTTTATTCATCCTGAGATGATTCCAGATGGTTTTAATTAATGATTTTAACATAATAATATATAGCAATTAAGCCTTTTTCGTTTCAAAATGTACCAATATTCCTACCCTTATCCATTCCCATTCTCAAAAATTATTTTTCCATCCAACATATTAATGGTGCGATGGGCAAAACCGGCATCGCGTTTCGAGTGAGTTACCATAATTATTGTGGCACCTTCCTGATTAAGTTCTGATAGTAGGTTCATAACCTCAATACCATTTTTTGAGTCGAGATTACCTGTTGGCTCATCGGCAAGAATTAGTTTTGGATTTGCCACAACCGCTCTGGCAATTGCTACTCGCTGTTGCTGTCCACCCGAAAGTTGTTGAGGAAAATGCTTAATACGATGCCCAATTTTCATGCGTTTTAATACAGCTTCCACTCGTTCGCGTCGTTCGCTGGCCTTCATTTTTAGGTACAACAACGGTAGTTCCACATTATCAAACACACTAAGTTCGTCGATGAGGTTGAAACTTTGAAAAATGAAACCGATATTCCCTTTGCGGAAGTTTGTTCGGTTTTTTTCTTTTAGTTTAGAGACATTTGTTTTGTTAAAAATATAATCTCCTTCTGTTGGATTATCTAACAAACCAATAATATTGAGTAAAGTTGATTTTCCACAACCTGATGGCCCCATAACAGCCACAAACTCACCTTTTTTTACATGAAGGTCAACGCCATTCAGTGCATAAGTTTCTACCTCTTCGGTACGAAATACTTTTCCTAATTTTTCTGTTT
>CAYOKJ010000402.1:0-1560 GCA_964404485.1 uncultured Bacteroidales bacterium | reverse complement strand
GGTCTGTTTTTTCATCGTAAAATGCCACATAGAAATTTTCAACGTTCATTATCTGACCCAGCGCCCCTCTGACCGCCTCATAAAATTCTGAAAGGTTTTTGGTGCTAAGTACGATTCTAATAATTTCATACTGAATGCTTTTTATTGCCTCTGCCTGTTTGCGTTCGGTGATATCTTGTACAACAGCTAATAATAAAGACTCATTTTTAATCTTCACAGCTGAAATATTTATCTCTGCAATATAGGTTGATCCGTCTTTCTTGTAGTGTGTAGAAATGATATGTTTGAAACCTCCGAATTCTAAACTTTTCCAGATATTATTTCTATCATCTCTATTTACACTTTGATGATCGATATCAGATACTTCCATTTCTAAGAGTTCAGCTTTGGTGTAGCCAGTAAGTTTTGTGGTATAATCGTTGACCAAAACAAATTTCCCTTCCAAATTATGTGCAAGAATAGCAAAGGGTATATTTTCTAAAATGATTTGTAATGATTCGTCACTTTCTTTCAGCGTATCTTCCGCTTTTTTCCGTTCTGTAATATCAAGGATAACACCCAACACTTTTAACGGATTATTAGATGCATCCCTTTCTACTTCAGCAATTGAATGAATTATTTTTCGAGGAGTTTTATCCGTGGGTATAACTTCGAATTCTAAATCATACTTTTTATCATGAACAATAAGATCAATTAATGCTTGATGCACCCTTTCTCGTTCAGGAATGCAATTTTCAACTTGTTCCGTACTAAAATTATTAGAATCCAAGTTTAAACCATAAATCCTTTTTGATTCATCAGAAACCCAAAATAACTTTGATTCAAGATTATATTCCCAGTTTCCTACATGGCCTAATGCCTGGGCTTTTTCATAGCGATGTTGATTTTCCAAAAGTGCATCTTGAGCTTTTTTTCGAGAAGATATATCTGTAAGAGCAGTTACCCGAACAGTTTTCCCTTTATAAAGGCTCATTTTGCCTTGAAGTTCTGCTGGAAACCTTGATCCATCTTTCCGCTGGGCTGTTGCTTCATAAGGTTCTTCATTACCTGAGATCATATTATTCATAACCATTTCACGATCTTCCGGTGCTATCCAATCTGTACCCATCTTGCCAACTGCTTCTTCTATTGTGTAACCGAACATTTTTTCGGCAGATGAGTTCTGATTGATACAAACACCCTTTTCAGATAAAAAGATAGCTTCAAAAGCAGCTTCAGATAAGCTTTGAAAGCGAATTTTGTTTTCCTTCAAAGAATCTTCTGCCTGCTTGCGCTCGGTGATTTTATCTATATTTTCAGACGATTTCAGAATTTCGTTTTGTTTTTTAAGTTCAGCAAGCTGATTTTCTAATTCTTCGTAAGACGGTTTATTAGTCATGGAGTTTTTTTTATTTTATTAGCTCTAAATTTAAATAATTACTACAAGTATATTAAATTTTTCACCTTAGCCTCGGAAATTAATCGGATACTCTGATGCGTAGAATATTGTTTCTATAAGTATTTTCTTATCATTTGCTTCAATTCATTAGCATTTATTGGTTTCGACAAATAATCATTGCA
>CAYOKJ010000401.1:0-1568 GCA_964404485.1 uncultured Bacteroidales bacterium | reverse complement strand
TAATAAATGTAAGATTATCTCATTTTGCTTCAAAGGTAAAGATTAATACGATGAGTCGCATCTTTTTTCTTTTGGTCAATAATTTTATTAAAAATCGGTTAGTTTTTTAGCAAATTCTGCTCTTTGATCATCTTCAAATGTATCAAGGTAATTGGTTGTTACTTTTGTGCTTGTATGACCTAGTTGTTCACTTATAAATTCTATTGAAGCTCCTGAACGCTTTAAAACGGTACTATATGAGTGTCTAGCCCAATATGTCGTAATTTCTTTGTCAAGACCAATTTTACTTGCTATTCTTTTAATGTACTTGTTAGTTGTTTTAATGAATTGCTTAAGCCTGATAAACTTTTGCTCCATTGACATTTGATCATTATACACAGGAAAAATATATGAGTTTTTTTCTTGTGGCTTATTACCGAGATTATTTATAATGTTATGTGCTTCGGGCAACAAATATACAGATATTTCTCTTTTTCTTTTAGAAGTATGTAGGGTTTTTTGTCTAATAAAGATTAAGTTATTACCTTTAATATTGCCATATTTTAGATTTGCAATATCAGCCATATTCATTCCATTGCATAAGTAACTAAATAACCAGTAGGACAAAGCCTTTGCTTCATTATTGTCATCCGGGACAGAATTAAAAAGCATTTTTATTTGAGAGAGATTAAGAGCTTTTTTAATATTATTAGTGACAGGGATTTGGTATTTGTCTTTTTCAATACCAAAAGGATAATCTGATTGTTTGAATACATTTTCATTAATGGCTCTGTTAATAATATGTCTGAGATTTCTCATATAAATAGCAATCGTTGTAAACCTCTGTGATTTTCTATTTTCATTTTTTGAGATCATCCAGTTTTCATATTTAGTAAGGAAATTAGGATTTATTCTTTTAAAGCTAAGATTACTATCAAAATGAGAAAAAGAATTTAGTGTAGCAATATATAATGATTTTGATTGAAATTTATTTTCGCTATTAAGTTCATCAATTTTACCTTCAAAGAAATCCTGAATAGTTTTCTTGTTGTTTTTTTTCTTTTGGAAAAATTTTTCAAACTCTTCAAAAGAAAAATCATTAGCCATATTATCAATAAATTCAATTGCACTGTTTTCTATGTATGCTAATTTTCTTTTTACATCTTTATATATTCCTTTTTGTTTTGGTCCAATAATGATTTCGAAATCTTTTGTAGAATAAGAATGTCCTCTAATTGTATAATACTTTTGTTTTCTTTCAAAAGTGACTCTTAGTTTAACAGGATGTGTATTGTTTTTTTTAGCAACTCGAGTTTCTAAAATAATCGAAGTAGTAACTTCAGGTTTGTTTTTAATGGTATCCATAATGTATAAGAATTTAGAATGTACATACAAATATACATACAAATTAGGAAAACAAAGCATAAACAAAGGAAAATATTAATTGTTTACATACTCATAATATTTATCTTATGTAATAATAGGAAGTAAAAGGAAGAAAAAAGATAATAAAATACATTGACTGGCAGTCAAGAGGTCAGGGGTTCGATTCCCCTATGCTCCACTAAGAATAAAATACTTTTTTTATG
>CAYOKJ010000400.1:0-1577 GCA_964404485.1 uncultured Bacteroidales bacterium | reverse complement strand
AGTGAAGCAAACAGCATCTGTATGTTCGCCGGTAGTTGAATTATAAGACCAACCCTTTACATCAGGTGCAAAATTATACACAAAACGATCTCCTTCCGGCGTATCATTCCATGTCACAAAGAATTCTTCTGAGCGTTCATCTTTAGTAACATTCAACCTGTGGAGCCAGCCATTATCGAGATACAATGAGTCATTTCCTAGCTGATCTTGGGCTTGAAGTGACATCAAGGAGTCAACCAACATAGCATCAATTAATTCATCTCCAATGGTAAATTTAAATATACAACCAGCACGATTATATATCCAACCAATACCTTCGAAATATTCCCATTCATTAATAAAGTCACGACTGTGGCTGCCCACATCAGCAAATAATTGCAAATTCCCTTCAGCATCAACTGCACCTGCAGAAGCCTTGAAATATGGGATAGCGAAATCTTTGTATTCTTCATTAATATCCTGACAGGGGAAAATTAACCACTTTAGGGGGTCTGTCTCGCCGTTACTAAAGACATCTTGTATGTCATCATTAAAGAAGTCAAGTTCAATCTCATCCCAACTATTTCCGCCATCAGTGGTTCTATAGAGAATAGGCCAATAACCAGTTCCCATATTTTCATGTGCACCAACCATCCATGTATATCCAATCATGCCATCATCTGACCAAACCATATCTGCTGCTAAATCAGAGTAGGTCCATTTACCAACCCACATGGCTTCACCAGCTTCTATATTAAAAGGCATATCTACGACAGAATGTTCCAGGTTCCAGTCAAATCCGGTACCATTGAACGTTCCATGAATGTCTTCCATTTTAAGTTGTGTAAAAGCAGACCAATCTCCTTCTGCCCAGATATTAAAACACTTCATGAAATCTTCTTTTTGGGTTAGTCCAAACTGATTGAAGTATCCGTCATGCTCGTGATTAGGTTCATCGTTTACAAAGTATTCCGTAAAGTAATTAGCGCCTCCAAGGGTACTTGATCCAAAGGCTTGGTTGTTCCATAACAACAGGCCCGGATCATCAGGTGCAACACCCTGATATATACCATAAGCGTTTTCTACAACTGTATTGCCAGTTGGGTTATAAAGAACGCTTGATAAGTAATAACTACGCAATCCATCAGCGCTGAAATCAGAGAGGAGCACAGGTCCTGACCATGTTAGGCCATGATTATCGGAATAGAAGATTCCAACAGATCCATCACTCAAAGCAATTGAAGGATAAGTTTCTGCATCAAGTATAAAAGACATACTTATCAAATCCAAATCTTTATTATAAGATATAACTTTACAGTCTTCACGACGAAAAGATCTTTGACTATGTGCTATTCCGACATCTACTTTTACGATATCCATACTTTCAACACTAGCTTTCTCATCATTAGAGTAATTAATTGCGGGCGGAACAGCTTTTCTTTGATATTCACTATCAAGAAGTAACTTTTTTTGATCCATCTTAATAGATTTTGTAGCTTTTTGTGCATTTGCACCAATGACAAAGCATACTGCCACTAATAATAGTAATAATTTTTTCATGATAAATAATTTTAGTTAATAATAATTTTAAATTTAAT
>CAYOKJ010000399.1:0-1583 GCA_964404485.1 uncultured Bacteroidales bacterium | reverse complement strand
AAATGTTCAAAACTGCCGGTATTGAACTTGTTTATTTTAGTAATGATTTGTTGGAGTACGAAAATCAGTGATTAAGAAATGTTTATCCAAAAATTTAGGATCTTACAATTTAAGATTTAGAACGGTTTGAATATGGTGTGTTTGACATTTCAACACTCCCAACTTTCAATTTAATACTATGTTTATTAATTGCTACCGTCTTCATTTTTAGTACTATCTGCCAAATGCAATTCGTTTTTGTCAGGCATTATATTTTTTATCAATTCACATTCTTTCCCAAAACAATCAATTTTGTAATTACAATTTGTTAATGCTACTGGACAATAATAGTTTGTATCCATAATACAAGTTTTATCAAAGTTTGAATTTTGCTTTCCTTTTAATATACCAATTGGGCAAATATCACAATTATTGTTTTCACACATTCTTGGTACAAAATCAAATGTTATATCAAATTGTTCAGGGTAACTATCTCCTAAATCATTTTTGTTGTTTTCAAAATATTCCCTTAAAATTTTGTTTAAACTCTTTTTTGAATTTTCATATTCAGAATTTTCAAGAATACAATTTCTAAACGTAGAGTTGTTATTCCATACGTCACCCGGTAATTCAAATTGACGAAATGATTTTAATGTAAATAATTGTGATGTATCAATATTTTCTTTCTCTAACGATTTCTTAAAACAGTCATTAAATTCTGGTGATTTAAAGAAATCTCTTAAACTACACCAAGCCCTTTTTTGTTTAAAAATTGCGTCTTTTTTAAAATTGTCAAATTCTTTTTCAAAACTATCATTTAATATTGTTTTGACTTTTTTAGTTCTAACTTTTGCTTTCTGAATATTCTTCTTAAAATCAGCAATATCGGTTTTTCTTGGTTGCCCAATTTTATAATATGTTAAAAGGTAAAGCGTAAATAATATTCGTTGAATTAAATCGTCCTTTTCCTTGTATTTATTTATTTGGTCGGAGATATACTTTGTCAGTGAATAATTGTATTCTCTTAAAATATCAAAAGTACAAAGAATAGAATAATAATCAGAAGGGTAATATCTGGGTGTGAATTTTACAATGTCATCTTCTTTATATCCGTACGATTTTAATAAAATCGAATTGTTATTTACTTTTGACTTACTTGTAAAGGCATATCCACCGATACCGTTGTCATTTATAAAACTATTTACTTGATTTGGTTTTAGCAATTCTATGTTTTTATTTTCCTTGAAATTACATACAAGTTCCGAAAATACAAATCCACCAACTTCCCAAATTCTTCCAAATGCCATTTGTCTGTCAGAAATGTAACATAACCAATGTGTCAGTAATTTTGTATCATTATCAAGGTCTTTCTTGTAAAAGTTTATTAAATTGTAATTGGAAATTGAATTCCAACGTGCTTTATCATAAAATGATACTATTTTAAAAATTTTTGTTAACATTCCGGTTTTTGCTTAATATAATCTAACTCTGATATAAAATTAAAAACATAGAAGAAAGCCACTATTTATACAAAAGCACTTTCATCTCACCATTAGAATTTATATAACCCCTAAACATTCCTTCTGTGTTGAAAGGCATGGAAA
>CAYOKJ010000398.1:0-1586 GCA_964404485.1 uncultured Bacteroidales bacterium | reverse complement strand
AATCCATCAGGACCGAAATAATTTACCACTGTTGATGTATTTTCAGCTGTTGACCATGGATCAACCATTGGGTTTCCACTATTTATTGCATTAATTCGTACAGGAGTTTTGCCTAGCTCATTTTTAAAGAAACCACCAACTGTTTCTGAGCAAATCTGAAACCAACGCGATGTTTGCCATCCAAGAGCAGTAATCGGGTGATCATAAAAATCGGGTGATGTAGGAGGATTCTTTTCATAGTTGATTACTTTAGTAACCATAGTTTCGAGTTGTGATGTATTTTGAGCTGTCATACGTGCTAATATCACGTCAGGCATATCATTATTATTTACATCAGCATAAATATTATCGGATACACAATAACTATTCCAGATAGGTGATACAATTGTGTTACCGGAAGTTCCATAATCTCCCATAAGAAGAATTGCATCAGGAACAGGATCCCAGTTTGCATAAATATCATTAACATAGTTTTCTATAGCTGTAGGAGTATTTCCTCCAATTTCTGTGGTTGTAACAACTAAAGTAGAAATACCTTGTTTTATTCTCCACATTTTCAATGAATCAGCCCAGGCAATAAATCCTGCATCATCAGGAACAACAATAACATAATTGTAACCCTGATCGCGTGAATTATCTGAGCTATAGTTGTAATTAATTTTTGGTAAAGTAGAAGAATTAAGAATTGCATCTTTTAAAATTGGATCCCAATTACGGCTTCTTAAACGGTCTTCGCCGAAATGATTATTACCACCTTCAAAAGATACTTCAACTTCAACATCACGATAAACAATTAGTTCTTTTGTTATCGGGTTGTACTGAAATGGAGTAATACCAAGCATTACAACATCAACTCCCCTGATCTGTGTTTGTTCGGAAAGTTTAATTGGTTCAGCAGGATAAAAAGCATCTAATGAATAAATCTTTTTATTTTTCTTGTATTCCAGAGGTCCTTTTTCTGTGTCTAAAGGAATCCTTGGTGCAGGAGCAATATTTACATTTTTAAATCTTTCGATGCGAGAAGAAACAATTGTTAATTTTGCTTTTGCTCCCTGAGGTAAAGCAATATATCTGCCTGAACCAGGAAGGTTTGGTGCTCCCTCATCATTTGGAAGAAACTCATCGGGAAGAGTAACAAGTTTCATTGCTTTTCCATTGATATTTTGATCACTAATAGTAAAGTTATTTATCGAATAATTTACCTTGACAGCAGTGGATTTTTCACTTGTTACTGTATAACCTTGTTTTTCCCAACTGTCAGAATAATTTATTTTCTGTGCAATAGCTGTAATCGAAAATGCAAAAAGAAAAATGAATAAAAATATTAGACTTGTTTTGTTAAGAGTTTGATTTTTAATTTGTTTCATTTTGTTGAATGTTTTTATAAGCTTATGAAAATTTGCTGGCAAATATAGTAAAATGTTTGTTTGGTTTTTTTTATTAATTGCAAAAAAATTAAAAAATTTATTAATTGAGAATTTTGGAAATAAAATTATGGATGTTATCCTGTTTAGTTTTCAACAAAAAGGTAATACCAACCTAAGTTTGCAAAATATTTAGTTTTACACAAAATCGGAAAGGACATA
>CAYOKJ010000397.1:0-1587 GCA_964404485.1 uncultured Bacteroidales bacterium | reverse complement strand
ATAAATCTTTGATGGAAACCATTGGAATTTTCATTCAATCACATCGCTTAAATCAAAATAAATCGCAATACCAAGTAGCAACCAACGCAGGAATAAGTCGTTCTACATTAAGCTTGCTGGAAAGGGGAGAAAAGGTAAGGATAGATAGTCTTATTCAAGTATTGAGAGTACTTGATTTGCTATATATCATGGATGTGTTTAATGTTCAAGACCAAATCAGTCCAATAGAATACGCAAAACTTAAGAAAAAGCAAAGAAAACAGGCTTCACCAAAAAAAGGTAGTAATATTAACAAAGAAGATGTAGGATGGTAGATGTAGCCGAAGTTAAGATATGGGGCGAATTGGCAGGAGCCATTCGCTGGGATGAATCGCAACAATTGGGATATTTCCAATACGACTCAAAGTTTATTCAATGGGATTGGGATTTATCACCTATCAAAATACCAATCTCTCAAGGTTCACGAATTTATAGTTTTCCTGAATTACGAAAAGGACGCAATGAAACTGAAGAAAACTTTAAGGGTTTGCCGGGATTGTTGTCTGATGCTTTACCGGACAAATACGGAAACAAGCTGATTAATATCTGGTTAGCTCAACAAGGGAGGCCGGAAAACAGTATGAATCCCGTGGAGAAATTGTGCTTTATCGGCACGAGAGGAATGGGCGCATTAGAATTTGAACCATCACAAATCAAAACAGGAACAAAAAGTTTCTCATTAGAGCTGGACAGTTTGGTTGAAATTGCAAAAAAAATGCTCAATGAACGAGAAGCTTTTTTAACCAATATGAATAAGGATGAAGAGAAAACAATGATGGAAATATTAAAAATAGGAACTTCAGCTGGTGGAGCACGTCCTAAGGCCGTCATTGCATATAATCCAAAAACTGAAGAAGTAAGATCAGGACAGGGAAATGTACCCAAAGGTTTCGAACATTGGCTGCTCAAATTAGATGGGGTAAGCGGAGAGCAGTTTGGTGAAAGTTCTGGCTGGGGTCGAGTTGAATATGCTTATTACCTGATGGCAATAGACAGTGAAATTGAAATAAGTAAATGTCAATTGCTAAAAGAAAATGGAAGAGCACATTTCATGACCAAACGTTTTGACAGAGAAGGCAATGTCAAGCATCATCTCCAATCACTTTGTGGTTTGCAACACTATGATTTTAATGATATGTATGGATACAGTTATGAGCAAGTTTTTCAGACCATGCGGTTACTACGATTGACTTATCCTGAAGCTGAGCAAATGTTTCGAAGAATGGTATTTAATGTATTGGCTACCAACTACGATGACCACACAAAGAATTTTTCTTTCATTTTAAAAAAAGATGAGAAATGGAGACTAGCCCCAGCCTACGACTTATGCTTTTCTTTCGACCCAGCCAATCATTGGGTAAGCAAACAAACTTTAAGTGTCAACGGAAAAAGACTTGGAATTACTAAAGAGGATTTGATAACAATAGCCAAGGATAATAATATCAAAAAAAGTGAGAAAATTATTAAAGACATTAATTCTATAGTAAAATCATGGAATAAATATGCAGAACGAGCTAAAGTAAGAAATGATTTGAAAGAAAGAATTAA
>CAYOKJ010000396.1:0-1588 GCA_964404485.1 uncultured Bacteroidales bacterium | reverse complement strand
TTTTTCCAGAAAGGGTAAAATATTCCGAATTGCTTTTAATGAAACATTACCATAACCCTCTTTGAGTCGAATTTTTTTAATTGTTTCAATATCTTTTTTAATTGCAAAATCTTTTTCCAGTTTTTTATAAAGTTTATCATCATCATCATAAAAATAAAAGCAATGCCATATTTCTTCGTAATGAGCCTCCCAAATCTCTTTATCAAAAAGAGGTTTTAACTTTTTAATTGTAATATTACCGGGGACCTTTTGTTTGTCTCCATAATTAAACTTCTCATACGTAAGTTTCAATTTCTTTGGTATTTCAACGAAATCGAAGTTGTTTTCTTTACTGTTTATTAAATCTAAAACAACTTGCCTTTGTTCATGTGTAAGTATTGGATTTTTACTATACTTTATATTATTTATAAATTGATATGACCTAAATAATTCAAATTCCGGATGTGATATTGGACAAGGTTTTTTGCTTCGTTTCTGAATTTCTCCTTTACTGTTTTTAAGGAATTCCCCATTCCCCATAATTACAGGCAAATCATTTTCAAAACGGCAATTAGACAATAAACCTTTTTGCGAACGTAATGGTCTTTGCCAAAATAAAATACTCTCATTACTTTTAAAATTCAGAATTTTATCACCGTTTTCATTTTCAATTTCTTTTATTTCTCCTCCCAAAAACTCTTTTAAGGTCATAAAAGAATAAGTAATAACTTTCGAAATACCTTTTTTGTTAGTCTCATTTATTTCAACATTATTCTTACCAAACTTTTTCCGTAAATAATTAATTCTATTTTTATTTCTATTAGCCACCAATGAACCTTTATACTCTCTAATTTTTTTTACTTTAATCTGTTTTTTATTTAATCCGAGTAATTCAGCTTGAAGATTCCATATTTTTTCAAACTCTGCAATGTACATATCACGTACTGTATAACGTCCACGTAGACGAATCTCTTTCCCTGATTCATCAACAATAGTTTTGTATGGCACATTTTCTTTAAAAGAAATCGAATTAAGATAACTTCCAAGAGTACTGTTTTTTATTTTTTCTTTAGTTTCGTTAATAGAAAGTATATTTTCATCAGGTTTGCCTTTGGTGAAAATAGCAGTGTCTTCTTTGCCTTTTCGGTTACTTAAAAAGCCACGTCGTTGAATAAGATGATAAAAGATTCTTCCAAGTTCATTTAGAGTAAGTTTATCTTTTAATGCTTTTTCTCTTAAAATGTAGGGATTCAATTTAAGCCATTCAACAAATTGTGAATTACTTGGAAATACTTTACCATCGGTTTTTTCTTTTCTATCCCAATTTTTCCATCTTTTCAGATCTTCTGTTGAGAGTGGACACATTTGCTGTTCTATTAATACTTCAAGAAGTTTAATCTTTCGTAATCTTTTTCGATAAAACTGTCTGCGCATTTGTCTTTTGTCTCGTCTTGTGGCATTCTTTGATTGCTCTTTGTCACCCATCCCAAGTGTTTTAGCTACCACCCCCTCAGGAAAAATTCTAACTCCAGTGTCAATAATTTCATTGTTTTCATTTTCTACAACAGCCCATCCAAGACTGTTTGTTCCTAAGTCAAGTCCTAAAATT
>CAYOKJ010000395.1:0-1589 GCA_964404485.1 uncultured Bacteroidales bacterium | reverse complement strand
CGTTTATCCTACCAAATTGGCAGAATAAGAACAATAGGTTATATACACAAGTTACCGCCAAGTGTAAAAAAGACCGTGCTACAATGAAAGTAAACATAAATATTGTAAATTTACGACTTTAAAAAGAATAGAAATAAATGGCAAACAAAAATCTTACAAACGCAAAAAGGGCAAAGAATGACGAGTTTTACACCCAGTACGTCGATATTCAGAAAGAGATTGAAGCGTATCTGGATTATAATCCAGATGTATTCCGTGACAAGGCGGTGTATTGCAACTGCGACGATCCATTCGAGAGCAATTTCTTTCGTTATTTTGTGCTCAATTTCAATAAACTTGGATTGAAACAGCTTATCACTACGAGCTATAAACCGTCGCCTGTAGCCAACACGCAACTGGGATTGTTTGGCGATGACAAAACTCTCACAAAATTAAAGGGCCGGCCGAAGGTAACAGCCAACAAGTTCATTATCAACGAAGTGGGTGACATAGACGGCGACGGCGAGTTCAACTTAAAGGACATTGCCCAACAGTTAAAGGTGAACAAACAGAACGAGTGGACGCCGTTAGCAGGTGACGGAGATTTCCGTAGCGATGAATGTATAGATCTGCTGAAACAATCAGATATAGTGATAACCAATCCACCATTTAGCCTGTTTCGTGCATATGTTAGACAACTTGTTGATTACAACAAACAGTTCGTCATTATCGGCAACATAAATGCGATCACCTATAAAGAAGTTTTTCCAAAAATTAAGGAAAACAAGATGTGGCTTGGTGCAACGAATTTTAATACTGGTATGTATTTCAAGGTTCCCGAGAGTTTTATATATACGGAAACATACAAATTTGAGCGTGAGCGTAATGGTGAAAAAATGAATCGTGTTCCTGGTGTATGTTGGTTTACTAGCTTAGACCACGGACGTCGTCACCAACCATTACCATTGATGACAAAAGATGAAGTGATAAAGTTTGCAACTAAAAAACCATTTGAAAAATATGATAATTACGATGCGATAGAAGTGTGTCTTGTTAAAAATATCCCAAGTGATTACGATGGCGTGATGGGTGTGCCGATTACTTTTTTAGATAAATATAATCCTGGCCAGTTTGAGATTATTGGTAATGGTCAATCTATGGCAAATGAATTAGGAATAAAACCCGTTGGACAAAAATTCGTTGATGATTATTATGCACAGGGAAACAAAGGCTCGATAAATGCTAAATGGAATAATCTGGTTTATCATATTGGCGAAAAAGTATATGTACCTTATCAAAGAATTTTAATCAAACATAAAAAATAATATGAAAACAACTTTAAAAACCGACATCACTGTCAAAGATATTTGCAAAGGGTTTGTCTATAACGAACTGGAGGGAAAAGGGCTATTCGGTTTGTCTGGCAAGCTCACTATTCAGCCGGAGTATCAGCGTAACTACATCTATGCCTCCGACGGTGGGAAAAGAGAGGTTGCCGTTATTGAATCAATACTCAAAGGTTACCCAATAGGCTTGATTTATTTTAATAAGGTTTCTGAAAACAATCTAGAAGTTTTGGACGGACAACAGCGCATCACCAGTGTTGGACG
>CAYOKJ010000394.1:0-1594 GCA_964404485.1 uncultured Bacteroidales bacterium | reverse complement strand
TATTGGGAGTTTGGAAACCGTGCAGATAAAGGTTTACGAGAGAAAGCCGAACCATATCAGGAGAAATATCATAACCTCTTATATTTTCGGCAAGCGTTGTTCGTTCGTCTGGTGTTAAAGCATTTTCGGTTTTGCCTTTTTTTTTGTTGGTTTTTAAAATATGTTTGTAGACAGAGATCAGAAAACCCGCTGTTCCGCAGGCAGGATCGAGAATTGTATCGTTCTTTTGTGGATTCACAACTTCCACCATAAAATCAATTATGTGTCGTGGAGTTCGGAATTGTCCAGCATCACCCTGACTTCCGAGAACAGAGAGCAGATATTCAAAAGCATCACCGAGTTTTTCGGAATGGTCATAAGAAAAATCATTTATAACTTTCAGGAACATTTTAAGTGTTTGAGGATCGCGATAAGGAAGAAAAGCATTTTTGAAAATATCACGAAACAAGGTTGGAATGTTCGGATTAAAATCCATTTTTTGAATTGCTTCAGCATAAAGATTGAGAACATCGTAACCACCCATTCCGGGAGCCATCAAATTGTTCCAACTATATCTTTCAAATTCTTCAGAAAAGAAAGTTCTACTTCCGCCGAGTTCTTCTGCGAATGCATCCATATCGTTCATAAATTTATAAATCAAAGCGATTGTGATTTGCTCAACCTGTGATTTCGGATCGGGAACTTTTCCCACGAGGATATTTCGAGCTGTATCTATTCTTCTTTTTGTTTCGTTATCGAGCATTTATTTCTCCGTTGTTTTAAATTTATATTATGTTAGGATGAGTAAAGAAAACTTCATAATTTCCACCTATTTTTTAGATTGGTGAAGAAAAGCTGATTTTTTACACCTTTCTTTATAATGAGTGTAATATTTGTAGTATTTTACACCTGTTATTGTTTCAGTTGTAATTACTCTCAATTTTTACACTTCCGGTATTACAAATAGGTTATACAATTTCTCATTTATATAATATACATTTCTACCCAATTTAAATCTCTTCAGCAAATTTATATCTACTAATTGAGTGAGATATGAAATGGCGGTTTTCTTTGTAATCTGCAAATCATTTTCGATAAATCTAATTTTTGTATATGGATGTTTAAAAAGATTTTCCAGAAGATCTTTAGAATAAATTTTTGGTTTCATTTTTTTTATTAACTGCTCATATTCAAACATAAGACCATTTATTTGCTTAATAGTTTTAATCCCTTGTTTTGCTGTTGTTTCTACTGCATTAAGATTATACATAATCCATTCTTCCCAATTGTTATCGGTTCTCACTTCCTGCAATAATCTGTAATAATCGGATTTATTGTTAATAATGAACCTGCTCAAATATAAAACAGGCAAGTTTAGAAGTTGATTCAAAACAAGATAAAGAATATTTATTATTCTGCCGGTTCTGCCGTTGCCATCATAAAAAGGATGAATGCTTTCAAATTGAAAATGAATAACTGCCATCTTGATAATCGGATCAATATCATCATCAATACTATTGATATAAGCTTCAAGATTGTTCAGCAATTTATTGATAATTAGCGGATTTTGTGGTGGAGTATAAATCACTTTTCCTGTTTTAGTATTCTTTAGTTG
>CAYOKJ010000393.1:0-1601 GCA_964404485.1 uncultured Bacteroidales bacterium | reverse complement strand
AATTGAAATTTATTATAAATGTTAAAAATCATTTTCATTTTTTTTAAGAAAGTCAATCCTGCGCGTTTAACTAATTGGCTTATTATTTTCATTATTATCTATTCAATGTTCAATGTTTCATATTGGAAAGAAACAAAACAAGTAATTACTTCAGATGTGATTTCTTATTATGCATATTTACCTTCATTTTTTATTTATAAAGATATCGCTTTAGATTTTACTAACGACTTTAACAAAGACAGTAAATATATTATTTGGGCAAAGAAAACTCAGGCAGGAAAAAAAGTAATTAAAATGACAATGGGTATGTCAATCCTTTATGCTCCTTTCTTTTTCTTGGGACATATTGCTGCCGGAATTTTAAATTATGATACCGGTGGTTATTCTGCACCATATGTATTTGCTTTGTTAATGAGTTGTGTATTTTATTTAAGTATTGGATTGCATTTTTTAAGAAAGATGCTACAGAAATATTTTTCTAAAATTGTTACAGCAATTACATTAGCTATTATTGTTTTTGGAACTAATTTATTTTTTTATTCAAGTTTTCGGGCAACTATTACACATGCATATAGCTTTTCTCTATTTATAGTATTCCTGTATCTTACAATTAACTGGTTAAAAAACAGCTCTATTAAAAACACCATTTCTCTTGGTCTTGTTGTAGGTTTAATTACTCTTATTAGACCAACAAATATTATTGTTTTAATCTTTTTATTATTATGGGATGTAAAATCCAGAAAGGAATTCATTGAAAGGATTAATTATTTCATCAAACATTATTATTTAATTTTAATAATGTTTGTAGCATTTACTATTGTTTTAACACCTCAACTGCTATATTGGAAATATGTTACAGGACATTATTTTTATTATTCTTATGGAGAAGAAGGTTTCTTTTTTACAAAGCCACAAATAATAAATGGTTTGTTTAGTTACAGAAATGGTTGGCTTTTATATTCCCCTGTGATGATATTCTCATTAATTGGAATTGTGCTTTTATACCGAAAGCATAAAGAATTTTTCTATCCAACTTTTTTCTTTATTATACTAAATACTTATATAGTCCTTTCGTGGTGGTGCTGGTGGTATGCCGGTTTTGGCAACAGAGCACTAATTGATTCTTATGCATTTCTTGCTTTTCCTCTGGCAACTTTTATAAGTTGGATTTTCAAACAAAAAAAATTAGTTAGAAACAGCCTTTTTATTTTAGTATTATTGTTTTTCTTTATAAATACTTATCATACAATAAAATATTATTACAAGACTATTCATCCCGATTCCATGACAAAGGAGGCTTATTGGTACTCATTTTTCAAAATACGTCCATCAAAGGAATATTATAAACTACTTAGAAAGCCTGATTATAAAAAAGCTGTGAAAGGAATTCAAACACCGGCAACAATAGAAAAAAATAAAGTAAAAAAACAATAATTATTTTTGTTATTATAAATTAGTGTTTCAGAATCAATCAATCAATTATCTATTCGCAAATTCAAGTACCGAATCAGTTATATATGTTAATTGCTCATTATCAAGTTCGGTGTGCATTGGCAATGAAATTACTCTATCGCTTAATTTTTCTGTAACAGGGAAATCAC
>CAYOKJ010000392.1:0-1608 GCA_964404485.1 uncultured Bacteroidales bacterium | reverse complement strand
CGCATTAAATCATTTTCGCATTTATCAATATTCCACTAAATTCGTGGTAGTACCATAAAAATTAAACAACAATTTAGAAAAAAATAAACTGAAAAAATTTTATAATCCCTTGTATTTATTATTTCTGAAGTCATTATATATAAAAGCAGGAAAATTAAAAGAACCTAAAATGACTAAAATAACAAAATACTCATAATTAACTTGCTTAGCTTTTTTTAAGTTTTAAGCTTAAAGCATTAAAAATGACTATAATGATAAAATATTTTTGTACATTTGAAAATTATGAAATATTATCTTCTAAATATTAAAAGATTCATTAATCAATATTATAGCAAAACACACTTATACAAATGAGATATAAACGGAATGTTACGGTTACGGTTATATTTATGTTGTGGGTAATACAAGATGAAACTAAATGAGAATCACATACACAGATTATCTTTCTCTAAATTTATATTTGGAGAGGGAGAAAAACATTGCAATTTGACAAGTCCAAATAATTCAATTGCCATTTTGCATATGCATGATAGTGTCGATATCTACATTCAATTACTTTGTGAGTTATATGACAAAAAACCTCAAAAGTCTAATCCTGCATTGATAGATTTGATTAATTCTTTAAACACCAAGTTGCAAGAACTAGACTTAGATAAAATTAATGTTCCCTTTTTTAATCGATTAAACATTGCGAGAAATAGATTAAAACATGAATCAATGTTTTCAACAAAGATTGATGTTTTGGGTATTGTAAATGGAATTAAGGACTTTTATCAGCACTACACACCGATTTATTTTGATGGGCTCGACTATAACTCAATTTCATTAATAGATTTAGTTGTATCAGCAGCAGTAAAAAAATCATTAAAAACCGCCAAAAGATTAATTGATTCTTCTGATTTCAAGAATTCACTTGTTGAGATTAATAAAGCGTTTGGATATATTTTAAATGATTTTACAACTATTCAAACCGATAATGATTATCGTGAGAGGATTGTCCCATCCAGCTGGTTTAGGTCAATTTCTCAATCACATCGTATGCAAGGTGATGATCTTGGAATTCGTGGATTTAGGGATTTTGAAGAAGAGTTAAAGAAATCATTTGATACTCTTAGTGAATTAATAGTGATTACAAATCTAGGAATTGATTTTCAAGATTACGCAAGATTTGAAAAATATAGATTATTTGGCTATATGACAACTGAAACTGAATATACTGTAATTGGAGATTACCGAGATAATTTAACAATAGATGAGATAAATTATTGTTTTGATTTTGTACTGCAAATAGCATTGAAATGAGTAATACCCACAACAGGCTGTCATATTCCATTGCCAAAAATCGTTTCAAATGAAATTAATCCTTAATTTGGATATACAATTAAACTAATAAAGTTCGTGTTCTGGCAACGGAACATACCGCCAACCGCCAGACTGTCTAAAAACCCAATTTCACCATAATTTTATTAATAAAAGATTGTCCTATTTTGTAAATTATTCATTGGTTTTCAGTATTTTTAATTATGAAATTTATAACATAAACAAACGGAAACCAGGCGATTCTTTTTACTGTCTTGTTCGATCAATCCATTATAAAAATGGTTCTGC
>CAYOKJ010000391.1:0-1608 GCA_964404485.1 uncultured Bacteroidales bacterium | reverse complement strand
AAAAAAATGATTGATAAATAAAATTCAAATTAATTAAACTTAATTTATACCTAATAGCGTAAAATAAACTATATTTACCCCCGAAAAACTAAAATTACTCCAGTAAATAGAAGAAAAATGAAAAAAGTAGGGTTTACATGGCTTCAGGAAAAATTAGATATCAAAGGCTTTCGATTAACGCATGAGTCTTACATCGGAACAACAGATAAAACAGAATTAAGTTCAACAAATACTGTTGTACGAACATTCAAATCAAAATATGATGTAAGCATTGAAAACCCAATGTCTCATTTAGAATTTGCACTAAAATATGATGATTTAAACCTTGCATTCATCAAGGAAGTTTTCACCTCTATTAAACATCAAACAATAGTAGATTACATCAAAGCAAAACAAAATCGAAAATTCCCGAGAATAATTGGATTTCTATATGAGTTTACAGGGGGTAAATCAATAGATATTAAAGTCACTACCACTAATTACGAAGATATATTAGACTCCTCTAAATATGTCACGGGAAATATTAAAAAAATATCCAAATGGAAAGTAAACGATAATCTTCTGGGGTCAAAAAAATTCTGCCCAATAATCAGAAGAACTAATGAACTTAGCGAGTTACTTGACTGGAATATTGAAGAGGCAATTGAAAATCTAAAACACGAATATTCTCTAGAAATTTTTAATAGAGCTAGCTATTACCTGTATAAAAAAGAATCAAAATCATCTAGTGAAATAGAGAAGGAAGAGCCATCTCAAGACAGAATGGAAAAGTTCATAGCTTTACTAGAAGAAGCAGGACAAAAACACTTTGAAGAATCACTATCTGAAGAAGAATTGGTCCGATTACAAAACACTATTGTTGACCCAAGATATGCTGATGGAGGTTTTAGGGACTTTCAAAATTATGTCGGTCAAACAATGAGAGATTATACACAAAAAATACATTACGTATGTCCACCACCACAATTTGTAAAATCTCTTATGCAAGGAATAGTTGACATAAATAAAAAAAACACATCAACTGAAACGATTATAAAAGCCACAATGGTATCATTTGGTTACGTATATATTCATCCATTTGAAGATGGTAATGGAAGGATTCATCGCTTTCTAATTCATGATATTCTAGTCCGTGACGGCATTGTTGCGAGCAGTACAATACTTCCAGTTTCTGCTCAAATACTTGCCCATATGGATAAATATGATACTATTTTAGAGTTACTTTCAAAGTTGATTGAGCGAAAAGTAAAATATGACATTAATGATTCTGGAGAAATGACGGTTAATAACGCATCCGAAATAGAAGCATTATACCGATTTCCAGACCTAACTAATCACGCTGTATTTTTGGCAAGAGCTATACAATCTACGGTTAATAAAGATATACCAGAAGAACTACTTTTTCTTCAATGCTATGATGAACTTAAGGGTGATATTCAGAGTATAGTCGATATGCCAGATAATAAAGTTGATCGCATGATTTTATTCCTTCATCAGAATAAAGGAAAACTTGCAAGTCGTAAACGAAAATTTTACAAAGAACTGAGTGATAATGAAATCGAGCAAATGGAGCAGGCCTATACTCAAGTATTTGAAAGAAAATAGAAC
>CAYOKJ010000390.1:0-1612 GCA_964404485.1 uncultured Bacteroidales bacterium | reverse complement strand
TCATTCCTGGGAAAAAGATTATACTTATGATCAGCATACAAATGAATTCAAACATATTAATGAACCTAAAGATAAAACGGTATTAATTAAGGATTGGTTTGAATTTTAAAGGGATAGTTTAAATAATCATTGCTAAATGATTAATATTGAAGATATTTAAAAACCTCCAGAGAACATTAACCTCCGGAGGTTTTTTTTGTGAAGGAAATAAATCCAAGCAAAATCTTTGATTATTAATCTAACAGACTTTCTTTCTTTTTCTGATAAAACATATATCCTTTAACTCCACCATATGCGGCACCCAGGCCAAGCAAAATAAATAATCTTCCGCCAATTGGAGCTCCATCTTGATTTCCTGATTGGCCATGACCCCCGCCGAAAGCGGACTGGGTATCAGCGAAGGAGTTTTTTATTATAATTACTTGTATTACAAGAATATTATTATCATATTTGTATCAGTTTTTACTGATTAATATCAATTTTCGAATAAGAATATTATTACAGGTTTTAATTTATTTATTAAAATAATTCGAATCTACCTCAATATGTTTATTAAAAAGTTTCAATATAATTAAAATTTAATTTTATTAACAATTAATACAAAACATGATGAAAAAAAATAAAATTTATCAGATTACGATGATAATTGTTTTTACAGTTATTTTGAATAATGTTTATTCACAAGGAGATGATTTGATTACTGATAACAGAGATGGTTTGCTTACTGATAACAGAGATGGACAAGTTTATAAAACAGTAATAATTGGCAATCAGACATGGATGGCCGAAAATCTGAAATTTGAAACAGAAAGAGAAAGTATTTGTTATGATAGCAGTTCAAGTAATTGTGAAAAATATGGCAAATTGTATAATTATCTAAAAGCAAAAAAATCTTGTCCTGAAGGTTGGCATATTCCAAGTGATATGGAGTGGGACGAGCTAGCTGAGTTTATTTCAAAAGATAAAAATACTGGCAGTAAAACTGCTGGCGGAGATTGGCAGGAAATTGGCCAGTTTTTAAAATCAACAAGTGGCTGGAAAGAAAATGGAAACGGAACCGACGATTATGGTTTTAATGCCTTGCCGGGAGGATCATCGCATAAATTTAAGTATTTTAATACAATTGGAGAAAGAGCTTATTTCTGGAGTTCATCTTCACATTTGAATAACAGTGTTTATTATCGATATATTTTTAATTCTCGTTCCGAATTATTTCGGGCTCAAGATAATGTTTATTCAGCAGGATATTCTGTTCGTTGTTTAAAAGATTAATAATTATTGATTTTATTTTCTTTCAGGTTCCGGTTAATAAATTCTACTAAATTTATTACTATTGTTTTTGTATTATTTTCCTATTTCATAAATAAATAAACTACACCGCCCCAAGGGACGGGGAATATGACCCTTGAGATCCTTCGAATGCGTTCAGGATCAGTTCGACTAAATAATTTCAGTTCACTATCGCTCCTGAAATAATAGTCTCACTGATTTAACTCAGAGAAAGGAAAAAAGAAACGAAATATATCGATAATTTGGATGATCAGTTGGTATTATTACTTCACCAAAGTCATAAGAGTAATCTCAGGCATTATTCCAATTCTTCCCGGATAAC
>CAYOKJ010000389.1:0-1617 GCA_964404485.1 uncultured Bacteroidales bacterium | reverse complement strand
AAGCGTTGGAAGGTGAAACAAACGCCTCCGTTAGCAAACAGTTGACTTTTTTTAATGAAAGAGTGCTTCCCAATCTTGGAGACAATATTAAATGCGGCAACTCTCTTATCGGTACTGATTTTTATGATGACCAACTTGAGCTGTTTCCCGAACAAATTAAAAAGATAAACGCATTTGATTGGGATAAAGCATTCCCCGAAATATTTAAGAATGGGGGTTTTGATGTTGTGATTGGAAATCCGCCTTATATTCGCTCAAAACTATTAGAAGTAAATCAACGAGAATATTTTGAAAAATATTACACAAGCCCAACAGGAACGTATGACATTTATATATTATTTATTGAGAAAGGTATGGATTTGCTAAAAGCAAAAGGTCTTTTGGCATTCATTAATCCTAATAAATATTTTTATGCTGATTATGGTTCGAATATCCGGAAAATACTTTCGAATCAATATCAAATAAACTCAATTTTTGATTTCAATGAATTTCAGATTTTCAAGGGCATTACCACATATACCACCATAAATATCTTTAAAAAATCAAAATCCAAGGAATACTTTGGATACTTCAAGGTCAATGATAAGAAAATTAAACAAGCTGAAATTGAACAATACTTATCTGATATATTGCCACATGACATAATTCAATATAAGTCAGTTGTACAAAAATCCCTTGGGGTAAAGAGTTGGGCATTTTTAGATAAACATGAATTAAAACTTAAAGAAAAGATATATTCCAAATCAACCGATCTCATTAATTATTGCTATAAGATTTATCAAGGATTTGTTTTAACACCTACTGAAGTTTTTCCTGTGTCAATAGAAAGAGAACTAAAAAACGAAGCCCATATCAAGCCGATAAAGAATGATGAGACCATATATTCAATTGAGCGAGAACTATTGGTTCAGATTATTAAGAGTAGCAGTATACGAAAGTATTCTTTTAGCCAACAGAACTACTATTCTGTATTTCCATATAAATATTTACTGGATAATTCAGTAAAGCTAATTGAACCTATGGAACTTAAAAGAAAATATCCGAAGGCACTTGCATATTTTAATGCAAAGAGCAAATACCTTAAAACAAGAGAAAAAGGTAAATGGGAAAAAAGCCCTCATTGGTATGAGTATTCTCGTAAGCAGAACTTTGAAAGTCAAAAAATGGAAAAGATACTTGTACCTGGTCTTGCTACTTATGCACGTTATACTCTTGCGGGTAAAGATGTTTTTATTGATCAAGGTAGTTATGGAATAATTCTGAAACCTAAATACAAGAAAGATGAATTTTTCTTCTTAGGACTTCTAAACTCAAAACTTCTTGACTATTTCCTAAAATCCAGTTCTGGCACTCTTTCCGGTGGATATTACTGCTACCAGACAAAATATCTTTCGAATCTTCCTATTATAAACTATGATATTAATAATTCTTTTCATAAGGAATTGTATTCTGTAATAATTACGCTGGTTAAAAAAGTAATTCATCTTACAGAACAACTTAATTCGACTAAACTCCAAATCCAGCGTCAGCAACTCCAGCGAGCTATAGCTCATGCCGAAAGTAAAATTGATGAGTTGGTTTATGAGCTTTATGGGTTGAGTGAGGAGGAGATTGGGA
>CAYOKJ010000388.1:0-1627 GCA_964404485.1 uncultured Bacteroidales bacterium | reverse complement strand
TTAAATATCAACAAATTATGGTTGATAAAGGTGGGTTAATGCACAGCCTGACGGTTTGGCTAAAAATTGGCGGGCATTATAACCCACTTACGTTTCAACCTGAACTGATTTATATTTTTTGTAATTTGTTTCATTTTACTACTTGCCGCCCGCTTGTTTTTAGCCTTTGTTAGTGCCTGTACTTTAATATTTTAAAAATCCTTTAAGTGTCTATCAGATTTTTCGAATGTCGGATTTTACTTAATTGAAGCCGTCTGGGTTTATTTTATTCTTTCAGTTCTCCAAATGTATATCTAATTCCCAATAGACTTCTTAGGTTCACATCACTTTCAATAACAAATTCTGGTGTCAACTCAAATAAGAATGATAATTTTTTAAAATTTTGTAATGGATAAATTTCAAGTTGAGCTGGGATTGTGATAGCATTCATAATATCACCGCCAATAAAAGGAGTAGCATTTAGTCCAACCCCAACTGAAAATCTATGGTAAGTTCTAGGTTTGAAATTATAAAATATGTCCACTTCCATTAAAAGGTTGTCAATAGTCCTATTTGCAAATGTTTTTAATTCTCCACTTATTACTTTATTCTGACTAGTATTAATTCCTAGTGTATAATTTAAATAACTTGTTACTCCTATTTGAGAATAGGAATTAACAAACATGGCCATAAAAACAGTTACTGCGAACAATCTCATTAATTTTTTCATAATTCTTGGTTTTAAAATTATTAATAGTTGGTTTTAAAATTTTCAAGCGTCTCTAGTATAGGCACTAACGTTTGCAATAAGCCGAGTTGCGCTGTTCAAATTAGCATTTTATTAATGAATAATTACCAAATTTATAATTTATTACAAACTTATCAAAATACTGAAAAGCAATTCGGTTTATTGTGTGTTGTGCAACGTTTTTTTTTAGAGTTCAATCATAAATACTATACCGAATGAACTGAGGTTATTTAATTTTTGCTTGTCATTTATTCCTTGATTACTATTGGATTCAAACTTAGTAAAGTCAGACTGACCAGTAAAATTAAATCCAGCGCTAAAATTATCGTAGAGTTCAAAAATAAGTCCAACTCCCAATTGAGCTCCAAAATTCCATCCGTCATAAATATCTTTTTGAGTATTGTTCAGAAATCTATATTCATCTTTTGCGATGTTTTGTGTGTAAAAACAAAAATTACCAATCAATCTAAATCTGTCAGTAATTTTATAATCCATTGTAGCAACTAAAGGAATTTTAATCATTGTTCTTTCGTGGTAAAAATTGCCGATAGAATTAAAACCATTTCCAGACAGTTCATTCAGTCCAATTCCCGTTGCAATTCCGAATTTTTGATTTATTCTGTAATTAATAAGAATTTCCGCACCGTTACTATTCAGATTGTAATTCGGTTCGTTGTCATTTTCCACAATTCCGTATCCAATTCCACCGTATGCGATAATGTTGAATTTCGATTCTTTTTCTTCTTGAGCTTGTATTAGATTTATGGTTAGAAAGAACATAAATACTAAGAGGTAATTCGTTTTTTTCATTGTTTTTCGTTTTTTTGTTAAATGTTGCACAACGACGACAGTAAACGTTGACGCTTTTTATCAAATTAATATTTTGTTTATTAATTACCA
>CAYOKJ010000387.1:0-1633 GCA_964404485.1 uncultured Bacteroidales bacterium | reverse complement strand
TGCTCATTTACAAGTGTGGATACCAATCTCCCCATAATGCTGTAAACTTTTAAAGTTACAAATGCGGATTTAGATATATTATATTTGATTGTAGTTGTTGGATTAAATGGATTTGGATAATTTTGTTTCAATAAAAATATTTTAGGAATCACATATTTTGTTGTTTTAACATCTGTAGATATAGAGTCTTTAAAAACACTTACATCATCAAACCATGCTGTACCTTCTTGAACAGTGATTTCAAAATTATTTAATTGGTCTTCTTCAGCAATGGCAGATAGAGTTTCGCTTCCTTTATATGTCCCATTAATCCAGTAGCTTAATTTAACATCTGATGAATTTATTTTTTCGTATTTTACTTTAACAGTATACCAGGTTAGTGTTGAATAAGAACCCAATGATACTGTTTTGCCACCGCTTTCGATTGTTCCATCACCTTTAAAACTAACAAAGGTTCGAGATGGATTTGACCAGCTTGTACCCTTCCGGAGTCCAACATATGCCCTATCTGGATGGCAACCTGATAACAATTCATTACCGTTTCTAACAGCTAATTCAATTTCAAATGGCTCTGTTATTGTTAGCGATTTATAAGCAAGTGCGCCCCAACAACTACCAATTGTACCATAAAGTTTTAATGAATTAGAACCTGTTTTAAAAACAGTATTATCAACATGATTTTCTGTTAAATCCGTTGCATTAGCATCTGCTGTCCAAGAACTTGGCCAAGTAGAGGAAGAATAAGTTTCAAAACCTTCAGTCCATACCTGGGTATTAGTTGATTGATTATACTGCAAAATATATTTTACAAAATTTTCTAGAAGTTGTTTACCCTCAGAAGAAACAGTAAATTTTATCTCCTGGAATGAACCTGCATGCCAGGCTCCATTATTATCTTTAAAATGAAAATCAAAAAATGAATCACTGCTAATATAATAAATCCTTTTCCCGGAGTGCGTAGTAAATCCAAAGAAATTATTTAATTCGGCATCTACACTATCCGTATAAATGGGAGGATTACAAATACTTCCGTCAAGCACATAGTCTGCACTGCCTTTCATTTTAACTGATGCAAGTGATATACCATCGCTTGGATAATATATTACATCAGACCAAACTTCTGATTGTGGTATATCGTTTCCATCGAAGAGGGTTAAATCTGCTATTTTAGTGCCTATGGAAATCGACAAACTATTATCAACAATTTTATATGTACCCCTTCCATTTCTATCAATACCGCAAAAAGGGGCACCGTGTAAAAATAACCATTTGGTTGGATTCAAAGCATCGGGTTGGCTTTGTATGTTGTTCACAACTCCTGTTTGTACAGTCTTTCCAAAACCAAGTGTGTATGTAGCACTGGAATTATCCAATAGCCGTACAGCATCACCAACCAAAATTATATTTCCGCCGCTATTAAAATATTGGATTAATTTTTCGTTAAAGTTCTGTGATGTAGTATATTCTAAAAGATTGGGCAAATTATCTTCTACGGACTTATCAAATAATTTTAAATTATCATTTGCTAAGAGCGGATCCTGTACTATAACAATATCATAATCAGATTTTAAAATGTTCGGCATAGTTTCCGAAGTGAAATAAGTAACATCGTATCCTGCGTTCGTTAAAACTG
>CAYOKJ010000386.1:0-1646 GCA_964404485.1 uncultured Bacteroidales bacterium | reverse complement strand
CTTCTGTGTAAATTTTTTCTGTCATAATATTATTTTTTATTTATTGCACACAACGTTAAGTATATGAAAAGTAGGCGATTTCGAAGCTATTCACTTTCAAACTGCAATGAAGTTGATCCAGGCTATAACTCTTGAATTCACCACTAATCCGCCTATTTTTTATAGCCTTTGTTAGGGGCTGGCTTTCTTTGTTTCAATTCATTTTATCTTTCAAATTTGCTACATTTTTCCTTTCTGCTGTGTGTTGGCAAGACATACTCTTTTGCAATTTTTGGTCAAGCGTTGGCTTGTGCGAATTGCAAATGTGTATGGATTTAGCTTGAGAATTTTGATAACTTTGAATCATAATTTCTACGGATTAATTCCTGTTTGTCTATTCGATTCAACTAAAGTGTCAAAAACAAATTCTTTATATCTTCTTTGAAAGTCTTTGTCTTGTGTGAACTTCTTAAAAATTTCAGTTTGACTAAATAAATATTGTTGCATCATTTCTTCCAATTTTTTATCAGAACTGATTTTTGCATTTTGTTTGTCGGAATATTTTAAAGCATCCATTAACTCTTTATTAGCTTTCATTTCAGCAGGTAGTTGTTCAGTCAAAATTTTACGTACTTTATCTTTATCTGTCCATTCGATATCTCCAAATCGTTGATTAAAGACACTTAATATATTTTCAAGTGTATCCAATTCCGGTTCAGGTTTTCCGCCACCTACATCAACAGGAATTGGATTTACTTCGCCTGGCTCTGCCACTAAACTAATATCCTGCGTACTCTGTTTCGAAGGTCTATAACTATCCATATTTACATCTTCTAATATTCCTTCTGCAAGGTCGTCCGATTTTTCAATAAATAATTTTGGAACTAAAAATTTCAGATACCACCAAAGAATTTCCCAACCTTGGTTATTAAAATCTAAAATCTTACTTAAATAACTATAAACCCTTAAAAATGATTTTGCCTTTATTTTAAAATCAATTTGCTTGTCTATGTCTAAATCATACTTGAAAATATGAGCCGAATTATCAATAATCGGGTCAAGCTTAGTACGGTCTTCTCCGTTGACATATTTTTCAAAAAAGTCTGAAATCTGATATTCATTGTAAACTTCAAATATTTCAAGTGAATCAACCAAATCATTAAGTTTATTTGGGTTTGTTTCTTCACTCAGAATAGTTGAAGTATAATAAGGGTCAAAAGCTTCTTTTATTTCTTCTGCCTCATTAAAGAAATCCAAAACAAATGTATCTTTCTTGTATGGTTTGTATGCTCTGTTTAATCTTGAAAGTGTTTGAACAGCCTGAACACCTGCTAACTTTTTATCAACATACATTGTATGTAACAACGGCTGGTCAAAACCTGTTTGATATTTATTTGCAACAATCAAAAAGCGATATTCACTCTTTTTAAAATTCTTTGGTTTCTGTGTAGGTCCCATTTTGCCATGAGGGCCCTTTACCATAGGTTTTATTGTTGTCTGTTGTTCTTTACTCATAGCTTTTTAGCTCCTGGTCTGATAATTGGCTCTTTGAAATTTGTTGGTAGACATCACATGTCTTCATTAATTCTTTATGTGTCCCACTTCCAACAATTTCTCCTTCATCAAGGACGATAATAGTATCACTATGCATGATAGATGAGATTCTT
>CAYOKJ010000385.1:0-1655 GCA_964404485.1 uncultured Bacteroidales bacterium | reverse complement strand
GTTCTAAAGAAAATGAATGTTGCATATTTGTTTTTGATTTGTGATCTAAAGCTGTCTCATCCAGTCCAACATTCAGAATGCTGTTTCGTATAACATTGTCATTTTTTCTTTTTGAAGTTTTTGCTTCCATTTTATTGTAAAATAGTTTATCAATTTTCATTCTTTTGTTTGTCATTTTATTCTCCTTTAGAAACTCTCGAAAGAGTTCATTTTTTTATTTATAATTCTTTTCTCCTGCAAGTATCTTAACTTTTAAAATATTTTCAAATGGAATCAATGGACAGGCATAATTTGAGCTATACGCACACCATGGATTTGTTGCCAAATTGAAATCCACAATCCATTTGTTGCCAATTTTATCTTCATCTTCTTTAAGGTCTATATATTTTCCAGCTCCATAAGTTTCCTTTCCATTGGTAGCATCTTTGAAAGGAATAAAAAGTCGAGTATCAGTGTTATCAGATTTATAAGCATATAGAACACATTGTTGATCATTTACCTTAAAAGTAAATTTTCCCCATTTAAGAAAATCTCTGAGGTTTCCTCCGGTATCTTCAATTTTTACACTTTCTTTTTTATCAAGTTTTTCTAATTCTAATTCAAAATAATAATCTGGATTTGGCTCAAAATAATTTAATTTTGTAAAATTTGCTCGTTCTTCCTGTAGAATTGGTGATTGAAAATGTTCTTTGAAAAATTGATCTTTTCCAATTCTACTTTCTTTAATTTTTCTTTTATAATTTTCTACATTCATATTTTCTCCTATAATTTTATTTAATTATTTTCAAATTTATTTAGATTTTTTTGCTTTAATAACAACGAAACTGCCTTTTCCAAAACCATTTTGCACTTTTTGAATTTCTTTTATTTCATTTAATTTTCCAAAAACTGTTTGATATGTTGATTCAATTTCAAATCCTGTTTTTTGTAATATTTTATACACTTTTTCAGTTTCAAAAAAAATTGCATCACGGTAAAATGAACTCTCATTTTTATGCTTTAAATAGATTTTTCCGATGGGACTATTTTTATCCACAAAACCGATTATTAGATAACCGTTTGTTTTGAGAACACGATTTGCCTCTTCAAAAGATTTATAAATATCATCTACAAAACAGATTGTGGTTACCATTAATGCAAAATCTTTACTTTTATTCCGATATGGTAAATTTTCTGCAACAGCGTCAAAAATTTTGAGATTTCTTTCTTTAGCTTTTTCTCTCATTTTTGAAGAAGGTTCTATTCCTTCTTTTATACCGAATGGCCGTGCAAATAAGCCGCTTCCAATTCCTATCTCAAATCCATTTTTATTTTTTGGGATAGCCTTTTCTACTGCTTTTAATTCAGATTGATATACAAATTTATTTAATACGAACCAATCTTCATATTCCTGTAAATTTTTTTCAAATGCTTTTGTTTTTGGCAAACAATCTCCCTAATCTAATATTTTTTCACAAAGTTAATAATGCATCCTTCTTCTAAATGACTATCGTGACTTAACTCTGAACAGATCTTTTTACTATATTTAAAACCAACATCTTCAATTTCACTAATTAGATCATTCAATGTTACATTTTGCAATTCATGTAGAGGAAAATTCCCAATAATATGTTTTGGATGAACAGAAAGGATTGCATTACTTTTTAAAACCCTGA
>CAYOKJ010000384.1:0-1668 GCA_964404485.1 uncultured Bacteroidales bacterium | reverse complement strand
CTGGTTGATAGAATCACTTAATAATTATTTACCATTAAAATAACAGCAGAACCAAATAATTTAATGTTTTTTTAAAAAATATATCCGAATAATTCCGTGTTTAATAATATTGTTTTTTTTTGATTAATGTTCTATAAAATATTTTCTAATAAGGAAATGAAACTGCTATCAAAAAATGAAATATTACAGACTGAATAATAATTCTTTTATATGTTTTATAACTCTCTTTATTATTTATATTTCTAACTATAAGAGAAAATATAATTAATATAAGAACTAATAAAATAATAATGAGTGAAATTATCCCAAAACCAGGGAATTTACTTATATTATAAATAATAGCTATAAAGCTTAAGCACCAAATAATTCCACTTATTGAAAGTAACCATTGTCTATCAAATGAATCCTTTGGTTCGATTATTTTTTTTGAGAGAAATAAATAAATAATACTTAAAATACTTCCTGAAATTAATAAAAGATAATATGATCCCGGAATGTCGAATTTGTATAAGATGGCTGATATTATAAATATACAAAATAAAATGATAGTAATTGTTTTTGTTTTCATCGTTTGATTATTTTTTAAGTTAAAAAATGGGTTTGTCCTTGAACAAATACACACCAAGCACATTCTACAACAATAGCAAAAAATGAACCGGGTAAGCCTGCAATAAAAATTGCAGTAGCAACAGGATTTGCAAAAATTACTTCAAGTTTTGCATCTATACATCGATTTAATAATTCTTCTTGTGAAACATCAGTTGGATCAGAAGGAAATATTTCTTGATTAATACAAAGACTATTTGTTATGAAAATATAACGTATCTGTTTCATTGATGATATCGAATACAGTATAATGTTTTTTTGATCACAATTAAAATTTCTCGAATTTAATATCCTATTTTCGAATGATAATGATTCATTCAAATAGTTTTCTAATGTTATTGTTGAGTCACAAAATAAATTCATATATGAGTAAATACTATCTGAAACAATATTATCAATTAAAGATGTATCCATTGATAATAGATTTAAAGGATTATTTGACATATATGTTTCAAAACTTTTCCAATATTCCTCAAAATTTGCGCAATTAGAAGTATCTTGAGTTGAATTGACATAATCTAAACAATTTGTCAGATAAGAATACATTGTTGAATCATATACATTAGCTGAATTAATTGATCGAACAACAATGGTTGATTTTTGAGGATTCGTAATAATAGACTCTTCTGAGGATTCAATATTTACAGGTTTATTACATCCTCCAAATAAAAGAATAATAACAATGATGACTTGCGAAAATCGCGCGAAATTTAAATTTGCTTTGTTTTTCATAATATTTAATTATTGGTTAATAAAATAGTTTAATTAACTCTTAATACCAAAAATTAAAATTTGTTCCAAAAACATAAAGCAAATATATATCAAAATATAAAGAAAAATGAAATTAATCAATGAATTACTTAAAAAATAGCAATCAGTTTTTTTCCATTAGACCTTTTTTTATAAGTTTATAATAATCACAAATAACTTTAGAAAGTGTCAATAAAAATAAATTTTATCATTTTCAAAACACCTGATCAATAAATGCCATAACCAAAGCCGGTTTCAAAATAATTGTAAAAACAAGTCCGAATACTGCTCCCCAAAAGTGGGCACTATGCC
>CAYOKJ010000383.1:0-1675 GCA_964404485.1 uncultured Bacteroidales bacterium | reverse complement strand
GTCTTATAATAAATTCTTACTTTTGAAAATTCTATTTTGTAAAACCATAAATTTTAATTTCATGAAGACAATCACAAAAACAATTCTAACAATTATTTTAATTATTTCTTTTTCAGAGATAAGTTTTTCGCAAGACAAAACAGACTGGGAAGGCAAATATCCTGATGGATGCACTTCAATTACCGCCGGAAAATTAGCTACTTCTGATGGGTCGGTATTAACCTCACATACCTGCGACAGTCATCGCACACGATCGTGGATCGACATTGTTCCCGCTAAGGACCACAAAAAAGGTGATTCGGCAAAACAATACAAAAGAGTGAGCTGCGATACTTTTGCGATGCCAATTTATCAACATCCATATATTGGGGAAATACCCCAGGTAATGCACACTAATGGTTTTGTTAATACAGCTTATCCATGTATTAATGACCATCAGTTAGCCGTAGGCGAATCAACTTTTGGAGGAAGAGAAATATTGTTTTCCGAAAATGGTTTAATCGATTGTCAAGCACTTGTTCAATTAATGCTGGAACGAAATACTACTGCAAGAGACGCAATAAAAATGGCAGGCAAACTAACTAAAAAATACGGATATATTGATGTTGGTGAATGTCTTACCATAGCTGATAAAAATGAAGTCTGGCATTTTGAAATCGTAGGTTCAGGAAAAGGAAAAGTTGGCTCTATCTGGGCAGCTCAACGTGTCCCTGACAATCACATTGGTGTTAATGCCAATGCCAGCACAATAAAAGAAATTGACTTGAACAATCCTGATTATTTTATGGCATCAGAAAATATTTTTCAAGTAGCACAAGATAGTGGTTGGTGGGATCCGTCAAAAGAAGAATTTAGATTTTGCTATGCTTATGCACCACACAGCCGGACTTCAATAGCATCGCGCAGAAGAGAGTGGCGTGTATTAGATCTTGTTGCTCCTTCTCTTCATCTAGATCCAAATGCCGAAAATTATCCTTTCTCGGTTAAACCGGATAAAAAAGTTACTCTTTCACAAATTGCAAATATCTTTAAAGATTATTACGAGGGAACTCCTTTTAATTTTGTTAAGGATATTACTGATACCACTGATGAGGGAAAAACAAAAATTTCTCCACTTGCTAATCCTTTTATGCCATACGGCATGAACAAGATTTTTAAAATTAATGGTGGCTGGGGATGGCGTGGCGAACGAACTATCGCCCGTTGGTACACAATGTATGCAACATTAATTCAGTGTCGCGACTGGCTTCCTGACGAAATTGGTGGCGTAGCATGGATTGCTATGGATAATGTAGCTTCTTCTATTTATGTTCCTGTTTATTGTTGTGTGACAGATTTGCCTGAGACATATAAAACACCGGGTCGTACAAAAGGATTTACCAGAGAGTCTGCCTGGTGGGCATTTAACCGTCTTGGAACTTTAACTGCTCAACGCTGGGGAGATATGCGCAAAGACTTAGACGCTGTTTGGATTCCAATGCAAAACGATTTCTTTGCAAACCAAAAACTTATAGAAGCTGAAGCTTTAGAACTTTTTGATAAAAGCCCCAAAAAAACTGTAAAATACCTTACAAAATATTCTGATGAAGCCGGCAATAAAGTTGTAAACAAAGCATGGGAACTGGGTGATTTTTTATGGACAAAATATGATGAGAAGTTTTGATTATTGTTTTTG
>CAYOKJ010000382.1:0-1684 GCA_964404485.1 uncultured Bacteroidales bacterium | reverse complement strand
AATTACCGATTGGCTTCCAACAACAAAAAAGGATGTTACAAAACGTGGATGGGATCAGCTTGATGTGATTCTTTTTACCGGTGATGCCTACGTTGACCACCCTTCTTTTGGTGCTGCCGTTATTGCCAGGACAATAGAAAACGAAGGTTTTAAAGTTGCCATTGTGCCCCAGCCAAACTGGGAAGATGATCTGCGGGATTTTAAAAAACTCGGTAAACCAAGATTGTTTTTTGCAGTTACCTCAGGAAATATGGATTCAATGGTAAATCATTATACAGCCAACAAACGACTTCGCTCTAATGATGCTTACACTCCTGATGGTGTTTCCGGATTTCGCCCTGATTATGCAACTACGGTTTATTCAAAAATATTAAAAGATATTTTTCCTGATGTTACGCTTGTGATTGGTGGTGTTGAAGCTTCTTTGAGGAGATTTACACATTACGATTTCTGGTCGGATAAAATAAAACCATCAATTCTTAGCGAGAGTAAAGCTGATATTCTGGTTTATGGAATGGGGGAGATGCCATTAAAAAAAATACTTCATCTGGCAAATAAAAACCTTTTAAATGATTCGTTAAATAAAATTCCTCAGATAGCTTATTTGAAGAATGAAATTCCTGAATTTCCCGACAAGGAAAAAATGATAACCAAAGAGCTTGCTTCTTTTACAGATTGTGTGAAAGACAAAAAAGTCTTTGCTGCAAATTTTGCTGTTATCGAAAAAGAGTCAAATAAAATGCATCCAAAGCATTTGATTCAAAAACAAGAAGATAAATATTTAATTGTGAATCCTCCTTATCCGGTTATGAATGAAAAAGAGATTGACGCTTCTTTTGATTTGCCTTATACTCGTCTTCCTCATCCAAAATACAAAAAGAGGGGAGCGATTCCGGCTTACGAAATGATTCGTCATTCAATTAATTTACATCGTGGATGTTTTGGCGGATGTAGCTTTTGTACTATTTCTGCTCATCAGGGGAAGTTTGTAAGTAGCCGCTCGGAAAAGTCAATTATTAAGGAAATTGAACGAATTACTCAGATGCCGGATTTTAAAGGATATATCAGCGATTTGGGTGGTCCATCTGCAAATATGTACAACATGAAAGGCAAAGATTTGACGATTTGTGAGAAATGCACCCGACCAAGTTGTATCTTTCCGGAAGTTTGTTTTAATCTTAATACAGATCATAAAAATCTTACCAGCATTTACAAAAAAGCAAACTCATATCCCAAAGTTAAAAAAGCTTTTGTAGGAAGTGGTATTCGTTATGATTTGCTTCTTGACGGAGGAAAAGATAAAAAAGAATATACAACTCAATTGATAAAACATCATGTTTCGGGCAGGTTGAAAGTTGCTCCTGAGCATACCTCCGACAAGGTATTGAAAAAAATGCGCAAACCTTCGTTTGATAATTTCTTAAAGTTCAAGAAGATATTTGATAAAATAAATTCAGAAAATAAATTAAAACAACAGCTAATTCCTTATTTTATTTCGTCTCATCCCTTTTGTGAACTTGAAGATATGGCTGAACTTGCTGTTGAAACAAAGCAACTTGGTTTTCGTTTGGAACAGGTTCAGGATTTTACTCCAACTCCAATGACTCTTGCAACAGTAATGTATTATTCGGGTTACGACCCCTACACTTTAAAAAAAGTCTTTTCTGCAAAAAGTAAAGAACAA
>CAYOKJ010000381.1:0-1693 GCA_964404485.1 uncultured Bacteroidales bacterium | reverse complement strand
CATGTAATTGGTCAACTGGTACATTTGCCAATATCTTATTTGAAAACTCCTCAACTTGCTCACGAGAATAAACCTGATAATTATCCAAAGCATCTTGCAAATCAAACAGTTTATTAGGGTCGGTTGCTTCGCCTAAAATCGTGCTTTCATAATAGGGTTTAAAGGCATTCTCAATATCTTCAGAAGTATTGGCAAAATCCAAAACAAAAGTATCCTGTTTTAACGGATGACTTCTGTTCAAACGAGATAAAGTTTGAACAGCATTTACACCACCCAATTTTTTATCTACATACATTGTGTGCAGCAAAGGTTGGTCAAAGCCTGTTTGGAATTTATTGGCTACTAATAAAAATTTGTATTCATCTTTTTCAAATTCTTCGGGAATATTTCCACTCGGAAAACTATTTAAACTACTTTCTGTTTCTCCGTCAATCTCACCCGAAAAAGCAACAATTGCTTTGTAAGGACTATTTATAGAACTCAAATACTTATCAAAAGCATGTTTGTATTTAACAGCCTTTTTACGGCTACTCGTCACCATCATTGCTTTTGCTTTTCCTCCTATTTTTCTTTTTTGAACTACATTTTCCATAAAATGGTCAATCATTAATTTCGATTTCTTTTTTATGGCGTGTTCGTGACCTTCTACAAAAGCTTTTAATTTCTTTTGTGCTTTTTTCTTTTCGTATTCGGGATCGTCTTCTATCTTTTTGAGTAATGCGTAGAAACTTTGGTAGGTTGTATAATTTAAAAGTACATCTTTAATAAATTCTTCTTCTATCGCTTGTTTCATTGAATACAAATGAAATGCCCTGTATTTGGTTTTCCCATCTTGCTCAAATGGAACTCCAAATAATTCTAAGGTTTTGTTTTTTGGTGTAGCAGTGAAAGCAAAATAACTGGCATTGGGTAATAGTTTACGAGATTTCACAATTGCTCGTATTAAATCTTCGCCTGTTACTTCATCATTTTCGTTTTCATCGTAATTTTCTAAATCGCTTTGCAATTCTTCTTCATCTTGAACTTTCGATAAAGTTTCGTTGAGTTTACGAGCCATTTGCCCACTTAAACTACTGTGTGCTTCATCTATGATAATTCCAAAATTGTTTCCCGGTAAATCTCCAATTTCTTCTACAATGTGCGGAAACTTCTGAATAGTAGTAATGATAATTTTCTTACCCTCTTCTAATGCAGATTTTAATTGCTTGCTACCTTCGGTAATGGCTTGAACAACACCTTTTACTTGCTGGTATTGTTTAATATTTTCTCTTATTTGCTTATCTAAAACTCTACGGTCGGTAATAACAATTACAGTATCAAAAATAGTTTCTGTACCAGATTTATCATGTAAGCCAACCAATTGATGAGCCAACCAAGAGATAGAATTACTTTTGCCCGAACCTGCCGAATGTTGAATTAAATATTTTTGTCCTGCTCCGTTTTTTTGTGCATCTGCCAACAGCTTCCGAACGGCTATTAACTGATGAAAACGTGGGAAAATGAGTTTCTTTTCTTTTTTTATTCGCTTCTTCTTCGCTTGCCCTGAGCTTGTCGAAGGACACTCTTTTTCTTCAGTTATAAGCTGAGTATAATTTTGCAGAATATTAGTCAAACTATCTTTTCTTAAAACTTCTTTCCATAAATAATCGGTTTTAATACCGTCATTTATAGGATTTCCTGCTCCGTTATTGTT
>CAYOKJ010000380.1:0-1705 GCA_964404485.1 uncultured Bacteroidales bacterium | reverse complement strand
ACAGGTTCTCCTTTATCAAACGAAAGTTTTGAATATGTTTATGATAAATGGAAAAAAGATGTTCAGCTTTCTTCAATTTCAGGTGGAACTGATATTATTTCATGTTTTGTTTTAGGGTGCCCAATATTGCCTGTTCATCGTGGCGAAATTCAATGCAAAGGACTTGGCATGGATGTGGATTGTTTTGATATTAATGAGAATTCAATTATCGGAAAGCAAGGTGAACTTGTTTGCAAAACTGCATTCCCCTCAATGCCTGTCTATTTTTGGAATGATGATGATGGGAAAAAATATAATTCTGCATATTTTGAAGAATATCCCGAAATTTGGCATCATGGCGATTTTATTGAAATAAGCAAGCATGGCGGAATTATTATGCTTGGTCGTTCTGATGCAACTTTAAATCCCGGTGGAGTGCGAATTGGAACTTCCGAAATTTATCGTGTTGTCGAAAATATTGATGAAATTGAAGATTCGGTTGTTATCGGACAGCAATATCAAGAAGACGAAAGAATTATTCTTTTTGTAAAATTAAATAAGGGTTTTGATCTTTCGGATGAATTAAAAAAGAATATTTCAAATCTGATAAGATCCAACTGCAGCCCCCGACATGTGCCTGCCGTAATTCTTACTACTACCGATGTTCCTTATACTCTTAACGGAAAAAAAGTTGAAGTGGCAGTTAAAAAGATAATTCACGGAAAAGACGTTAAAAATAAGGATGCTTTAAGAAATCCTGAATGTTTGGAGAATTTTAGAAATAGAAAAGAGTTGGAGTAAAACTTAAATTTCTATCTTAATTCTTAATATTGAATGATTTAATCATTTACGCATTTAATCATTTTATCATTAATCCATTATCCGGTAAATTTGTAATAGATTTTTATTAATTTATAAACGGAAGATCCTTTAGCTCGATTTTAAAAGCCAGCCAATCTACAATTTGCATGGCTAAATCTTTATTTAATTTATCAATATTATAATGGAAATATTCATGAAACCTGTTTTTATCAGAATATTTATTATGTTTTTTTACAAGCTCTTTATCAACTATAACTTTCGATTTTAATAACTCTTTTTCCTTTACCTCAAGTCCAATTTTACCACTCTGACTACTAACTGAAACATATACAATTCTTACATGTTTAAAATGTGATGGCACAAATAATCTTGTAAAAGCCCCTTCCAATAATCGATAAAAAGTCTTCTTAAATATTTGTTTTTCGTATCTTTTACTGCTCGTATAAATATTCAGTCGATTATTAAACTTCGACTCTTTAAACTTTAAATCTATATTACCAAATGGTTGTTTTTGCTTTAATGGAAGTCTGTTAACTCTGCCAATCAATTCATTTAAAGTTTTAATAAAATTATTATATTCTTTTTTATTGGCTTCGTAGTTTTTTTCTATTCTTGTTTTTCTGTCTAGAAACCCGGCATCTCTTCTATTTTTGCTTTTTTTTCCAAAAGATTCCTGTTCTGCGTTTTCTAACCAATTCGCCATGATTAAATTATATTATTGTAATTAATAAGGTTTAGTAAACTTAACTTTTGTAAGCTTAAGTACTTCTTTTTATTTATACTCCAAAGCTTCTGTTTCTCCCATCAAAACTCTCATTCCATTTAATGCTAAAGCTTCAAGATCAAGTTGGCTTGGATAAAGTGCAATAGGTGCAATTTCACCAACTCTTTTCGAAACATTTGC
>CAYOKJ010000379.1:0-1721 GCA_964404485.1 uncultured Bacteroidales bacterium | reverse complement strand
AATTTTAAAATAAGTTCCATAGGAATGACTTGCCCTTATTAGTTAAATTTTTGTATCCTTGCGATAAGAAATAAAATCAAATATCAATGAATTTCCAAACAGAAAAAAAAGAAGTTGCTTATTTTATGCAACGATTATACGAACAAAAACTAACAACTTGTTCGGGTGGTAATATTAGTTTTAAAATTGATGATGAAAATATTTTAATTACACCATCACAATTAGATAAAGCTCGCCTGACTGCAAGCCAGATTGGCATAATGAGCCTTGAGGGGGAAAATCACACACCCGAATTAAAGCCCACAATGGAAAGCGGTATGCACTTATCGATTTATAAAAAACGTCCGGATGTAAAAGCAATTGTTCATGCTCATCCAATTTATGCAACAAGTTTTTCGGCAACGAATAAAAAAGTAAACTGCAAACTTACCGGTGAAGCCAGATTTGTTATAGGGGAGCCTGCATACACAAAATATGCTTTGATGGGCTCGGAAGAACTTGCCGGAATTGTTTCTGAAGCAACATTAAATGCAAATGTTGTTGTAATGAAAAATCATGGTGTTCTTGCTGTTGGCGAATCATTACTTCAGGCTTTCGACAGGCTGGAAGTTTTTGAAGCTTCTGCAAAAATTACATTAATAAGTGGTTTGTTAGGAGAACATAATAATTTGTCAACTGAGGAATTAAAAGCTATTGACGATTTATAATTTTGTAACTAATTAGTATCAAAACTGAATTATGGTATGAATATAAATAGGAGGATATTAATGAGTAAATGAATAAATGATTAAATGCTTAAATGTGTAAATGATTAAATCAATCAATATTATGAATTATATGAGAAAAAAAATGTTTAATTGTAAAATAATTTTTTTTTTAATTAGTTAACAAAGCAAAAACTTTTCACTAAAGGTACAAAATATTTGTAGCTTAAGTTGGTCTAAACTAATTAAAATTAATCATCTTATGAAAATATTAGATAGCATTCATTTAAGCATTCAAGCATTTTAGCATTTGTTAGCTTTCAGAATACTAATTAGCTATATAGTTTTAATAGATTTCTCTTTTCCGTAGAAATGACTGGGTAGAATGATGTTTAATAATTTATCTAATTTTATAATAACGAATTTTTATAAAAACCATTATAAACGTAAATGTTGCAATCATGGATATTTCATTAAAAGAAAAACTTTTATTACTTTCTATCAGCAATAAAACCGGATGGCCGTATGCAAATAATTTTACTTATTCACTTGCCGGAGCTATTATCCTTGAGCTTGTTGAAAGTAAAAAATTAATACTTTCCGAAAATCGACTTATCGTCAGAAATTCAAAGCACACCGGAGATAAAATTCTTGATGATGTAATTTTGCGTATCAGAAAAAAAGATAAGAAATTAAAAATAAAACGTTGGGTTTCAAAAATCGGTCTTTCACCACGTAAGTATAAAAAGGAAATTATTAATCAGCTTATCTCAAAAAAAATACTTGAGAAAAACACTTCTCGTTTTTTGGGAATTATTCCAATTATCAGATATCCTCTCATTAATCATAAAATAAAAGAGGAAATTATTGAAAATCTAAAAGATTTGATAAACGGTAAAAATGATGATGAAGAATTGAAAATATTACTTTGTTTGGTGGGAGCATTAAATATTTATGGAAGATTATTTAAAGATAAAGTAACAAGAAAAATGGCAAGGAAAAAAGCTAAAGAAATAA
>CAYOKJ010000378.1:0-1722 GCA_964404485.1 uncultured Bacteroidales bacterium | reverse complement strand
AACGGGAGTCTGCGCACAAACCAACTTTTTCACAATAAAGATACCATATTTTCTCATATGGATAAGTTTAATGATCTTAAAAGTTTAAAGATATTTGTGTCAATTTCTTTTTTCAAATTGAAAAAATTGCTTAAATCAAGTTTTATGGGCTTAAATATATGATTAAAAATAAGACAAAGGCATCTTAGCCAGTGTTTTAATGTATTTGTTCCCATAATTGACATAAGTCTCCTAAGGTTATAACACATCATCATTAGGTTAACTTCCGAAAGTACATTCTCCTTTCCTTTCATTAGGGTAAATGTGAATCCCCATTGCCGTTTTAGAGTCCCGAATTGGTGTTCTGTTATCTGTTGTCTTAGTCGGTAGTATTCCGGATTTTGCTTTACTCGTTTTTCATTTTCTTCTAATGCCTCCTGATATATGCTTCTTTCAATAAATCTTCCCTTTTTGTTTTTGGTACATTTTTCTCTTAACTGGCAACCATTACAGGCTTTAGTATAATATCGCTTTACCCTATGTTTTCTTTTTTTGCAGATATTCCCATTTGTGTTTAGAACATGTTTTGCCGGACAAGTATAAGTGTCGTTTTTTTCATCATAAATAAATTCATTCATATTGTACAGACCATTGTCTTGTGAGGAATGTGCTTTGGGTGATGAAAAGGTTGTTATATTGTTTTTTGTGCAAGTATCTATGTGCACGCCGGTAGTGTAACCTTTATCCGTAAGGCAGTTTATTTTATCAACTCCCAATAACTCTTTTGCATCCAATGCCATATTTGCCAGTGCATGGGTGTCGTTAACTGTTCCGGTGTCATTATTGATAAAGAGTTTGTGTTTTCCATCACATCCTGCCTGAATATTATAACCAACATTGACAATATTTCTGTGAAGGATTACAGATTTTGCATCGGGGTCGGTTTTGCTTATTTGTGTTTCACCTGAATCCTGTAGTTCTTTTTCAATGGATTTATAATACTCTTTCTTTTCTTTCTGCCATTTGATTTTATCTTCGAGTTCTTCTTTATGGTCATCCTCCCGATCATCATCTACATCAAGTTGCTTTTCGTATTCTGCAATTTTACCATCAATATATTCCAAGTGGCGGTCTATTTTATTTTGGTTGAAATTGTTCTTCAGACTGTTCTGAGCCCTGATCTTAAAGGAATCTATGGCAATGGTTTCACCACTTATCAAATTCATTTCTTTCAACATCATCACAAAATACCGAAACGATTGTTTAAATGCTTTTGGGTTGTTCTTACGGAAGTAGGCTATTTTACGTGCCGAGGGCTGAAGTCCTTTTAACAGCCAAATAACTTCAATATTTACTTTACAGGCTGCTTCCAGTTTTCGTGAAGTACGTAGATCCTTTTTATAACCATACATAAAAAGTTTTAATAAATCTGATGCTTTATAGGGAGGCCTTCCCTCAGATTGCAGAACATCATTAAAGCCAAGTTCGCTCATTGGCAGAGCATCTACAAACCAATCCACAATCCTAGCCCAAGAGTCATGATCAACATTAGCCTCAAAGTCCATCATTATTAATTGGTTTCTGTCAAATCCTTTTATAAAATCCATGTTTCTATTTATTCTGATTTACCAAATAAAGATACTTAAAATCAATTAAATAGACAAGATAAGTCAAGTTAATTTGAAATAAAAAATATCTAACTATTAATATAAATTGTTGTCTGGTTTTTGCGCAGTCTGACGG
>CAYOKJ010000377.1:0-1726 GCA_964404485.1 uncultured Bacteroidales bacterium | reverse complement strand
GAATGCGCAGATAGGAGTCAGGCATGGCAAGCGTAGAATGTAAGCCCTACGTCATAGACACCGGTTATCTTTTCCCTCCTTCGCTGGCCGATTTCCTGGGGACTGAGGATGAAGTTCACGTATTCAGAGAGGTAACGGAGCATCTGGACATAAGCCATCTGGACTCGGACTTCAATGGTATGGGGCAGCACCCCTATCACCCCTTGATGCTGCTTCGGCTGCTGATGTGGGGCATGGCTAACAGAGTGGTGAGCACCCGCAGGATAGAGGTCCTAACTCATAGGGACGTGAGCTTCATTTACCTGGCTGGAGGCCAAAGACCTGATTACCGCACCCTGGCCAGATTCCGTCGGCACAATACCAACGAGATAAAGAGGCTATTCAAGCAGACCGTGCTGTTTTGTGCCAGGCTGGGGATGGTAAATCTGGGACACGTTTCCCTGGATGGCACGAAGCTTAAGGCCAATACCTCCAAGCATAAAGCGATGAGCTATGGCCGGATGAAGCAAGAAGAGAAGAGGCTGGAAAGCGAGATAGAGGAGCTAATGCAGCAGTCTGAGGCAGTGGATAGCGAGGAGGACAGGGCGTTTGGCAAGGATAATAATGGTTACAATCTCCCCGATGAGTTGCAGCGGAGAGATGAGAGATTAAACAAGATACGCAGCTTGAGGCAAGAGCTTGAACAGGAGAAACGGAAAGAGCAGGGATTGGGTGACGGAGAGACGCCTACGATTAAGGACAAAGAGCAAAGAAGCTTTGCCGATCGAAAAGCCCGGATGATGTTGATGAAGCGTGGTGAATTTGACTACGGTTACAACGCTCAGGCCTGCACGGAAGAAAGCCATGGGATAATAATGGTTGCTGATCTCACCAATGAACCTGCGGATACTGAGCATCTCCCTCAAATAGTGGAGGCGGTACGGGAATTACGACAAGAACTTGGTTTCAGCGCCGAAGATGGAAAGCAAACGCAGATAAGCGCCGACAGCGGCTATTTCAGCGCCGAGAACATCAAGACTGAGGGTGACGGTATTGAATTACTGATAGCCTCAGGCAGGGAAAAGAAGGGGGAAGAGAAGGAATCCAGGGATAATCGGGTCTACTCTCTGAAGCGGTTTTGTTACGACAAAGAAGAGGACGTGTGGCGGTGTCCCGAAGGCCGGCTGTTGAGACGAGAGACAGTCCAGACAGACGGCAGGTATAGCTATGTGTGTCAAGACTGTGCTGGCTGCAAACTGAGGGCGCGTTGCCTGAAGCCCGGCGAGGATAGGCGAATACTGGTGGTAGGAGCAGATCAGCTTCTTCTCGGCGAGATGAGAGCCAGGTTGAAAAAGCCTGAGAAACATGCTGTCTATCGTAAGCGCAAATGGGTAGCGGAGCAGCCGTTTGGTCAGATAAAGGAAGGCATGGGATTCAGAGGGGTAACCATGCGTGGCGACGATTATGCCCGAGGGCAATGGCGGTTTGTCTGCGCTGTGCATAACGTGATGAAAGCGGTCAGGTTCATAGCCAGATCAAGGAAATCGGGAAAAATGGAGGCGATAATTAGCGTAGCTTAAGAAAATCGGCGCGTCCAATCCGGCTTTCTCAAAGGCAAACAGCCAAACCATCTGAAAAAGAGTGACATCGAACCCATATAATCAACCTCGTGGATTACTGGCGACCCACGCTCCTAGTAGTAAGCTATCCGTCAAGCTGAGATACTCTAGCCTTAACGGTGCTTCCA
>CAYOKJ010000376.1:0-1728 GCA_964404485.1 uncultured Bacteroidales bacterium | reverse complement strand
TCTTAAATTTTACGAACGGGCTTTTAATTTTATAGACTTTGGCATTAACTACCTCCGGACGGTTTAATTTTAATGAATTACCGGATTTGTTTTCTAATTTTTGATTTTCGCTCATTTTATTTTTCTTTAGTTAAGATTTCGTTTGTTTGTTCTGGCTGGGTTGCATCAATATATTTGTATGGATTTTCGCCATCTTGACTTTTTGTTTTTAACAGATTTATCCTCAACGAATAATCGTTAATCATTTTTTGTATGCTACGAATCGTTTTGGTGTTGAAGCTTGGTTTTTTATCATTTTTCCATTGTTTATAAGTGTGTTTGAGCCAACATTTTATGCAGAGCGATTCGTTGGGAATAGCATATTGTCCGCACTTCGTACATCTTCCTTCTTCCTTTTGTTTTCTTTGCCATTTTACCTGTCTACTGGTTTCTCTTTTTTTCATAATTAATATACCTCTATTTTTGATTTACTACAACCCAAATTTTTTCTTTAATTCTTCCATATTTCATTAGTTTTTTTGCTTTATTCATTCGTTTAATCTTTCCTTCGTTAGCCAGTATGCGGGCTTTACGTTGTGCTGTGTTGGCATAATTCTTTATGCCCCATTGGATTACGTCTGAGGTTTTCATTTCTAATCTTGTTTGAAATTCTTCTAACAATTTATCTTTTATTGATATTGTTTTTTTCATTATTTCCTCCGTTAGTGAAATTCTTCGACTTGTTCTCTAAGTTCATCAGAATTTACATTTATTAATTTTCCCAAAATATTTAATACTTTGCTATAAAATTTATCAAAAGAATATTCGTCCATTTTGGCGAATGAGATTGATTTTGGTACATATATCATAATACCTTTGGTTGTAATATGTTCTTTATAATGGCCAGTTTTTAATTTTATTTCAATCAATAAATCTTCTAAATTCTCATATTTTTCTTGATTAAGGAATACAAGATTTAGTAGTGCAAAAAACTTTCGATGGAATAATATATTCCTTGGTTTTGTAACAACACATTTAATTATTGAACCATTTGTAATCTTTTTAAATAATTCGTAATCTGAATCATACGCTGGTTTCAATCCTGTTAATGACTTTTGCATAAAGATTTTCATTGTTTTACTTGATCCAAATCTCTATCGATTTTTAATAATCCTTCGTAAAATTCAACTTGCTTTGTTTTGTCCATTAACTTCGTTACGGTGAAATTATTCAATTTAAAATCACTTAATAATATATTAAATAGCTCTATTGGAATTCGTTTTTTAATTTTATTTACTGCTGCCATAAATTTTTGATTGTTACCTTTTACTGTGCCTTTTTCGATTTTTTCAAGATTTTCATCGGTGCTTTGAATGTCCGGATCATCACCCGTTGGTATCATAAAAGTCTGTCTTTGTAAATATTTAAAAGCTCCTGTAAGTGCCTTGTAAGTTTTTTTATCACCACGATCTTGACCGTTTCCTTTGGACTGGATGTCTATAAATTCACTCGGGTCTTCTACATTTACAAGTCGATAGGTAATAATAATTTCATCCAAAAATTCATTAGAAGATTCTAATTGTTGAATCAATTTAGGATACATTACTAAGCCGTGTTTAATCATTGATTGTCTCACTGCTGTTGTTATTTTTTCTTCACTCAAATATTTGTAATTAGTTGTATTGAATTTTACCGTACCATCTTTCTGCAAATATGATACATCTTCCATTATTTTTGTAATTTTTTGGT
>CAYOKJ010000375.1:0-1729 GCA_964404485.1 uncultured Bacteroidales bacterium | reverse complement strand
TAATAGGTTTCGAAATATAATCATCGCAGCCGGCAGCAATTGCTTTTTCCTTGTCGCCTTCTAAAGCATAAGCCGTTTGTGCAATTATGACAACATCTTTATTGAATTTACGAATCTCTCGGGTTGCACTATAGCCATCCATTTTGGGCATTTTCATATCCATGAGTACCAGATCAATATCAGAGTTTTTAAGGCAAGCTTCCACCGCTTCTGTTCCAGTTTCTACACAGATTATTTTGTTTGCGAATTCTCGGACAACCAGCGAAATGAGTTTTTCTGATGTTTCATCGTCTTCGACAATTAATATTTTCAACTTTTTTTGTTAAATATCTTTTTCAATATGTGAACTTGCTTCTATATCTGTTTCAGCCTCTCCAATATCAGAAATGTATGGGATTGTAAAATAAAATTCAGAACCTCCTACCTTGCCGGCAGGCAGGTCTCCTACTTCAGAATTTACCCATATTTCGCCACCAAGTATTTCAACAAAGGCTTTTGAGATAGACAATCCTATTCCATTACCTTCATAAACAGCCCTATCTTCAATATCGGCTTTAACAAATCTTTCAAATATTGCAGCTTGTCGGTCTTTTGGAATTCCAATGCCTGTGTCTTTCACATAAAATTCAATGACTCTCTGCTCACTTTCTCCTTTTAACTTACAACCAATCTCTATACTACCTTTATGGGTAAATTTAATAGCATTTTTAATAATATTTGTCAAAATTGAATTTACTTTATCAACATCAGTTTTAATTAATGCATCCTTATCTTTTAAAGAATAATTGGTTAAAAGCTCTAGAGATTTATGGTCAGACTCAGGTTTAAAAAAGCTATAAAGATTGTTTATTAGTTCGTTAATATTTGTTGTGGATAAGGACGTTTTCACCTGCTCAGATTCAATCAGTGAGATATCCATAAGGTCTTTTATTGTATTTAGCATACGAACTCCACTTTTTTCAATAATTTCAATGTAATCCTGATGATCGTCACCTGTAAGTCCTGGTTCCTTTAATAACTCAGTGAAACCAAGTATTCCATTCATTGGTGTTCGAATTTCATGACTCATATTTGTGAGAAATGCTGATTTTAACCTATCAGATTCTGTTGCTTTTTTAAGAGCTTCTATCAATTCATCTTCGTTTTTCTTCCTTTCAATAGAAATACTAATCTGGTGTGATACAAATTCCAAAATTTCCATATCTTTTTGGCTGAAAGCATTTTCATCTTCATAGCTTTGCACAGCAATAACACCAGTAACTTTTCCCTCAGCTTTTAAGGGAACACCTAACCATATTTTTGAGGGTGGACCTAACATTTCAAGATCCCCGGATTTTGTCATTTCTTTTATTTTCTCCTCGCTGGCAAGTAAGGATTTCTGAGTTTTTAGTACATAATTAGTACATGATTTGCCCGCCGGAAAAGAACTTAATTCTTCCTTCTCATCAACCAGGTAAGGTATTGAAAATATATCAGTTTTTTCATCATAAAGAGCAATATAAAAATTTGAAGTGTCAATGATTGTTCCAAGTTCTTTTTGAATTAGACTAATCAATTTTTCCAGATTATCAGTAGTAATTACTGCATTGGAAATATTGTATAAAACTTTTTGAATTTGCTCTGCTCGCTTGCGCTCCGTGATGTCTCGAATAACAACATGAATTATCTCTTTGCTTCCAAGCATATATTTGCATGGAGTTATTTCGGCTGAAAAAACTGAACCGTCTTT
>CAYOKJ010000374.1:0-1742 GCA_964404485.1 uncultured Bacteroidales bacterium | reverse complement strand
ATAAAATAAATTCCATTTGAAAGTTTGCTCCTGTCTAGCTCAATTGTATGAGAACCGGCTGTTAGATTACCATTATTGATTGATTTTACTTTTTCTCCAATCATATTAAAAACATCAATTACTACATTTTGATTTGAGTTTAATAAAAACGAAATAGTTGTTTTGTCAGTGAAAGGATTTGGGAAAACATTAAATTCTTGTTCTATAATATCTTCTTCTATTCCAACATATCCTGTAGTAAACTCAGTACTTGACATGCTACCAAATGTAGTGCCAATTAAAATAGTATTATTATTTCCGTAATATAACATAAAGAATCCAGGTATTTCCAGACCGTCACCGGCTGCATCATAAATAGCAAATGAATAACATTCAGTAACGTCTAGTTCAAATGTTTCATTTATATTTTGACCAGGTGTAGTGTAAGAACCTCCTGAATAAATTGTTTCACCACTTGAATTTTTTATTTCCCAGCTAATATCTTCAGGCTTATCGTCGAGACGAAGCATAAGGTTTAATGTTTGTTCAACAATCATAGCTGTTTCAAAATCATGACGTATTGTGTCATTATTTGTATATTCATCAGGATTGCCGTTAGGATCAGTTGTGTAAGCTGTAACAGTATTATTTTCCTGACCGTTGAAGTTTATTTGTGTAAGATCAATATCAACCGTTTCAAGAAAACCTAAAGTTCCTGTCCATTCGTATGTAGAAACATCACTTCCATTTACATAATAATTTATATCAAGCTGAGTAAGATCAATTTCAGAATTATTTCTGATAGTTACCGACGGAGAAACAGTTCCCGAGCAACTTGCGTTGGGTATATTTCTAATATCAAGAATTGCAGCATCATAGTCGTTTGCAGCTCCAAAATCAGATAATGGTATTTTAAATCCTTGCAAAATTTCTTTTGTTGTATTGTTCTGTAAAAAAACTACCATTTCGCAATTTTCATATACCCAGTCTTCTTCTATAGAAAAATCCAGATTAATAATCTGAGTATTGTTGCTTGTAAAATCTATAGCAGTACCATATTGATCAGGAATCATCACTCTCTCAACAAAGTTAAGCTCTGACATTCCATACCAAAATTCCTGAATATCGGATTCGGTTATTACAACATGTAATTTTATGTTCGAAGCGGAAGATGTGGCTACTTTCTCAACAGTTATTTCAGTAGAAAAATCCACAAAACCTGAGCTTTCACCGGTTGCACTAATTGTAAATGATGATAGGATTGCTTTCCGTTGATTATATTTTGGTAAATATGAAGAGTACATACTATTTGAGGGATAGCCACCGATTACTTTCAAAAGTCCATCAAATACTGCTGTAGGATAGCCAGTTATACCATAATAACTGTTTCTGGCATTTGAATATATATTTGCGTAAGAATCACCATTATGATTTTCGATTACGGCAACATCTTTGCCATTTGCAATTAGGTCGTCAGCACCCATTGCAGCTCCCGGGCAATTCGGACACCATGTACCGGTACCGATTTCCAAAATTACCATATCTCTTTCAACTTGTTGAGCATTTACTGTATATCCAAGCAGCATAATGAGTGTTGCAAATAATAAATTAAGTTTTTTCATAATTATTAATTTTATTTATTTTCTATTTTTTTACAAATGTAAACTTTTTATTTTTTTCTCCTAGAGAATTTTAATAGCAGACATTAATTGTCTATTAAAGGTTGCATTTGATTGTAAAAATTTATTTTATAAGATGTTGTG
>CAYOKJ010000373.1:0-1744 GCA_964404485.1 uncultured Bacteroidales bacterium | reverse complement strand
CAGAATTACAAAACTTTTCAAGTTCTTGCTTTTCCAAAAACTTACTATTAATCGTCAGACTTTTTTTCAGATCACACATTTTTTTGTTTTAATTATCTTGTTTGTATAAATACTTTTTCTTTGATTCATTTGAATAATTTCTGTACAAATAATATATATAATTGCTATCTGCCTTGATTTTTTGCGGGAAAATATGTTTTTCCAAAGTTATAGTATTAATTATTCTACCTGTATTAATTTCTATTTCTTTTAATGATACAATACCCTTTTTGATAAATTTTGCATAACATCTACTATTGCCTTCATCTACTATTATTTCTTCCGCCCAAAATTTATTCTTATGATAATTAATATTCATTTCTCTAATAAAAATCCCATTCAAATCAAATATCTGAATTTTATCATTGTTATGAGCAAAAATAAAAATACTGTCATTAATAAGTTTCAGTGGATTATAGGTTTTTTTACATAATATTAATTTGAAAAATTGATCTTCATTAATACCTTTTCTTATATTCTGTAAATCAAATATTGAAATACTATCCATTCTATTACTTTTATTAAGCCGTCTGAGATAACCGTTATAATAGCTTCTATTATAATCTACCTGTACATTATCAGTTAATTTATTGATTATTTTTTTCTCTTTACTTTTTTTATTAATCCTAATATATACAACTGTTTGATTAAAATCAGAATACTGTTCAATGAAAAAATAATTTTCAGTTGAAAGAATAATCGGCTTAAGTATTAGTTGAAAATTCTTAATTGAACTTGGGGTTAATAACTCAACATCTTTTTCATATTCATATAATTGCCAAATTGAATCTTTAGCCATTATATGAATATTGCCAAAACAATCATTGTAAAGTTGAGTATATTTATTATTAATTTTTTTGTTAAAAAAAACACTATCATTGAAATTAACCAGACGAAGATATTTTGTATTATTTTCTTTTATAAGCAATAATATTTTATTTTTATAGAATTCGTAATCTAATATCCATGCATCTTTATTATTATATGCAAGCAGAATTTTATTACCATATATTTTGATTTCATCTAATGATTTAATTTTATAATGTAATTCTATCTTTAGAACACAAACATTCTTGTTAATATTTATCATCTTCTTAGAAATGTAAATAGTTTTTGAATCATATCCGATATGAGAAAATATTAATTTATCAGGTTTGCTTTTATGAATAAATTCAAAATAACCTTTGTTATTTGTTGTGCAGCCATGCTTTCGAGTATTATCAATTATATTGACTCCTTCTAAAATATTACCATGATTATCGGTAACATATCCTACAATTGTAATATTTTCATTATTGGTTTGAGAATATCCGTTATAAGTAATAAATATTAGGATAATTAAAAGAATTATTTGTTTTTTTTTCATTTTTTTCCATCTAATAGGTTAAGAAAGTTTCTAATAAAAATAAATATTCGTTTATTCGCGGCTAATATTTTTTTTAATTAAGATTGCTTATTTAATAATTCTTTCAAATTCCAACTTTTCTCTGGTGCATAAAATAAATTCTGACCTTGTAAATAAAGTGGAGAATCAAAATTGTTAATAAAAAGCCCACCCGTTCCTAAGCCCTGAAAAGCCGGATTATTAAGTGTAAACGTCCATTGTGCAATTGCGTTTAATCCAATATTTGACTCAAGTGCAGAAGTGACCCACCATGAAATTTTATTTTCTTTTGCAATTTTGATCCATTCCTCACTTCCTGAA
>CAYOKJ010000372.1:0-1748 GCA_964404485.1 uncultured Bacteroidales bacterium | reverse complement strand
AACCGTAATATTCCGTTTATATCTAAATATCTCTAATAGTTTAGTTTGTTAAAATTTTGTTTAATATGCTATTGCTATTTAAAAAATATATGTTATAATTTTAGTTTTTCAAATATAAAAAAAATAACTAGATATCTTGTTTATCCAATTTTATTTTTTTTAAATTTTATAGAAATTTATGTTTAAAGGTATTAATATGGTTTTCGTAAAATTCTATGTTTAAAATTTATAATGAATGTTACGTTTTTTGAAAATTATTCTTTTTTTTAGTTGTCTTATTAACGGTGGCAATATGGCATGAAGCGGATTGCAAGTGATTCACTATCAAACCGAAATGAAGTTGAAACGGGCTAAAACCGCTCCAATTAAGCACTTTACCGCTTTTTGCTATATTGCGTGTTGGGCACAGTTTTTATATTTTTCGTTTTCTATATTGTTCGATTCTCACAGACACTACTCGGTATAATTTATTAATTGGCAAAAGTTTTATGTACAACTCTTCATCAAGATTAATTTGGGTGATTAATTCATTAATGGTATCACCAAAAGGTATCTTAGTTAGCTGTTCTTGATTTAATTTGAGTTCAATGTTCGAATATACTACTTCACCATTTCTTTTGAAAAATGGAATTTCTTCACCTATCTTATAGAATCCAAAATCTTCTGCCTTATCATTCTGAATGAACTCTTGTAATAATACTTTATCACTAGGGATAAAATACTGAAACCTATATTCTATTGGGGAATATGTGTGGGAAACGATTTGGTTAAGAGTGTACTTTTTAAAGTTTTTCTTTTCAAGGTCATTTTTCCCAACAATCATTGATTCCTGAATAAATCCGCTTTTATCTGAAAGCCTAATACCAATATTAAACACATTAAACAGGTTTACGAATCCTATCAATCCAATATCATCGGAATCAAAAAGTATTAAATAGTGATTGTTATTCTCAAAATCGATTAGATGTGAAAAAGGTTTGAGAATTTCTTTATTTAAGCCATCTCCAATAAATGCAATATTGTCATACAATTTTTCAAAATCTGCATTTTTAAGAATCTTAGAAATAGTAATTGCATTAGAATCATTGAAATATTTAGGAATTGAATCAACTGCAAATTCATAAGCAATTTTCAATAATCCCATTTTAAAGTCCTTAATATCAATTTGCATAGATGCATGAACCCAAGGTCTCTCTTTCGAAGAGTATTTCTTATCAATACGTACTTTGTCTTTTGATATGCCATTACGTGTCAAGAACTTGTTTATAATTTCATCCGTTTTATTTTCATCCTTTTGGTCTATGATAATTTGAAAATTATCAGTGATTTGTTTTGGTACATTTGGCAATAGTTTAATTTCAAATTTACCTTCTGCATCTAGTTCAAGTCTAAGTTTTTGATTTTCATCTTCTTTTAGAGTGTGAGTCCCATCAAAAGGATTGGGAATAGTTCCTGATTTACCTTTAATTTTTAATGTATGTCTTTGGAATTTAACAAACTGGTGATTCGTTAATTTATTATCTATTTTCGAACCAATGAAAGAATTACATGTAGTGCATACCGAAAATATATGATAATATCCATCTATAGAATCGGGAATAACATGTTCATCATTAAATTCAGTTTCGTCTTTATCTTTTCTACAAATAATACAGGTTCTCATCATAACTCAGAGTTTGTTTAAATTGTGCCCAACATAAATATAACCGTAATATTCCGTTTATATCTAAATATTTCTAATAGTTTGG
>CAYOKJ010000371.1:0-1760 GCA_964404485.1 uncultured Bacteroidales bacterium | reverse complement strand
AACTACAAACGTTGAAAATGTAATTGATGTTAGACAAGTGCCACCCTCAAAAACTCATAGACCTAATGCAATTGCAGTAGTTATTGGGGTTGAAAATTACGAACATTTTGCTCCAGCTCCTTACGCTGTAAATGATGCTGAAATAATTAAAAATTATTTTAAAAATGTGCTTGGTATTTCTGAAGTTATTATTTATAAAAATAATGAAGTATCCGGGTTCTTCTTTGATAATATTTTTAATCCTGAATATGGTGAATTACAAAAAGCCATCATTAAAGGTAAAACCGAATTATTTGTTTTTTACTCCGGGCACGGTATGCCTTCCAAAACAGGTTCGGAGGTTTATCTTTTTCCTAATGATGGAAGAATTGAATCTCTTTCGAAGAATGGTTATAATTTGAATCAATTTTATAAAAATCTTGACGGACTCAAAGCCAAGAGTGTTACATTATTTATGGATGCTTGTTTTAGTGGAGTTTCTCGTAGCAGTGATACTTATGAAACTCAAAATCTTATTGCTATGAAAGGAGTTGTAATTAAACCTAAGGTTTTGAAACCATGGGAAAACAATCCCGATTTTACGGTTTTTTCTTCATCAGGATATAATGAAACCTCCTTATGTTTCGATCCTTCTGAAACAGGCTTGTTTACTTATTTCCTGTGTGCCGGACTGCAAGGTAAAGCAGATAAAAATAACGATAACAAAATCACAACAGGTGAGTTACAAAATTATATAAAGAATAATGTTATTGAAATGTCAACTAAAATTCACGGACGACAAACACCTCAGTTTTATGGAAATGAAAATGTGGTGCTTGGAGAGTATTAGTTTTGGGTTTTAAAATGAATGATTAAATGATAAAATATACAAAATGAAAAAATCAATTTTATTTCTATTCCTATCAATCCTTTTATTTAGCATAAATATTTATGCTCAAAAAATTAGTGATGTGAATGCTCACGTTTCCGGCGATAAAATAATAATTGATTACTCCATCAACGGAGCAAAGTTTAACGAAAGTTTTCATGTTTATCTTCTCGTAAGTTTTGATAATGGTAAAAGTTATGATCCTATGTATGAGGTACAGGGTGATGTTGGAGATGGGATAAAAAACGGCAAGCATCAAATAATTTGGGATGCTTTAAAAGAAAGACCTTTTACAGATGAAGAAATAAAATTTGATGTAAGAGCTACAATAATTGTTAAAGAAATAAAAAGATCGTTTTTTGTGAGTTATATTGCAAATGATATGACACCCTTTGGTTTAAGAATAGGGACAATAGGTAAGATTGGCTGGTATATCGAAGGTAGAGCAAACCTTTCACCTATGGATAATTTTCAATATACTTTTAACAAAGGTGATGAAGTTATTACCGATTACGATAAATCCGGATATTACGAATTTACAGAGAATGAACATTATTCAGCTCTATCGGTTTGTGCCGGAATAACCTATCAGCCTGCATGGAATATATTTTTATACGCAGGAGCCGGTTATGGTAAAGAAGAATATTTAATGGAAATTGATGATTTTTCTTACGAAAATAACAGCAAAACAGGACAATCTCTAGTAAAATACAGCGACCAAAGCATAACAGGAATAGAAGTAGATGCAGGAGTAATGTATAGTTTTAATAAGTTTTTGATAAGCGGAGGAATTATGACTATTAATTTTAAGAAGATAGGATGGACGGCAGGTGTTGGAATAAGGTTTTAACCTCACCCCCAACCCCTCTCCAAAAGAGAGGGGAGTTAGAGA
>CAYOKJ010000370.1:0-1775 GCA_964404485.1 uncultured Bacteroidales bacterium | reverse complement strand
ATCATTTACGCATTCTTTCATTGTTTTACTAATTATCCGCAATGGAAATATTTAAGAACAAGTTGCATCATTTTTTCATCATTACCAATAATTTCCTTACGAAGATTTTCATCATTGAATTTCTTTAAGAACTCACTAATCCATTCAAGAATATCTTTAGTAAACACTCCGTATTTCTGATAAATATCTATTTGTTTTTTCAGCGAATCTGATGACTCGAAACAAGAAGTCGGTAATTGCGAAAGTTCCTTAAGTTTTTCTTTATTTTTATCATCAAAAATATCAACATCTACGTAAGTTTTCTCAGAATACTCAAGAGCATTTTCCATTTCTAAGCCATGAAGAGCTGCAACAGCTAAACCTGCAAGCAATAAATGAATATCGGCAGAACCATCAGGGCAACGAAACTCAACAGTTTGTTTGACAGAAAAATCTCTCGCTTTACTTATTTCCAATGGATTTGCTTGACCCGACATATCTTTTTTACCAGACCAGCCAAGAGGAACTCGTACTAAAACAGAACGATTACGATCGCCCCAGCAAATATTTGTTGGTGCTTCCTGATGAGGTACAAGGCGGAAATATGAAGTAGGATTTGTATTTCCGAAAGCTGTTAATGATGGAGCAAGATCAAGATAACCGGCAATTGCTCTTTTAGCAATATCGCTGAGTTTTCCATCTTCAATCATCATATTTTTACCATCTTTCATTAGCCTGGTGTGAATATGTAATCCGCTACCGGCTTTACCAACTGTTATCTTCGGAGCAAAGCTCATTGATACTCCATACTGATGAGCCATGGTACGAATAATCCATTTTGCAATTACTAATTGATCGGCAGCATCTTCGAGATTTACAGGAAGAAATTCAATTTCGTTTTGCTCATACTCAATATTTCCAACACTAAAATTTCCAACTTCAGAATGGCCATATTTTATTTTTCCACCGCATTGGACTATTGCCCTCATTACATCGGCTCTAAAATCTCCCCATTTCGAAAACGGTGATGATTCGTGATATCCTTTTTGATCATCAGCCTGAAATAAATCATCTTTCTCGCTAATAATATAATATTCTAATTCACCCATAACTTCAAAAGACATACCTGTTCGTTCCTTTAAAACAGTATGAGATTTCTTTAAAATATATTCAGGCGAACTTTCCAATGGTTCTCCTTCTTTTGTATAATAAGAACATAAAATATCGAGAGTAGGGATTTCGGTGAAAGGATTTAAAAAAGCTGTTTTATATCTTGGAATTACATATAAATCGCTTGAACCGGCTTCAATAAAAGAGAATAAACTTGAACCGTCAACTCTTTCTCCTGCAGTAAGAATAGAATCGAGATGTTCTTTATCATTAATAATAAAGTTAAGTGTTTTTAATCTTAAATCCCATCCAACATACCTGAAATTTACCATTTCAATATTATTGTCTTCAATGTATTTTATAAGATCTGCTTTAGTAAATTCATTAGCAGGTTTATTTAAATATTGAACCAAAGGGTTCGGATTCATTTCTATATTGTTATTCATATTTATAATGTTTTTTTGTTTTTAAAAAATGGATTACAAACTTAATAATAATATCCTAAAATAACTGAAAACAAATTGTTTTTTTAAATAAAATCAAAATTGTTTTATGTTTAATCAGTTTTGATTTTGAATTGAAATTATTCATAAGTTTTTTATTGAAATTATAAATAAAATCTAAGCAAACTTCACTCACTCATTAATTCTTTATTTACTTTTGCTTAAAGAAAAACAAAAACTGTA
>CAYOKJ010000369.1:0-1785 GCA_964404485.1 uncultured Bacteroidales bacterium | reverse complement strand
GTATAGATATTGAATTTATTGATGCTATTGATGGGAGAAGAAAATATTGTCAATTAAAATCTGGTCCAAATACTATTAATTCTGATGATGTAGAAACAATTTTTAATCATTTTCAAAGCACGATTAATTTGGCTAGAACAAATAATTTGTCTATTGGTATAAACGATATGGTAGTAGGTGTGTTATATGGAGAAAAGTCTGAATTAAGTTCTCATTATAAAAAAATCAGTGAAAAATATCCTGTAATAATAGGAAAAGACTTTTGGTATAAACTTACAGGAAATAAACACTTTTACTTTGATCTTATTAATGTTTTTGGTAAAGTTGCTGTTGAATTTGACGGAACAAAAGTATTAGAAGAAACAATTTTGGTTTTATCAAAAGAAATTGAAGATAAACTTTCATGATATTTATTTAAAAAACCAACAATTGAATAAGCTAACTCTTGTGCTAAATTACAAGGTACGGCATTACCAATTTGCTTATATTGTTGTGATATAGAACCTGCAAATTCCCAGTTGTCAGGAAAGGTCTGAATTCTTGCATATTCTCTAACTGTAAAAGGTCTTGTTTCGTCAGGATGGCATCTTTCGGTTTGTTTTTGAGCCGGACTGCAAGTTAATGTTAAACACGGTTCATCCCAGCCAATTCTTCTTGCCATACCAGTTTTACCACCATCCAAATAAAAACTTTTGCCCATATAATCTTTTTGAATATCAAGAGGTAAATTTCGCCAATAACCTTTTGGAGGAATCAAATCTAAAACCTTTTTTTTATGTTCAGGATATTCTGAACCTTTTGATTTTGGAACATCAGAATTATAAAAAGGGCCTTTCTTTAAAACTTCAGATAAAGTATAAATTTTATTGTGAGGTTTTGGATAATTAAATTCAATATTAATATCTTTTCTAATCCCAACTAATATTAATCTTTCACGTTTTTGAGGGACTTTGTAATTTATTGCTTTTAAAACTTTTATTGGAGCAACTTTATAACCTATTTCATCAAGAATTGAAATCATCCCTTTTAGTGTTTTGCCATTATCATGAGAAAGTAATCCTTTTACATTTTCACCAATACAAATTGGAGGATTAACTTCTTTTACAACTCTGGTAAATTCGTAAAAAAGTGTTCCTCTGGCATCATTAAAACCCAATCTTTTGCCGGCATAGCTAAATGATTGGCAAGGGAAACCTCCTGTTACAACTTCTACAATGTTTTTGTATTTAGTAAAATTAAATGATTTAATATCACCTTCGAGTACATTCCAGTTTGGTCTGTTATTTCTTAGAGTTTTGCATGCCCATTTATCAATTTCATTTAGTGCAATACATTTTAATCCAGCTTTTTCCATACCTATTGCTAATCCACCTGCTCCTGCAAATAATTCTATAATATTATAATCAGCATTAGGTGAGACAGAATTGTCGGTAATATCATCTAAATTATTAGAAATAATATTTGAAAAAAGATTTAGTTGATCTTTTTTATAAATCCTATAATTGCTTATAGGTTCTCTAATTGCTATTAGTTTTTCTTCTCTATCCCATCTTCTAAGAGTTTCTTTACTTTTGCCTAAAATTTCTGATGCTTCAGAAAGAGTATAATAATTTTTCATAACCATATTACATAAGCTTATACATTGGTTACAAAAATATAAAAATATTTCTAAATTGGAATGATATTTTTACAAAAATATTATAGAAATTTATTTTATTATATTCTAATAAATTTTTATTATAAAATTGTAAAGCATTTGAGTATTTAAGTAGGAGCGTGTTCGTG
>CAYOKJ010000368.1:0-1794 GCA_964404485.1 uncultured Bacteroidales bacterium | reverse complement strand
GCAATTTTGTCCTTTTTCTCCTTCCAACCCAAAAATAAATTTTTTACTGGGCGAAATCCCCTTCGAATAACTTCCCATTTATCAGGGTATTTATCAAAAAGATAATTGATTTGATCTTTATGTTTTTTCAGTGAATCACTTATTGCCGGTGCGGTGATTGGAACCGGACAAGCTGTCCCAACATTTATACTTGTCATACTATCTCCGTTGCTTAAAACCTTTTTTGCAGCTCTCTCATATTTATTCAGTAATAAAACTGTCTTAGCATAAATCTCTTCAGAATTATTGTCAGTTTTTTCAATTTTGCTTTCTACTTCATAATCGTAAAAGTTAATATGTGAATCATGAATAATTATCTCAAACTCATTAGTATCAAAAGAAATATTATTAATATATGTAATTGATTTTTCTATTATTAGTTTTAAATTGTTAATATTTCCTTTAAACCGGCTAATTTTTTCGAGTGCATCTTTTGCAAATTTATATGACTTATTTAAATCTCCAGATAAATCTTTCAAATACTGAATTGACAGGTTTACAAGACTTTCGCCATAATTTGTTCGTGTTTGTGAAAGTTCATTTTTTAAAATTGATGATTGCCTGATCAATGATCTGGTGTTTTCATTCATCGACTTTAAAATTGATTTATTTTTTTTGTTTGTAATAATTATGGAATTAAAATTATTATAGAGCAGAAAGCCAATAATTTCCTTGTTTTCGGTTGTTAAATCCTTATTGGAGCGACTAACACCAAAGTTACTCATATTCGAATTGAAAAAGACATAAAGCAAATCATATTTTTCATCAAATTCGTTTTTAAATCTAAGCAGCAAAACAACATTTTCCACTTCATTAAGAAGATTTATTTCAGATGATAAATTTTCTGTTTCGAAAGGAAGTTCACCTTTTTTATACCAATTATAATTTAGTGTTTCAGAACGAAGATTCTGAATTTCATGGTAATCATCTTTTATAGAAAAATTAAACAATTCGTTTGGTTCTTCACGCAAAACATATTTTGCAATTGGATTTCCTAATTCTTCATTAAAATAAATTGCAACAATCTTTTCGATACCGGGGAGCATAATACCTGAATCTCTCAGAATATTCTCGAAATTATTACCGATAAATGAAAAGTTTGTTGACATTATAAATGAAATTGAAATTTGTATAAAAATAACTTAAGCAAAAATACAACATTTAAGCAGGAATGTCAATAACTTTAGTAAAATATTTATTTTTTTAAGTAACTTAAGCATGCCAATTAAGCTTGCTTAATTAAGCAACTTAAGTACTTAAACTACTGTTATTAAATCATATAAAAACATTGACTCGCTTGTTTTTCCTTATTAATATTGTGATCTGATTTTAAATTTATTTTTTATCAAAAACAATATTTAAGCAAAACTTAAACGATTTATTATGATTTTCAAAACATACATCAGTAAAAACAGTCGATATTTAAGCTGGAATATTGAAAATTCAATTTCGAAAATCTTCGATTTTGCACTTAATATTTTCAGTTATAATCCTAATGATTTTATCTTTATTGAATATGAAGAAATCAAAAACACTACTGTATATGCAAAATCCCGTGAACATACTTGGGAATTTGCAAACGATCTAGACAAAAAACAATCCTTTACAAATCGTATGTTTAATAAACTTCATAAAAACTTTGTAATATACTTTACAATGGATGTTGATGATATGATGAAAGCTGAAATCTGCCTAACAAACACAAAACAATCAAGAAATAATTTCAGACAAGAAAATACAAAAGTCATTCATTTT
>CAYOKJ010000367.1:0-1795 GCA_964404485.1 uncultured Bacteroidales bacterium | reverse complement strand
AAACATACTATTATAAATATATAAGATATAAACGGAATATTCCGTTTATACTTATTTTACAGCCAATTAGATGAACAATAGTAACCAAAATATCGGGATTAATAATGAGAGTCTTACAATTCGTGTAATGACTAATCAAATTGAGGTAAAGCAGAATGACAAGGTTCTGCATTCAGTTATCGGGATTACTGTATTTCGTGAGCATGTTAAAATTGAGCCACGCGAGATTAAAAGTAAATTGATTAAAAAGTCAGATACGGTTGATAAAGAGTTTGGGATTGAAAATAGATTATACAGCGGAGATTATCTTGTAAATATCATTGATTACAACTTAGGAGAAATCGCTTTTGCTGCAAACTTCTTGACTGATCAGTGGAGTGGATTAGTTTGGGAAATGCTTATAACTGAAGCTGACAAAAAAAGATTTATGATTACACTTAATCCTCCTGCCATTAAAAATCAATTGTTAAAAGCTAATTCTGATTTATTTAAATCCATTGAAGATATAGATAGCTTTTGTTCTAAATATAATCTTGATATTCAACAATTCGCAGTGCCAGCCTACTTTTACCAACAAGAATTTGATTTAAAAGGATTATCAGCAAGATTGTCAAGAGAGATTTTTTTCTTTAGACGTAAGATGTTTACGGAATTATTAATATGCAAGATTGAGAGTAAAATTCAAAATCAACCAGAGATTATTATTCCTTCTCAAAATCTTAAAATATATAAGGACTGGAAAAATCAAGAACTTGATATAATTGATGAAATCCAGAAGTATATTAAATCACCATTCATTTTTGAAAGTACAGAGCAGTTTGACTACTATCTTGATTCTATAATATCCAAACCTGACAAATTATTACACGAGGATTTAATCTCAGAATGTAATTATTGGATACAAGATTTCCCTAAGGTCAAAAAAAGATTTGAAAGAGCAACTTTTCTCTACAGAGAAGGAAAAGACTATCGGGATTCCTTAGATAATTTAAGGTTAACATTAGAATTACTTTTGAGAGAGATATTAGGTAACAATAAAAGTTTGGAGAATCAATTATCAGAAATAGGCAACTATCAAAAGGAACATGGAATTGGAACAGAAATTAGAAATATGTTTCAAAAGGTACTTGATTACTATTTAAAATTTCAAAATGATAAAATAAAACACGATGATAACTTAGACAATATTAATGAAGTTGAATTTGTGTTTAGTTTATCGATGATTTTTATAAGAATCTTGATAAAATCGAATAATAAACTGGCGGTAACATGCGGTCATAAAACATTGCGCGGATAGTGTTAAAATTGAACAATATAACATTTAATCAATGGATTCACGGGGGGATAGGTTTGCACTTCGAAATACGCAACGTTTCATACCGCAAATCGTTATGCACAAGCGGTGAAAAAATATACGAGTTACAAACATTTCTTTGAGACATGATAAATAAAGATTTGAAAAGAAGAAAATAATGAATAAAAACTCATATTTAGTTGAATTGCAAAATACAGTTTTTAGGAATTTCAATATTCCTCTTGAAGATGCATTAAAACAGAAAATTTACCATTATATCAATTACGAGTTAAAAGCAGGACTTTTCAATATCATAAAGTCTAAAATGTAAAGATTATGATTTTAAATCATAGACGGTCAACGCTATTCAGGCGTGGTTAAATTGATATGTTATCATCCTATATCTTGTATCCAGCATCCAACTCACACATCAATAACCCTAAATGCCGTAGAGTTTGGAACACCTTTGAAATCTTCGATATATTTCCCGGAAATATTTTC
>CAYOKJ010000366.1:0-1801 GCA_964404485.1 uncultured Bacteroidales bacterium | reverse complement strand
ATTCGTGATAGTACCATAAAAATTAAACAACATTTTAGAAAAAAATAAACTGAAATTTTTTTATAATCCTTTGTATTTATTATTTCTGAAGTCATTATATGCAAAAGTAGGAAAATTAAAAGAACCTAAAATTACTAAAATAACAAAATACTCATATTTAGCTTGCTTAGCTTTTTTTAAGTTTTAAGCTTAAAGCATTAAAAATGACTATAATGATAAAATATTTTTGTACATTTGAAAATTATGAAATATTATCTTCGAAATATTAAAAGATTCATTAATCAGTATTATAGCAAAACACACTATTACAAATGAGATTTAAACGGAATATTACGGTTATATTTATGTTGGCTTCCATTAAGAAAAAAGAAAAACCTATTGAGCAAAGAAAGGTACTTGTTAAATAATAAAAGTGTTCAAATAGATATTCATATAATCCAAATAGAATAACATGAAACCAAATTTGTGGATTTACTCGACCAAAGAAGAGATTAACCAAACCGCAGCTTCTTTAATAGTGTTTGGAGCAGAAGTGTTCCATAGAGCGAAAATCATAAAAGATTTAGAATTACTTGAAAACCTAACAAATAAATCGGACAGACAAGAGATTCCTCCAAATACCAAAGAATTAAACGAGTTCTTTTTTTCTTATTTGACTGATACGATAAACATTCTAATATTTTTTGAAAATTACATGAAAGCAGAATTAATTATTAGAGGATTTTGTGTTCATATAATCAAAAAAGATATTCCAGAATTTAAAGAGATTGCCAAAAAGCAATTTAGAGAACCAATCTTGATGAAAGATATAAATGCAATTGAAGCATTTGAAGTCAATGCAGATAAAAAAGAAATTTTTCATCGTGGTATTAAGGAAACGACAATTGGAATGAAGGAATTAATTGGTTCAGAGAAGTATCTAAGCAATTATCAATTTAATATAAAAATTCTAAAATTTATCAAAGAACTGACTGTATTTAGGAATAAATTACATTTTCACGAATCAATTGAATTTACAACTTCTGTCGAAAAGATAGAAATCCTAAAGGAAATAAAAGTCTTCGTTAAAGAGACAATTGAAAATAGAAAAATAAATAAAAACGGAAACTAACAATGTATATGACGGTCATGCCCAGCAAAATCTGATCACGCCGCATATACTAGACCGTTAGCAACAAGTCGAAAGCCTAACGCACATATAAACCCATTTGGATTTTTTGCCTACACACATTGCCAACTCAAAAAAATCCAAAAGAGTTTAAATCTTAGCCAACACACTAAAAAAGAAAAAATGGAATTACAGACTTTACTAAACAAATTAACTTTGCAAAACCTGACAGTTTGTAACTATAAAAAATAGAAAATGAACATTTTTAACACAATTTCAGCCGGTAAAATAGAAAAATCCAACAAGCCTGAATTTCATTCATACAGAAAAAGGGAGTATTCATACAGAAATGTGGCACTTTGAGATTCTTTCAAAAAAAATTGTAAACAAACATAAATATTTTATAAATTTCACTCATCTAACTGATAACAAAAAATATCATCATGAAAACAAAAACATTACTTCTTACATTTTCTTCATTAGCAATGTTAAGCTTTTTCATAGTCCAGTATGGATGTAAAAAAGAAGAAGAAAACAAATCCCCAACTTGTTCAATTATATCCCCAACTAATGGCCAGGAAATAACAATAGGAGAAACAGTAACAATTTCTGTTGATGCAACTGATAATGATGGAAGTATTACAGAAGTAAGGTTTTTTATTGATGAAGTTGGAAAAAGTAATGCAACAAGTT
>CAYOKJ010000365.1:0-1808 GCA_964404485.1 uncultured Bacteroidales bacterium | reverse complement strand
ATGCCTATTACTTCAGAAATTAAGATTTTAGAGTAAAATCAGAATTAAATTTAGTTTCATGAGTAATTAATTTTTGATGTGGATATAAATTTGATTTGTTGCTTAAATAATATTATTCTATCAAATTAATTAGTTTTTCTTTTAATTTATAAATTTTATCTAATGTAATATTATTTTTATTATATTGATACATAATGTTCAAAGGTTTCAAATCCTTTCGTTTTGGTGTATCAATTCCCAAGAACGCTTCTAAATCTTTATCGAATAATACAATTTTATTAGTGTATTCATTTTTGTTTGACTCTATAAAACTATTTACAATTTCCTGTGTGTCGTTTTCATCATTATCCATTAAGACTGAATGATTAATTCCAAGATATTTAAACAAATTCATATATCGATGAATATTAAATTTACCAAGGGAATCTAATATGTATATATTTTTATTTTTAAGTTCAATCCATTCGTTATTCAGTAAATAATCAATAAATACTTTTTCGCTTGCTCCTTCACATATAATCACGTGTTTTGCAAAAAACAGAGATGTTCTTTCGCCATCTAACCACAACGAATATTTGAATTTTTCTTGTTCTAATTTTAATTCTATATCATCACTTTCATTTGCGAGAGAATAATGTCTAATTTTTGTTTTTAACAGCTCTTCAATCTTTGGGTCATCTAAAAGAGTTCTGAAATGTTCAAATAAACTATTATTATCTGCGAATAATGTTACTATTTCTTCATTCTTTATTTGAAATAATTTTGATGAACTTTCTCTTTTTACTTTAATTAATGAACTCAAAAAAGAAATATTTTTACTAACAAAAATTGGCGAATGAGAGGTGATTAATATTTGTTGATTTTTTTCTTTGCTTAAAATTTGAAGATTTATATTTATTTTCTCTTGTTGTGATGGATGTAAAAACACTTCTGGTTCTTCAAAAAGAATAAAAGTAAAATCTGGATTAAATTCTTTCTTTGAATCATTCGTTGAATTGTCCGCATATTTTGTAGATAATTTTAATAAAGTGTAAATTAGATGTCTTTGTAACCCTTGTCCAAAAGAATCTATTGATACGATTTTATTGTCAAGATTTCCATCTTGAACATAATGCGAAACCAAATTTTTTACAATATCAGTTGGCTTAATTGGATTGATATTAAGTCCAAAATTGATATTCCAACTTTCTATTTCCTTATTTATGTCTTTTTCAAGTTCGTCTATTGAAAAATCATCTTTTGCTTCACTTTTAAACTCACTATTAAAGCTTTCAAATGACTGGTTTAGTCTATTAAAACTTTCACTTTTAGTTATTACTTTCTTAACAACAAAATTTATCATTTCACGCAAAGGTGAAGGTCCACTCATTTTTAGATTATCATCAACTTTACTTATTTCTGGAATAAAAATAACTTTTCCAAGTTTTGATTGAGAAATGTTTTTTGCACCATAAAAATAATTTGTTGATAATTCACCTTTTTCATAGGCAAAAATATTACTCTGATTTGATTTTACAAGAGGCTTAAATATAGTCTTTTGGATTTTTAGTATTTTTCTGACTTTAAGAATGCCGTCTGTATTCTTATATTCATCTTTTAATGTTTCTTGTTCATCAGGATTGGTTTGATATTCAATTTCTATCCAACTTTCATCATCATCTGTGTTGAATTTAGGGAAATCCGTTTTTTCATCATATTTTAAATTATCTTCATAAAAAATTCTTAATGCTCTAAAAACATTTGATTTTCCAGCATTATTTTCCCCTATCAATAGTGAATAATCATTGAGTTTAAACTTCGCTGATTTT
>CAYOKJ010000364.1:0-1815 GCA_964404485.1 uncultured Bacteroidales bacterium | reverse complement strand
TATGTTTAATATTTATAATGAATGTTACGTTTTTTGAAAATTATTATTTCTTTTTAGTTGTCTTATTAACGGTGGCAATATGAAAAGTTGGGCATTTTGAAGCACCAAATTTTTAATTTACTACTCTGCTTATTTGTTGTTAATTCGTTCATATTTACTGCTTTCTGTCCAATTTTTTATATTGCGTGTTACCAGCTGGCGTTTATATTTGAATTACTATGATTTACTTTTCTCAAAAATTTCCCAAGTGCTAATATCAGGTGTTGGATAAATTAATTCCTTTGTAATCCCATCAGCTTCAAGTTGATTTCGAATATATCCTTCTAATTTTTTGTGAATATTTATGCAATTACAAAAACTATAACCATTAGCTTCTTCTTCTGGTTTCTCCTCTTTATATTGTTCATCTCCAACCATTTCAATTGGCTTTGAAGAATCAGAATTCCAAGTAAATACACCTTCTTGATTAAGAATGTTTTCACTATTATTTAGAGAAAATAAAATTCCTGAATCCTTGTCTTTGTCACTAAAATAGGCAATTTGGAAGTTTATTAAATGCTCTATTTTAGTCATATGAGATACCAATCCTGAGCCATTTATTCTACTTCTATCAAATACCTTTCTTCCTGCAAAATGCTTTTGCATTGCCTTTTTTCTTTTTACATCACCATAAGAATAAATATCAATCAGTCTTTGTAATTCCGGTTCTTCAAGCTTGTCTAAGCCTTCAGAAATAATAGTTCTTAAGTTGGCTCCTTCAACGTATTTTTCTTCAATAAAGTAAACACTACAATAATCCTCTATTTCGATTGATCGCGGGTTTGGTGTTAGTCCATCAATTGCGAAATACAATGAATTTTGAAATTTGTAAGTCCAATCAAGTAAAGGAGTAGGGCAACCGTGATGTTGTAAATAGCCTAAAATAGAGATGGGATTTTCCGAATCAATATGATTTGCTTGCAGTAATTTTTTTATTTGTTTACTATATTCTTTTTTCCCATTTTCAATCATTTTCTCAATTAGTCCCTGATAGTTATCTTTATGAAATAATTTATCATTAATCCATAGTCTTTGAAGTTTGCTGTAAAGTCTCCATTTTGCTTCTCTTTGACCTCTAAAGATAGTGTTTCCTTTTACTGAAAATTCCTTATAAATTTTATCGAATTCTTCTTCTGTATCAATGTTTTGTTGGTCAAAACTAATTGATTTTTGTAAAGTTGATCTGTATTCTGAGATGTATTCGGGCTGAAAGAATGGAGGGGTCGTGTGAGAGGCTAACAATGCCAACATAAATGCATTTACACGGGTACTTACTGTATCTGGATCAACTTTTCCATCTGGACCTGTTTTGACTTCCTTTAAGTCATTTAAAAGACCAATGTCAGGAATTTTCTTAATCCCACCGTTTTCGAGATACTCCTTGGTAATTTTAATTTTTAAATCAAGATTTGATATTTCTCTTTTAGCCATCTCTGAGTGTTTGTTTCGCTTGCTGGTAACATAAATATAACCTTTGTTAACACCTTTACTTTTTTATTCCCTTTTTATATCGTTCCTTTTTTATGGTTTTACCAGTGCTTAAATCAATGAAAATTGTTTTTCCATTTCTAAATCCATTTTTAATTTTACGAACTTCTTTTATATTTTCATCTTTGTTCGTAAATATAAATTCATCCGAAAATAACAAACCGTTCAAGGTTAGATATTTCTCATTCATTTGAATATCATTTTTGTAGTTTGATTCAACTTTTACTTGTTGGTCATAATAGTAATTTGTCCAAAGTCCAATTTTGTCTTTTTTGTAGTATTTTACTT
>CAYOKJ010000363.1:0-1826 GCA_964404485.1 uncultured Bacteroidales bacterium | reverse complement strand
TTCGTGATAGTACCATAAAAATTAAACAACATTTTAGAAAAAAATAAACTGAAAAAATTTTATAATCCTTTGTATTTATTATTTCTGAAGTCATTATATGTAAAAGTAGGAAAATTAAAAGAACCTAAAATGACTAAAAGAACAAAATGCTCATAATTAGCTTGCTTATCTTTTTTTAAGTTTTAAGCTTAAAGCATTAAAAATGACTATAATGATAAAATATTTTTGTACATTTGAAAATTATGAAATATTATCTTCGAAATATTAAAAGATTCATTAATCAGTATTATAGCAAAACACACTATTACAAATGAGATATAAACGGAATATTACGGTTATACTTATGTTACCAAACATGTTGAAGAAAAGAAAATTAAGTATCATAAAATTGACTAATTTTGGTTTTTACCATTAAAATAATCGGATGATTAGTAAAGTTTATAAAGGAACTCTCCAATTAATAAAACATGAAATCCAAGCTGCAAGATTTCAAGTTATAAAAACCATTACGAAAGAACATATTGAACTTTATTGGAAGATTGGAAAAATAATTTTAGAAAAACAAAAAGAATAAGGTTGGGGGAAATCAGTTGTTGAAAAAATTTCAAATGACTTACAAAAAGATTTTCCAAAGAGTACTGGATATTCGGCAAGAAATCTCTGGGATATGAGAAGGTTTTATTCCCGTTATTCAACCAATGAAAAACTGCGACAGCTTGTCGCAGAAATTCCCTGGGGACAAAATCTGCTGATACTTACAAAAATTAAAAACGATAAAGAAGCTGAATTCTACCTGAATGCAACAAAAGAATATGGATGGAGCAGAAATGTTTTGTTAAATCAAATAAAGGCAGAAGCATACAAAAGAGCATTGCCTGAAAATAAAACCCATAATTTTAAAACAGCACTTCCTGAATATCTTTCAGAACAAGCCGACGAAGCCTTAAAAAGTGAATATAACCTTGAATTTCTTGGACTAAAAGAAGGTTTAAAAGAGCGTGAACTTGAAAACAAAATGATTGAGAAAATTCGTGATGTAATTATGGAATTTGGTGCAGGATTCGCTTTCCTTGGAAATCAATTCAAATTAAAATTAGGGAATAAAGAATATTTCATTGACCTTTTATTTTATCATCGTAAGTTACAATACCTTGTCGCAGTTGAATTAAAAGTTGGAGAATTTAAACCTGAATATGCTGGAAAATTAAATTTCTACCTTGAAATTTTGGATAATACTGAAAAGACAGAAAATGAAAATCCATCAATTGGAATATTACTTTGTGCAGAGAAAGACACTTTAGAAGTTGAATACGCCTTGCGAACGACAAATAAACCAATTGGAGTTGCAGAATATCAATTGACAAAATATTTACCGAAGAAGTATAAAAAATATTTACCAGACGATAAAGTGATAATTAAAAAACTGAAAGAATAAAACACATTTGGTAACAAAGGCTCATATGTAATGCGGGTTTCAGCGGGTAATTATACCGCAGTTCGTTGTTGCAACACCGCCAATTCGTCTTTGACGACTTGATGAAAAATTTGAAATTATGAATAAACGAATTGGCTCCGTGCTCCCGATAGCTATCGGGATGAAAGTTTCGTGCTTTTATTCCCGCACTACACATACCGCCAACCGTCAGACTATCTAAAACCCCCACTGTTCACCATAATTTTGTTAATAAGCTAATGTCTTATTTATTGATTATTAATTGTTTTCAGTATTTTTAATTATGAAATTTATAACATAAACAAACAGAAATCAGGTGATTCTTTTTACTGTCTTGCTCGATCAATCCATTATAAAAATGGTTCTGCTGTTA
>CAYOKJ010000362.1:0-1837 GCA_964404485.1 uncultured Bacteroidales bacterium | reverse complement strand
AACTGAAATCAGTCCTGAGGAAACCCCCGGACTAAAAGGGAATCTCTGGTATAAAGATATATTCGATTTTTATACAATTGATGGTGCTGTTGAATTACAGAAAAAATTGAAAGACTGGAAGGGAGGAAAATTGGTTATCTGTATTTCAGAAGTTCCATATAAATGTCCTGTTGCCCCATTAGAATTTGCTTTTTTGGCTGAAGCATTTTTCACAAAGGCAGGCATTAGAGATAAAATAGATATTTCTTATGTTACTCCTATGTCGGGTGCATTTACAAAGCCGGTTGCAACAAAAATGTTAAGCGAGCTTCTGGAAAAGAAAAACATTAATATTATTCCTGATTTTTATCTCGAGAAAATTGATAATGAGAAAAAAGTTCTTGTTTCATACGATGAAAAAGAAATCCCTTTTGATTTACTGACAATAGTTCCGGTAAATAAAGGCTCTGATATGATCGAAAGAAGTGGTCTGGGTGATGATCTTAATTATGTTTATACTGATAAGCACACATTAAAAAGCGAAAAATTTTCTAATATATTTGTTCTTGGTGATGCTGCAAATCTCCCCACTTCAAAAGCCGGTTCAGTAGCTCATTTTGCAGCTGAAATTTTACAAGAAAACCTTTTAGCAGATATCGAAGGAAGACCAATGACCGCAAAATTCGATGGACATGCAAACTGTTATATAGAAACAGGTTATGGTAAAGGAGCATTGATAGATTTTAATTATAACACAGAACCTTTGCCAGGGACTTTTCCTTTACCGGGAATTGGACCTTTTGGACTTCTGAAAAATACTAAAATAAATCATTATGGTAAAATTCTTTTCCGCTGGATTTATTGGCATATCCTAATTAAAGGTAAAGAAATGCCAATTGAAGCAGATATGACAATGGCAGGTAAAAAACGTATTTAAGACTTTTCAATTATGGAAGAAAAAAATTTACAAAATCAAATTGATGCACTTAACAATAAAATGGATATAATTCTTGATTATGTTAATCAGCAAAGACTTAAATCAGAAACTGTAGAAGATTTAGTTAAAGATGTTTCAATAATTGGTAAAGATATTTACGACTCTACTGTAAAAGAGCTCGATAAAAGACAAGTAGAGATTGACCCTGCTCAGCTTGGTGATTTAGCAATCTCCTTTCTTAGGAATATCCAAAACTTTAAAATGATGATGGATACACTTGAATCTGCAATTGATTTGAGTAAAGAGTTAGGTCCAATTGTTAATGAAGTAATTATTGATATTAGTAAAAAGCTTAATGAATTTGAACGTAAAGGATATTTTGACCTATTAACGGGAACAGGCAAAATAATTGATAATGTTCTTACTAAAGTTAGTATCAATGATGTTGAAGCTGTATCAAACAATCTTGTTCTGATTTTACAAACAGCCCAAAAACTCTCTCAACCTGAGATTATAAATTCAATAGACAAATTTTCATCAGCTTACATTGAAACCCAAAAGAATGATATCCCATCTTATTCTATTTGGAAAATGATAAAAGAAATAAATAGCCCTGAGATGAAAAAAAATATGGGCTTTATGATGACAGTATTAAAAAATTTACACAAAATAAAATAAATATTATTTCAATAAAATAAAAATAAACTTAAAAAATAATAATCATGGAAACAAAATTAATTGCCGGTGTTAATGTAAACCTATCAGAAGATGGTTACATGACAGATAGTTCTCAGTGGAATAAAGAAATTGCAGCAGAACTAGCAAAAGAACTAAATATTGAACTTACCGAAACTCATTTTCAACTGCTAAATTACTTGCGTGAGAAATATGCTGACGGAGAAGTTCTAACTATCCGTAAAT
>CAYOKJ010000361.1:0-1847 GCA_964404485.1 uncultured Bacteroidales bacterium | reverse complement strand
AAATATTAATTTGATAAAAAGCGTCAACGTTTACTGTCGCCGTTACCTGCAAGCGAGAGCCCAAAACAGATTATAAATAAAATGGAAGAAATAATATACATAAAAGAATGGTTGGAATTAAAACCATATGAAACACAAACTTTAACAGATAGTTACTACCTAAAATTAAGTAATAGTATAAAGAAAAAACTAATAAATAATCACTTTGGTATTCTATCTGAATATCTAGACACTGAATACATTAATATTCTATCTTGTTTCATCACTTCATATTTTGAAGATATAATATCCGAAACTAATATTTGGACTTCTTTTGTTGAACTTCATCAAGAGTTTTATAATAAAAAGCTACCTTTCTATGATACAAAGAATTATTACGAAGATGAAATAAACGAACAGGATATTAGATTTTTATTTTGGTATTTTTTTAATACTGCCCAGAATGAGAAGTTTATTAATTCTGGAAATTATTTCTTTTCTGAAATGGCATCTGATATTATGGAAATATTGGATGAAGCATATGAATATGCACCTGAAAATAAAGTTTTAAAAAAGTATTATGAAATAGGCAAAACTGAAAATGATTTTTATGTAGCTCGTAACTTAATTGACACTATTCTTTTTAAAACCTACCTGTTTTATCCAGACACGCTTTTAGATTTACACGATAATGAAGCTAAACTAATTGAAGATAGTAAGGACAAAGAAAATATAATTCATTATTTAAATGAAAACAGAGATGCCGAATTACACAAAAGTTACACTCGATTATTAAGTTTAAAAGGAAAGGAATGGATTGCTAAAATAATTGGGGAAGAGCATTCTTTAAGCACAGACTTTCTAAATATATCTAAAAAAATCAGAGGTTTTTTCTTATACAAAGGTCAAGATGAAAATGATATATTCATTGAACATATTGCTTCAAGTAAAAAATTTAATTTAACTAAAAAATCATTCGACCATTACGCAAATTTACAAGAAATTGATACAATATTATTTATGGGTATAGCTCAATGGAAAGACGAATGGTGGTTTTCTGGGATATATTTTCAAAATGATTTTAATCCTGATTTAATATTAGACGAGAAAAACTCTATGGAGAGCAGAATGGCTGTTAATTTTTTAGACCATCAAACAGAAGATGTGGACAAAACCATAAAATTACAATTTGATGCTTTTAAAGAATTTAATAATGGTTCTCAAATTGCTTTTATGCCATCAGGTAAAATTGATGAATTTATCAGAAAATATACAGAGTATTTTAATCTATCCTTGAATTTAACAAAAAATGAAAGAGAAGAAGCAAAGAAAAGAGCACGGGAAGACGGATTTTTTGACACTAACAATAATAAAACACAGAATTATTCAAAAGTATCCGAAACAGGATTAGTTTTTTTTAATCCAAAAAGTGGTGTTGAAATTGCATTAGCAGTACATAGTGCATTCCCCTTGCCTGAAAATAAGTATTTTAATAAACAAGACAGCAGAGAGCATATTATGCGTCTGCTTTTTGCTGAGGAATTATCGACAGAATTAGCTATGTATTGCATTAATAATTGTAAAACAGATTTACCATTCTTTAATAATGGTGAAGGAAAAAAAATATTAAAAGATATTGATTTTTTATTAAGATTTTGGAAAAAAAATGATTATCATACTGTTCCAACAATAACATTTACAGGAAAAAGTGATGAATAGCCAGCAGGTAACAAAAAAATATAAAGCATTAAAACGCATTATATTTCGGACGTTGGCAGTAATTAAAAAAAATAAACAGGAAAACAATGAAAGAAATTGGAATTTGGATTGACAAAAAAGAAGCAAAAATTATATCCATCGAGAATGGA
>CAYOKJ010000360.1:0-1871 GCA_964404485.1 uncultured Bacteroidales bacterium | reverse complement strand
TCTGTGTTATTATTGCTATTTTCCGGTTTTAAACTAAGAACAGGAGATTGAGGAATTTCGTAATTTAAATCTATTCCCGGAAGGTATTTTAACTTTCCTTCTTCAGCTTTTTCGTAAAGGCCGGGTTTGTTTTTTCTGCAATATTCCAAATTCGTATCCATATAAATAAGGTGAAAACGATTTTTACCAATTATTTCTGCAATTTGATTTCGTATATCTGCATCGGGGGAGATAAATGAACAGATTGTAATTATTCCCTGATCATTTAATATTTTATTTAAATGAGCTACACGACGCAAATGTTCAGCACGGTCGGTAGGTGAATAGTCCAGCTCTCTTGATAATCCTGATCGAATTGAGCTTCCGTCAAGTAAAACGACAGTAGCACCCATATCAAATAATTGTTTTTCGAGAGTGAATGCCAGTGGATTTTTACCTGAGCCATGTAATCCTGTTATCCAAATAGTTTCGCCATGTTGATTATAACGATTTTTTCTTTCATCTTCTTTTATCAGGCATTCGCCATTTTGTATTTTTTCATAATCGTCGAAAGTTATTTTTGACGGAAGCTGATCAGAACTTAGTTTATCGATAATCATTCCAACAGCACTGGTATTATTTGTTATTGGATCGATAAGTACAAAAGAACCGGTATTATGATTTTTCTTATAAGGATCAAAAAATAATGTTTTGTTGGTTGTAAGAACAACCCTGCCAATTTCATTAAGTTCAAAATGATCAATTTCTGATTTTTCTAATGTGTTAACATCCACTTTATATCTAATATTATCAATCCTGACTTTTGTAGTATTAGTGGTATGTTTGATAAAAAACTGAGTATTTATATTCATTGGTTTTTCATCCATCCACACTAACATTGCCTCAAAATGACGTTCGATATGAGGCATATTATCCGGATGAACAATCATCTCACCACGGGAAATATCTATTTCATCTTCAAGGGTAATAGTAACCGATTGAGGAGGAAAAGCATATTCCTGCTCTCCATTGCTGCCAATAATAGCTTTAACTTTTGAGGTTTTACCTGAAGGAAGGGCTTTTATCGTTTCGCCTTTGCGGATTACACCCGATGCTATTGATGTTGCAAATCCCCGAAAATCCCGTGAAGGGCGATTAACATACTGAACAGGAAAACGAAAATCTGAGAAATTTCTGTCGCTGCTAATATGAATATCTTCAAGAAACTCTAACATACCTTTCCCGTGATACCAAGGAGTTTTTTCCGATAAATTAACAACATTATCACCTTTAAGTGCCGAAATGGGGATAAAATTAATATCCGGAATATTCAGATCGGTAACAAATTCACGGTAATCCTGACAGATATTTTCATAAATTTCTTTGGAATAATTTACCAGATCCATTTTATTTATAGCAATTACAATATGTTGGATTCCGAGAAGAGATACCAAAAAAGTATGACGTTTTGTTTGAGTGATAACACCCTTTGAAGCATCAACAAGAAGAATGGCAAGGTTAGCAGTAGATGCACCGGTAACCATATTTCGTGTATATTGCTCATGCCCGGGAGTATCGGCTATGATAAATTTACGTTTGTTGGTGGAGAAATATCTGTAAGCAACATCAATAGTGATACCTTGCTCGCGTTCGGCTTTCAGTCCATCAAGCAAAAGTGCATAGTCGATATCTTCTCCTGCATGTCCTTCGCGTTTGCTGTCGCGTTTCAAGGCTGTAAGCTGGTCTTCATAAAGTAATTTACTGTCGAAAAGCAAACGACCAATAAGTGTTGATTTCCCATCATCAACAGACCCTGCTGTTAGAATCCGTAATAGATCCTTTTTTTCGTCTTGGTCTAAGAATTGTTTTATGTCCATGTTGTTAGGTTCAGA
>CAYOKJ010000359.1:0-1873 GCA_964404485.1 uncultured Bacteroidales bacterium | reverse complement strand
ATGTCGGATTAAGTACTACCTTATCTTCAAGTTCCTCTAACACTTCCCCTATCCCCTCAAGTATTATAAAATAATTATCCACAATAACGTCAATTAAAGCATAAACTAAATAATCAGCTCCATATTTTCTTATTAAACTTTTGCTGTTTTTGATACGATTCCTAACAGGGTCAAAAACATCTCTCTTTCTCTCCTGAAAGGTAAGAACAAAATTCTTTCCAAGAATTATGCTAACCTGCTCAGATTCACCTTCATGAGAGTTTTTGTTGTATGTTAACATCTTTAAAACAATAAATATATGATCTTCAAAATCTTCTATTTTAGGACGCTGGTGAATATTTAAAATGTCTTCAATCACAAGTGGATGCAGATTAAAATGTTTTCCTATTTTTTCGATTATATCCACCTTGTGAAGTCCTACGATATTTATCCAGGAAACAGTCTGTTTGTCTTTAAAAGGAAAACACTCTTCTACATCTTTTACCTTTATTTCCTGATAATTATTGAGATCGTAATCTATAATTGAGATTTCTAACTCTTCTTCTATATTACCTGTATAGACAGGAGTGCCTGGAGGTAGGCCGGTTTTTATCGAACGTTTCTTCTTCACTTTTTTCATCTTTTCACCTCACGCCGAGTAATATGGCAGATAACGGTCCTCGTGTAAAAATTGGGCGGGTGTATTCCCGACAAACTTGTCAGACCGTAGTTGGTTTATATTTTTTGGTTTACTTATCATACAGATACTTCGCCCCGCCTTGTTTTTACACGATGTTATGGGCTGGGCATTATTCATTTTAAAGCACCTTTAAATCAATTGTGAAAAGGTATGGTAGTTATTTTAATTTATCTAACATTTGATTATTGACGTCTAACTTTAAAGGATTTATTCTATCACCCCAATAAACAGTTGTATGTGGAAATGGTATTTCGATATTATGCTGGTCGAAAGCATATTTTAGGCGTTTTCTGTATTCTCGACCTACTGCCCATTGTTGAATTGGTTTAGTTTTTAAACGGGCTTTAATAATAATTGCACTATCCGCAAACTTGTCTAAGCCAAATATCTCCATTGGTTCAATAATTTTATCCTTAAATTCCGGATCATTATATAGTTCGTCTCCAACTTGTTTCATTAAATCCATCACCACTTGTGGATTTTCTTTATATGCAACACCAATATCAAATACCATTGCAGACCACTCTTTTGTCATATTTGATATGTTACTAATTTTGCCATTTTGAAAAATATGTACAACTCCGGAAAAATCACGAAGGGTGGTAGTTCTAAACTCTATCTTTTCAACCAATCCACCTGTTCCATTTATTATTGCCACATCACCAGAACGAATATGATTTTCAAGAATGATAAAAAATCCGGAAATAAAATCCCTTACCAGTTCTTGTGCTCCAAAGCCAACAGCCAATCCAATGATACCAGCACCTGCCAATATTGGGGCAATATTTATACCGAATTTTTGCAGTATAATCATTACAAATATTACCCACAGAATTATTTTTATTAAACTATGAATAATAAATGTTAGGGTATGAATCCTTTTCCCTGCTTCAACTATGTTTACCTTATTATTCTTTTCAGTATGATTTAAAAGTGTTCTTTCTAACTTTTTAAGAGAAAAACCAATTATTTTAAATGCTAAAAAAAATAGCACTAACGCAATTAATAATCCCGGCAGTTCATTAATTAGCCAGTTTTGGCCGTTTTTGAAAAGTTCTGTCCAAAATGTGGACTCTAAAAATTGTTCCATAATTGTTTATTCCTGTTTTATTATTAGTTCATTCATTTTGCCTTGCCCATAACTTGTGTATATAACCTATTGTTCTTATTCTGCCAATTTGGTAGGATAAACGC
>CAYOKJ010000358.1:0-1876 GCA_964404485.1 uncultured Bacteroidales bacterium | reverse complement strand
GTTATGTTCAATGTGTTTAACCAACGTACAAAAAAACTATAATGAAACTCAATCAAAAATCCAAAAGAGCAGTAAACCCAAACATACTAGCAAACACTTGTTTACTGCACATTTGGTTTGAGTTGGCACACAAGAAATGCAATTATTTTTAATACTTTATTAACCCTTTAAATCTAATTTATCATGAAAAAACAAATTTTACTTTTAATTATTCTTGTCTTCTGTTTTACATCAAATCAAATTGCACAAAATAATTTAAAGAGTTCTTTAGTAGCATATTATCCTTTTAATAGTAATGCAGATGACGAATCAGAAAATGGTAACAATGGTATTGTTTCAATTGGTCATGCTTATTTTGGTGCTGGAACTCCGGTTTTAACAACAGACCGTTTTGGCGAAGCTGATAAAGCCTATTATTTTGACGCTGGAGGAAATATTGAAGTTCCTTATTCTACTGATCTTAATCCTGCAACAATAACATTGTCATGGTGGATTTACATGGAAGAGCAGGATAATAATGACTATATGATCTCCATGAATAGGTGGAATTGTTTCAAAGTTAACCTTCAAACTGAAAACAAAGTTTTCTTTACAACTAAAGTAGAAAATCCTGATATTCCTGGTGAATATCTTTATAATGATCGTGATCATAACAGTAATGGCCTTATTGCCGAAACATGGTATCATCTTGCTGTATCTTATGGATCCGGACACATGAAATTTTACATCGATGGAGTATTGGTACATGACTGGGATGGTGTTACTGATTTGCCAATACTGGATATTAGCGGTACACCGATTAATTTAACGCTGGGCCAGGATTTGCCAACTGATGTTTATTCTGAAGATATCACCAGTCCTTATTATGTAAACTGGGGTGGTTTTTTTAAAGGAAAAATGGATGATATACGCATATACAACCAAGTATTGAGCGATACAGAAATTCAAGAGCTTTATTTAGAAATTTTATTAGCTGATTTTGAAGCAGATATAACATATGGTAATGTGCCATTATCTGTAAATTTTAATGATTTATCAACACAAATTGCCACTAACTGGTTATGGGATTTCGGTGATGGGAACACTTCCACCCTTCAAAATCCTTCTCATACCTATAATACTGTAGGATCGTTTACTGTTTCATTAACCGTAACACATGCTGATGACAGTGATACAGAAACTAAAACGGATTATGTATCTACTATAGAAATAAGCGTTAATGATATTTCCGTAAATAATATTTTTAATATATACCCAAATCCAAATAATGGTATTTTAAATTTCGAATTCTTAAACAATAATAAAGAAGATATTAAATTAGAAATTTCCAATTCAAAAGGACAAATAATTTTCAAGAAAAGGTATTGTAAAAAACAAAATAAAGATGAGATTGACTTAAGCAATTATCCAAAAGGAATATATTTTATACATGTAAGTAGTGACACGTATTTCAAAACAGAAAAACTAATAATTGAGTAGAAACTAATTCGTTGTCGCACACATTACCCAAGCCCTCGCGCCAACCTAAACACTCAGATTGATTTGCCATCACTCAAAAACACACAGAACATAACAGCACCTATATCACATGGCCGCATTAGGGTCATTAAGACAAATGATTAGTAAATTGAACATAAAGGAAATCAACATAAATTTGAGTAGTGAACGGCCACGTGCCATAGCTGCAAACCGTCAGACTGTCTAAAAAACCCAATTTCACCATAATTTTGTTAATAAAAGATTGTCTTATTTTGTAAAAAATTCATTGGTTTTCAGTATTTTTAATTATGAAATTTATAACATAAACAAGCAGAAACCAGACGATTCTTTTTACTGTCTTGCTCGATCAATCCATTATAAAAATGGTTCTGCTGTT
>CAYOKJ010000357.1:0-1886 GCA_964404485.1 uncultured Bacteroidales bacterium | reverse complement strand
CTCTTAATTTTGCAGATTAACAATTCAAATCTATTTCTGATGAGTGACCAGATAAAACATGAGTGCGGGATTGCATTAGTTCGCCTGTTAAAACCACTTGAGTATTACCTTGCAAAGTATGGTACATCTTTTTACGGTCTAAAAAAAATGCACCTTTTGATGCAAAAACAACATAACAGAGGTCAGGATGGTGCCGGATTAGCCGGAATAAAATTTGATCTTCAGCCGGGTAATAAATATATTTGCAGAAAAAGATCTAACTCACCAAAACCAATCATAGATATTTTCAATCAGATTTATAATAACATTAATAAAATAAGCGAGAAAAACCCTGAAAGATTACGAGATACTGATTGGTTAAAGCAAAATGTTGATTTTAGCGGGGAGTTGTTCCTCGGTCATTTAAGATATGGCACATTCGGGAAAAATGATATTTTAAATCTTCATCCCCTTATAAGGAAAAATAACTGGATGACAAAAAATCTTGTCATTGCAGGAAATTTTAATCTTACAAATGTTGATGAGCTTTTCAATAAACTAGTAGAATATGGTCAGTATCCGGTAGAAACGTCTGATACGGTTACGATCCTAGAAAATATTGGTCATTTCCTTGACGGAGAAAATGAGAGAATATATCAAAAATATAAAAACGAAGGATGTGTAAAGCGTGACATTTCTTATAAAATTGCTGACGAACTTGATGTGAGAAGAATACTGGAAAAATCCTCTGTCTATTGGGATGGCGGATATGTAATTGCAGGTTTGATTGGACACGGTGATGCTTTTGTGATGCGCGATACTTCGGGTATTCGTCCTGCATTTTATTATAAAGACGATGAAGTTGTTGTAGTTGCTTCCGAACGTCCGGTTATTCAAACAGCATTTAATGTTCCAATTGAATCAATAAATGAAATAAAACCCGGACACGCATTAATAATTAAAAAGAACGGCAATACCGGAGAATATTCTTTTAAGCCGGCAAAAGAGCCTAAATCTTGCTCATTCGAAAGAATATATTTTTCGAGAGGTACTGATAAAGATATTTATATTGAAAGAAAAAAACTTGGGAGCTTTTTAGTTCCTGAGATTCTTAAATTAATTGATTATAATCTTAAGGATACTATTTTTTCGTATATTCCAAATACTGCTACAGTAGCTTTTAATGGTATGATGGAAGGACTTACTGCTTTTTATAAAAAAGTAAAAGTGGATAAAATACTTCAATTAGGAAATAATATTACCAAAGAAAAACTGGAAGAGATTTTGTCAATAACACCCAGAAGAGAAGAGATTGCTGTAAAAGACATAAAACTACGGACTTTTATCACTCAGGATAATCAAAGGGAAGACCTTGTCGGGCATGTTTACGATGTTACATACGGAACAGTAAAAAGTGGAAGTGATACTCTCGTAGTTATTGATGATTCGATAGTTCGTGGCACTACCTTAAAGCAAAGTATTATTAAAATCCTTGATAGCTTAAAACCAAAAAAAATTATAATAGCATCATCAGCTCCACAAATTCGTTATCCGGATTGTTATGGAATAGACATGGCAAAGCTTAATGATTTTATTGCGTTTCAGGCTGCTATTAAATTGTTGAAAGAAACCAATCAGGCGAGTATTATTAATGAAGTTTATCGAAAATCAAAAGAACAAGAAACTAAACCTAAAGAAGAAATTGTGAATTATGTAAAGGAAATTTATAAACCTTTTACTGCACAACAAATTTCAGATAAAATTGCAGAGCTTCTCACTCCTCCCGAAATTAATGCTGATGTGCAGATTATTTATCAATCAATTGAAAATTTGCATAACTCAATTCCTAATCACAAAGGCGATTGGTATTTTACCGGCGATTATCCAACTCCGGGGGGAAATAAAGT
>CAYOKJ010000356.1:0-1892 GCA_964404485.1 uncultured Bacteroidales bacterium | reverse complement strand
CGGCAAAAGTCAAGTCAATATCTTTAAACTTTCTGCTTACAATTTTTTCCCAGTGGGAGGGATCATGTGATAGTAATAATTTTACCGGAGAATTTTCAGTTCCTTTAACAGCTTTTTCCATATCTCCATTCTTTTGAAAACGGTGATGATCACCCCAGTTTTCAACTCCTATAATTGCAATATTTTCATTATTCTTTTGCAAGATAAAATTTTCGTTATTCAATAGCTTCCAACCAATACGATTATAAAAATCAAATAGTTGCTGCATATTGTTTTCTTTTGCAGAAGGAGTTTCCCAATTAATATAATCACCATAATCGTGATTTCCCAAAGTTGCAAAAATTCCATGCTTTGCCTTAATTTTTCTTAGAATCGATTCGAACTTAAATGCTTCACGCGAAACAAAGTTAACCAAATCGCCTGTGAAAAAAACTAAATCGGGCTTAAGTCCGTTAATCATTTCCACAACTCTTTCGAGAGGCTTTTCAGAAACCATACTTCCAAGATGAAGGTCAGAAATCTGAACTATATTTAATCCATCAAATGAATCAGGTAAATTCTTAAGACGAATTACACTTCTTCTAATCTTAAAATCGTAAACCCATTTAAGCATTCCAATAAGCAACCCACTAAAAATTACTCCTCCGGAAATCAAACCAATGTTTTTTATAAATTTACTTCTTGATATTTTTTTTCCGTAATTAAGCTCACTTTTTTTCTTTTTTTTCTTAACGTTATAGGTAATTACATGCTTTATTATATGTAGTATGTCAGCAAGAAAAAGAAAAATAACTGAAATAATTTTTGCAGCATAAGAAATAGTTATCAGTCCAAATGAATAAGTTCTGTAAAACGTATCCCAGTCGGGTAAAGAAGAAAAAAGGGAAATCAGAACATTAACTATCAATAAACCTAAAGGGAACCAATAAAGACAAAAGAAACAATATTTTAGAAAGAGTTTTTTTTTGGTAACTCTTTTACGTATTGAAAACCATAAGTAGAGATCAAGAAGAAAAATGATTACAAATACAGGAAATCTTCCAACAGATTTTGGAAAAACCACATTAATAACAAAATAAGATGCTATGATAAAAACTATCAGCAATAAAACCTTATAAAACTTCTTCACTTTTTCCTGTATACTTTTTTAAACATACTCTTTCGCTAATCAAATTCTAAAATCCAAAATCTTAAATATTTTATCCTTTAATGTAGTTTACCAAACCTTTTGCATTAAATATGTTCATCAATTTTTCCGGTAAAGCGGCAAACTTAAATTCTTTATCAGCAATTTTTACAAATCCGTTTGACATGTCAACTTCAACTTTATCACCTTGTTGGTATGCATCAACCGCTTCAGGAAGAAGAATAATCGGCAATCCCTGGTTTACAGAAGAACGATAAAAAATCCTGTTTACTGATTTACAGATAACTGCTTTTACACCTACATAAGATAAGCCCACGGCAGGATGTTCTCTGGAACTTCCGCATCCAAAATTTGCTCCTGCAATAATTACATTATTTTCTTTTACTCTATCAGAAAACGAATCATCAAATCCTTTAAAAAGGTGAGGAATAATTTTTTCGGGTTCAGAACTCAGAACTGAATATGTTAAATTTCCAGCAAACATTAAATCAGTATTCAGATTATCAACATCAGAATAATTCCAGGTATTTTCAGAAAGTCTGTCATCTGCAGCGCTCACTTCAACAGTTTTGCTTTGTTCACGAGTGTATGGAAATTTATCGTTAGCTTTAATACCACGAGGATCAGTTATTTCTCCTTTTATTGATGAAAGTGCCACGGCAGCCGGAGAAGCAAGATAAATACTGGCTTCTTTATTTCCCATTCGACCTTTAAAATTTCTATTTGCTGTTGAAATTACATTAAA
>CAYOKJ010000355.1:0-1898 GCA_964404485.1 uncultured Bacteroidales bacterium | reverse complement strand
AAGTTTCTGTACTTTTGCAACCCAAAACAAAAAGCAAGCTAAAATGTTGACATTTAACACAATGGGCTTATCCCCCAATTTATTAAAAGGAATTGAAGAATTAGGATTTCAAAAACCAACACCAATTCAGGAAAAAATAATACCAATTTTTTTTGAAACAGAAAGAGATATTGTTGGACTTGCGCAAACAGGAACAGGAAAAACAGCAGCATTTGGATTGCCAATAATTGAACAAATAGATATTAAGGACAAAACAATTCAAACATTAATATTAGCACCTACTCGTGAGCTGTGCATTCAGATATCAAAAGATCTGCAAAATTATTCAAAGCACATAAAAGATTTACATGTTGTGCCGATATATGGCGGAGCACCAATCGAAAATCAAATTAAAGCACTTAAAAGAGGAGCACAAATTATTACTGCAACTCCTGGAAGAATGCTTGATATGATAAAAAGAAGAGCTGCAAAAATTGAAAATATTAAAACAGTTGTTTTAGATGAAGCTGACGAAATGCTTAACATGGGATTTCGTGATGAGTTAGACGGTATTTTATCAAAGACTTCTGACACTAAAAGAACATTGCTATTTTCTGCAACTATGCCAAGAGAAGTGGCACGAATTGCTAATAACTACATGAACAATCCAGTTGAAATAACAGTTGGAAAACAAAATGCAGGTGCCGAAAATATTAATCACATTTATTATCAGGTTCATGCACGAAACCGTTATTTGGCGTTAAAGCGTATTGCTGATATTAACCCTGATATCTATGGATTGGTTTTTTGCAGAACAAGAATGGAAACCAAGGAAATTGCTGACAAACTCATCAAAGATGGATATAATGCAGATGCACTTCATGGAGATCTTTCGCAAGCACAACGTGATCATGTTATGAAGCGCTTCAGAGATAAATCTTTACAAATGCTAGTTGCTACTGATGTAGCAGCACGTGGTATTGACGTGAATGATATTTCCCATATAATTAACTATAATTTACCCGATGAGCTTGATATATACACTCACAGAAGTGGAAGAACAGGTAGGGCCGGGAAATCGGGAACTTCTATATTAATTGTAAACTATAGAGAAGTTAACCGTATCCCTCAAATTGAAAAAATTATCAAAAAGAGTTTTACAAAAGCACTTGTTCCATCAGGAAAAGAAATTTGTAATAAACAACTTTATAAGTTGATCGATAAAATGGAAAATGTGGTAGTAGATGAAGAACAGATTGCTCCGTTTTTAGATTCAATAAATATTAAACTTGAAAGTCTTACCAAAGAACAGATCATAAAACGATTTGTTTCACTGGAGTTTAACAGGTTTATAGAGTATTATAAAAACGCTCCCGATCTTAACGAAAAAGAAGAGAGACGCGAAAGAAGAGATAAAAGAGATCGTGGTGACCGTGAAGAACGTGGTAAGCGAAGAGGTTATAAAGGGAACTATTCGAGGTTCTTTATGAATATCGGTAAAAAAGATGGTATACTTCCTAAAAACATCATCGGGATGATAAATGACAATACAAGCGATAGAGATATTAACATTGGTTCAATCGATTTAAAAGATAGTTTCTCGTTTTTTGAAGTAGAAGAAAAATATACTTCAACAATTTTGAGCTCTTTGAATAAGGATGTAACATTTAAAGGTCGTGAAGTAAAAGTTGATATTGCAGAAGAGAAAGATAGTAGTGAAAAACCGGAAGGAAAAAGCAGAAGAAGAGAAGGTAGTCATAGAAGTGAAAGTTATAGCAACAGAAGAAGACATGATGGTAGCTCAGGAAGAGAAAGTTATCGTAGAAAAGACGATAGCAAAAGAAGTGATGAGAGCCAGGGAAAGGAAAGCAGTCGTAGAAGATACGACAGCAAAAAAAGTGATGACAGTCAGGGAAAAG
>CAYOKJ010000354.1:0-1898 GCA_964404485.1 uncultured Bacteroidales bacterium | reverse complement strand
TAATTTACCAATAAAACAAAAAATGAATAATTTATTATTTGTGATTTGAAAGAGCTAAATCCAAATATTGACCAATTTAAAAAAGTAGTCAGGTTGTTTCCTGATAAGCCAGGTATTTATCAGTTTTTTGATAAAAAGCAAAAAATTATTTATATCGGGAAAGCAAAAAATTTAAAAAAAAGAGTTTCTTCATATTTTTATAAAGAAAGATCTATTTCCGGAAAGGTAAAGATTCTGGTGAAAAAAATCAGAGATATTAAATTTATTGTTGTTGATACAGAAATTGACGCTCTACTTCTCGAAAATAATCTTATAAAAAAATACCAGCCTCGTTATAATGTTTTATTGAAAGATGATAAAACATATCCATGGATTTGTATTAAAAATGAAGATTTTCCGAGAATATTTCCGACAAGAAATGTTATTCACGATGGTTCTGAATATTTTGGCCCTTATGCCTCTGTGAAAATGATGAGAACAGTATTGGAGCTTATTTCACAACTTTATCCGATTAGAAATTGTAAACATAAATTATCTCCTCAAAATATAAAATCTAAAAAATTTAAAGTTTGCCTTGAATATCATATTGATAATTGTAAGGGTCCATGCGAAGGATTACAAAGCAAAGAAGATTATGATAAATCTATTGCAGAAATAAAAGAAATAATTAAAGGGAATATTAATTCTGTAAAGCATCAGTTGAAAAAATTTATGTTAGTTCATGCTGATAATTATGAATTTGAAAAAGCGCAAATCATTAAGGAGAAAATTGAATTATTAGAAAAATATCAAAGTAAATCGATAGTTGTAAATTCAAAAATTAATAATGTTGATGTTTTTTCGATTATCACAAATCAGGATTTGAGTTATTCAAATTACCTGAAAGTTATTGATGGAGCAGTTGTTCAGTCACATACAATTGAGATAAGAAAAAAACTGGATGAAAGCCCGGAGGAATTATTGGAAATTGCAATTACAGAATTTCGACAACGATTTAACAGTAATTCGGAGGAAATAATTATTCCATTTGCCATTGATTACGAAATTCCAGACACAAAAATTACTATTCCGCAAAGAGGTGATAAAAAGCATCTTTTGGATCTTTCTAACAGAAACGCAAAATATTTTAAGCTTGACAAAGAAAAACAGCAATCTCTAATCGATCCTGAACGTAATTCAAAACGTATTCTTGAGCAAATGCGAAAAGATCTTCGAATGAAGGAAGTACCACAACATATAGAGTGTTTTGATAATTCTAATATTCAGGGGGATTATCCGGTAGCAGCAATGGTGGTTTTTAAAAACACTAAACCGTCAAAAAGCGAATATCGACATTACAATATTAAAACTGTTGAGGGAGCAAATGATTTTGCTTCAATGGAGGAGGTGATTTACAGAAGATATCACAGGCTTATTAAGGAGGAGAAAAAATTACCCCAATTAATAGTAGTTGATGGAGGGAAAGGTCAGTTGAGTTCTGCATTGAAAAGTCTTGAAAAGCTTGAGCTGCGTGGAAAAATAACAATAATCGGGATTGCAAAAAAATTAGAAGAAATATATTTCCCTAATGACAGTGTTCCACTTTATATTGATAAAAAATCGGAAAGCTTAAAAATTATTCAACAATTACGCGATGAAGCTCACAGGTTTGGAATTACTCATTATCGTAAGAAAATAGAAAAAGGAACTATAAAATCCGTTTTAACTGAAATTGAAGGAGTGGGATTTTCTACTACTCAAAAACTTTTATCAAAATTTAAATCTGTTGCAAATATTAAAAATACACCTCTAGATGAAATTGAAAAAGTAATTGGAAAAAAGAAGGCAAAAATCGTTTTTGAGTACTTTTTTGTTGAGAAAAAATAATGAGGCTGTCAAAAAAAAATCCAGTAATATTA
>CAYOKJ010000353.1:0-1901 GCA_964404485.1 uncultured Bacteroidales bacterium | reverse complement strand
AAGTATTGAAATGGCAATTAATAACTGTCTTTGTTGGGATTGTTGCCGTAGGGATCGTAATTGTTGGTTTCATTTTTAATTATGTGATGTAATATCGGTTACAGCTTCGGTAGTGCGAGTTTGGGGTTTCAATATCAGTTCAATGAAAAATGGAGTTCAAGAATCATCATCGATCGTGGCAGTGCAACTTCTGTAGGTGAGATAATGTCAGATTGTCTAAAAACCCCACTGTTCATCATAATTTTATTAATAAATGATTGTCTTATTTTGTAAATTATACATTGGTTTTCAGAAAGTATGGACTTCCAAAACAGATACATACTGATAACGGTTCTCCATTCGGATCAACACCATCAATACAGCGATTTACAAAGTTGTCTTATTGGTTTATTGAGCTTGGAATAATGCCTGTATTTTCAGATCCGGCACACCCGGAACAAAACGGAAGACACGAGAGAATGCACCGAGATTTAAAAGCCGAATGTGTATCGCCAGCAGGATTTGATATGAGAACACAACAAAGAAAATTAAACTCATTTGTAAGAGAGTATAATAACATAAGACCACATGAAGCATTGGACATGCATACACCAAAAAAAAATCCATATAAGATCGAACATTCCTTTTCCAAAAAGAATCAAAAAATATGACTATCCATCGCACATGAAAGTAATGAATGTTACCATGAATGGATTCGTTAGATGGAAGTCATATTATTGGGTATATTTAACAGCCGTTTTGAAAGGCAAATACGTGGGTATTGAAGATTTAGCAAATGGAATTTGGAAAGTATTTTACAGAAGCGTATTTTTGGGATACTTTAATGAAAGTGAATTAAGAAACAAAGAAAAATCAATAAGGTTAACATTTTATTAGTTTGAATTTATAAATTTATAAATATTAGAATTACATTTGAGTCAGATTTTAGAATTCAAAATTGTTTCGAATAAAAACCAAATTCCATGAAAAAGTCAAATTATATTCTATTCACAATTATCGTTTTAGTATTTGTTATACTAAGCGGAAATTTATCAGCACAAGATGAATTAAGCGGAACTGTAAAGTATCAGAAAAATATAAAATACAAATTCAAAAAAGATAAAGATCCAAGATGGAATAATTATATTGCCTCTTTACCAACTGAAGGAATAGGTGCTTATGTATTAAACTTTAACATTAATAATGCTCTTTATCAAAATAATCCTCAGGAACAGAATTCCAATCCACCGAAATTACAAAGAGCACTTCATGCAAGAAATTATGGCAGACCACCTAAACCTGAACTAAAGAAAGTTTATTATGATCTGCAAAAAAAATGACATTTATTATTTGTAAATAAAAATATATATATATCTTTGTTCGCAAAATAACGAACAATATGGATATAAAATTAGTAACGACAGACAAGCAAAAAAGAGTAGCACGGTATGCCAAAGCAATGGGGCATCCAGTACGGATGTATGTTTTGGAATTGCTTTCAAAACAAAGTTGTTGTTACAGCGGAGATTTAAGCGATGAGCTTCCCATTGCAAAATCAACTTTATCACAACACTTGAAAGAGTTAAAAAATGCTGGATTGATTCAGGGAGAAATAGAATCACCAAAAATCAAATATTGTATCAACAAAGAAAACTGGAAAGAAGCACAACAACTATTTAAACAACTTTTAGGGAGTTAAAAAAATTTATAAATATAGTTCGTTGTTTTACGAATTACGAACACAAAAAATAAGAAGCATAAATTTTTAAATTAATACTAGTAAACATGGAAATCAAAATACTGGGCACGGGATGTGCAAAATGTAAGGCACTTGAAAAGGCCACAAAAGAAGCCGTTGAAAAAACTGGCTTAAATGCAACTATTACCAAAGTGGAAGATATTGTTGAAATTATGCAGTTTGG
>CAYOKJ010000352.1:0-1910 GCA_964404485.1 uncultured Bacteroidales bacterium | reverse complement strand
GGAAATTTACGCTCATTTACCTCTATATCTTTATTTTCAATAAATTATTACGATTTTGGATTTATTAGAAAAATATTTTTTTGTAGTAATTTTATTCAGCTAAAATCAAGACTTTATTTTTTAAAACTTCAATTACACCTCCATTGATTTCAAAAAATTGACTGTTTTTATTTTTGTCAGTAATTTTAATTTCTCCCTTTTTTAAAACAGAAATTAATGGAGCATGGTTATTAAGGATTTCAAAAGACCCATCGATTCCGGGTATTTGAATTAAATTTACATCTCCTTCAAAAATTGTTTTATCTGGTGTAATTATTTCGATTCGCATTTTATTAAATAAATTATTTTCCTTATTTATTTTCTTCCAGTATTTTTTTACCTTTTTCAATTGCTTCATCAATTGTACCAACAAGGTTAAAGGCAGCTTCAGGATATTCATCAACTTCGCCATCAAGAATCATGTTAAATCCTTTAATAGTATCTTCAATAGAAACAATAGTTCCTTTTAATCCTGTAAATTGTTCGGCAACATGGAAAGGTTGAGAAAGGAAACGTTGTACACGTCTTGCTCTGTGAACAACAATTTTATCTTCTTCTGATAATTCTTCCATTCCAAGAATTGCAATAATATCCTGAAGTTCTTTATATCTCTGAAGAATTTCTTTTACCTTTTGAGATGTTTTATAATGTTCTTCTCCAACAATTTTAGGAGAAAGAATTCTTGATGTTGAATCTAATGGATCTACAGCAGGATAAATTCCAAGTTCTGCAATTTTTCGACTTAAAACTGTAGTAGCATCAAGGTGAGCAAAAGTTGTAGCAGGAGCAGGGTCAGTTAAGTCATCTGCAGGCACATAAACCGCCTGAACTGATGTAATTGATCCTTTTTTTGTTGATGTAATTCTTTCTTGCATTATCCCCATTTCAGTTGCCAGAGTTGGTTGATAACCTACTGCTGATGGCATTCTTCCGAGTAATGCAGATAGTTCTGATCCGGCTTGAGTAAAACGGAAAATATTATCCATAAAAAAAAGAATATCATTTCCGCCGGATTTTTCATCACCATCGCGGAAATATTCTGCAAGTGTCAATCCTGATAATGCAACACGTGCACGTGCTCCCGGAGGTTCATTCATCTGGCCAAAAGTTAAAGCAGCCTGAGATTTTATCACCTCATTCATATCAACTTTTGAAAGATCCCAGCCTCCTTCTTTCATGCTTTTGTTGAATTCCTCACCATATTTAATAACGCCTGATTCGACCATTTCTCTTAAAAGATCGTTTCCTTCACGTGTTCTTTCTCCTACGCCTGCGAATACAGATAAACCGGAATATGCTTTTACAATATTATTAATAAGCTCCATAATGATTACGGTTTTTCCAACACCGGCACCACCGAATAATCCAATTTTACCACCTCTTGCATAAGGTTCAATTAAATCGATTACTTTGATTCCTGTAAAAAGTACCTCGGCTTGTGTAGTAAGATTTTCAAATTTTGGAGGATCTCTATGTATAGGTAGTGTGTTTGTTTTGTCAACTTCACCAAGTCCATCAATAGGATCACCAATAACATTGAAAAGCCGTCCACGGATTTGATCTCCTACAGGCATTGAAATAGGTTTCCCTGTTGATATTACTTCCATGCCACGTCGTAATCCATCAGTCGAATCCATTGAAACTGTTCTTACTGTGTTTTCTCCAATATCTTGCTGACATTCAAGAATTATTGAAAGACCGTTATCGTTTTTTACTTCAAGTGCATCATAAATATGAGGTAAATTACTATCCTGTTCAAATGATACATCTATTACAGGCCCAATAATTTGTGCAATTTTCCCTTTTGTTTGATTTGCCATAATTTGAAAAAATAATTTGCACAAAGATATAATTTTGAATGAAATAATAAG
>CAYOKJ010000351.1:0-1914 GCA_964404485.1 uncultured Bacteroidales bacterium | reverse complement strand
GTTCTCATACAATTGAGCTAGACAGGAGCAAACTTTCAAATGGAATTTATTTTATTTCGATGAAAGCTGGAAATAACATTTATACCGAAAAGATTATGATTAACTAAGGTAGCTTAAATTTACTAAAAGAAATTATTATTATGTAAGTCCTTCGGATTGTAAAAATCCGGAGGATTTTTTTTAATAATAATAAATCGTAAAAAAATGATGTGTTTTCTTTGCTAATAGTTTTTTAATGTAAATTTGCAGCCTAATCAATAAACAACCAAGATGTCAAAACAAAAGACTGTTTCCAAAATTACAACCCATGTTCTTCAGGAGATGAAACTTAAGGGTGAAAAAATTGCAATGCTCACTGCTTACGATTATTCAATGGCAAGAATAATTGATGCTTCTGGAATTGATGTAATTTTAGTAGGTGATTCTGCATCAAATGTAATGGCCGGATATAAAACCACTTTACCAATTACTTTAAACGACATGATTTATCATGCCTCTTCTGTAATGCGTGCGGTTAAAAGAGCTCTTGTTGTTGTTGACCTTCCATTCGGAACCTATCAAGGAAACTCAAAAGAAGCCTTGCACTCGGCTATTCGTATTATGAAAGAATCAGGTGCAAATGCAATAAAAATGGAAGGCGGAAGAGAAATCATAGAATCTGTTGACAGAATATTAAGTGCAGGAATTCCGGTAATGGGTCATCTTGGACTTACACCTCAATCAATTCATAAATTCGGAACTTATGTTGTGAGAGCTACAAATGATGATGAAGCTAACAAGCTTATTGAAGACGCACATTTACTTGAAAAAGCCGGATGTTTTGGAATTGTACTTGAAAAAATACCTGCAGAACTTGGCGAAAAAGCAACTAATGCAATAAAAATTCCAACAATTGGAATCGGAGCAGGAAGCAAAGTTGATGGACAAGTTCTTGTTTTACATGATATGCTTGGTATAACTCAGAAGTTTTCTCCTCGTTTTTTAAGAAGATATCATAACCTCAGTGAAGAAATTATGGGATCAGTTCATTCGTATATCGATGATGTTAAATCCAGTAGCTTCCCAAACGAGAGAGAAGAGTATTAGTTTGTTTCCCTGATATTGATTACTGGACTCTGAAGACTGATAACCGATAACTTTTTTATATTATGAATATTAAATCCTTTGAAAAAAGAATATTATTTGAAGATAATCACATTATTATCGTCAATAAGGAAGCTTCGGAAATTGTTCAGGGAGATAAAACCGGTGACAAGCCATTGTCAGAATTAACTCAGGAATACATCAGGATTAAATACAAAAAACCGGGTAATGTTTTTCTTGGTGTTGTACATCGGATTGATCGTCCGGTAAGTGGTGCCGTAATTTTTGCAAAAACCGGAAAAGCACTAAGCAGGCTGAATGAACTAATTAAAAAAAACGAAATACATAAAACATATTGGGCTGTTGTTGGTGAGAGGCCTCCCCAAATGAAGGAAAAACTGGTTCACTATCTTCGTAAAAACGCAAAACAGAATAAATCATATCCTGTAAAAGAGACTGACAGAGAAGCAAAACGTGCTGAACTTAATTATGAATTAATTGGTACAAGTAATGATTATTTTTTACTCGAAATTGATTTGATAACAGGAAGACATCATCAGATTAGAGCGCAACTTGCTACCATAAAATGTAGAATCAGAGGAGATTTAAAATACGGAGCTCCCCGCTCAAATATTGATTCTTCGATACATTTGCATGCACGCAGTATTTCTTTCATTCATCCTGTAAAAAAAGAAAAACTCGAAGTTGTAGCTCCTGTTCCAAATGATCCTTTATGGCAATATTTTGAAGAAAATTTGGCTCCTATAAAAAAAATAAAACCCAATAAGAAAAAACCACATAAATTTAGAAAGTGAAAAGCAACAGGTTTAT
>CAYOKJ010000350.1:0-1944 GCA_964404485.1 uncultured Bacteroidales bacterium | reverse complement strand
GTTTAATATCTTTTATAAGTTCTTCCAATTCATTTTTTTTCTTTTGGAGTTTTATCAAATCATTTTGATTTTTCATTAAATCAAAAACAATTTTAAACTCTTTTTTTGTGTCTGAATGTTTTATAATATTTTTAATATTTTCGATTTTTTGGTCAGTCAAATAATATTCTTGTAGGTTTCCTCTTTTATTTACATTGTTAATAGTTGTCTTTGAAAATGACAAACGATAAAAATCCTTTGAACGATTTTTAAAGGCCTTCAATTTCCATTTATTCTTTATGTCATTTGAAAAAAAACAAAAGAGATTAGTACTCTGTTCATTACCGTCATTGATAAATAAAAGTAATATGAAAGCGTCTGTAACATAACTTTTCAATACTTCAACATTTGAAGAATTCGAATTCAGTAATGAGCGACCCTTGCATTGAATACGACAAAATTTAGTTCCTTCGTCAACATTCATGAATGCTAATAAGTCAGCACCATTACGGTCAAATTTTGGTTTTGCAACAAGCAAACCTGAGCGTTGTAACTTGTAAGAAATTAAATCTTCTGCTGTATATTCCATATGGGTTGTATCCATATTATTATTACATTTTAATTGCAATTTTCTATTTTGTTTTTTACTAATTTTTTGTCAAGTTCTTCGTAATAATAAAAGTAAATTAATGCTACATCGTTTTTATCACACAATTTCTTTTTCCGTTTGTCTCTTTCAATTACCTTTTCTAAGGAGGATTTCCCACCCCAATGTTTAATTGGTTCAAAGTGTTGAATTCCTTGATATTCAATCCCAATATTTAAATGTGGAATAAAAACATCCAATTCAAGATATTCCAAAAAGGAAGGGCGATAATGGCGATAAATTTTACATTCTGGGAATATTTCACAAACTAATTGATAAAGTAATGTTTCATTAGCCCATGCTTCACCAACTTTTTTAAACCCAAATTTTACACGAACTTCATTTTCTATGTTATTTCTAATTTGCCGAGTGATTTTTTGATAAATACTATCTTGAGCATTTAGCATAATTAATATTGTTTCATCAAATTGATTATATTTAGAAAGGAAATTACTTTTCTCAATATCGAGTAAATTAAACACTTCATCAGGACATACTTCTTCAAGCATCTTAAAACTAACTGGTTTTACGCCATATTCAAATGATTGTTTATTTATATACCAACCATAGTTTTGTTCAAACACACCACCATACATTGGATCACAGTAACTATGTATAGGAGTTTGCTTATTGCATTCATGACAAATTCCGTCTTTGAAATTTAATTGACTAAATATTTCAGGATTAAAGTATTCATTTTTTTTAATCAGATTTTCAACAACTTTTTGTGGAAACTGAGCACTTGATAATATAAAATTCTTTTGTGAATTACTATTCAATATGGCACCATATTCAATTCTGAACTTTATATAATTGGCAATTGATTTTTTTGAACATGAGCAAAAATAAATTTCTGATTTTTCTCCTTTACTAAAAGCAAAGTATGCTCCATAAAATCCAGGATAATAAACAAAAGGATATGGAAGATTTGATTCTTCTGAAACTATTCCATCTTTACTTGCAATCAATTTAGAAGTCTTATTTTTTCTTGCCATTTATTTTTGTAATTTCAAGATTAAGTCACTATCATGAGTTCCTTTTTACCTTGTGCATAACATAAGTATAACCATAATATTCCGTTTATATCTAAATATCTCTAATAGTTTAGTTTGTTAAAATATTGCTATTTAGAAAACATATGTTATAATTTTATTTTTTCAAATATAAAAAAAATAACTAGATATCTTGTTTATCCAATTTTATATTTTTTAACCTTTTATAGAAATTTATGTTTAAAGGTATTAATATAGTTTTCGTAAAATTCTATGTTTAATATTTATAATGAATGTTACGTTTTTTGAAAATTATTATTTCTTTTT
>CAYOKJ010000349.1:0-1948 GCA_964404485.1 uncultured Bacteroidales bacterium | reverse complement strand
CAACCGCACCACCTACAAAAACCATTTTATCTTTCAATTCTCCCAAACCAAAGGCAACAGTTTGGAGCATTAAAATATTTGTACTAGGCATTTTTTAAGCGTTTGTTTAATTCTTCAATTGCAATTTTTATTTCTCTAACCCGACCAACTCGAATAGTATCTACAATAGTTAATAGTTCATAGAACAATTTATCTTCCTGAACTATTTGAGGAAGAGTTTTATATAATGGTTCAATGGCTTGACCTCTATGAGTACCTTTAGCATTAGACCATACATAAACATCAACATCAGATGAAATATTTTCTTTTATTGGTGATGCAGAATGAGCAGTAGGAGTTCCTTTTACAATAGCTCCGGGTTCAGTAGGGAAAACATATTTTAATCCGTAAACCAAAAATTCTTTGAAAGAATTGATGTTTATTTTTCTTTTTTTACTATCGATAAGTCTTGCAATCTTACATCTATTTAATGCTTCAGAAACTTCAGAAGGACTTATTCCAATAGCATTTGCAATGTCAATATTTCGCCATTTATCATCTTCTATTGAAATAATCTTCAATAGAACTACAATATCTTGTGGACGCATTCCATTATGCTTCTTCATAATTTTTATCTTTAGTTGACTTCGTCTATCTATCGATTCGCGATTCGCGAATTGCAAATATACCTATAATATCAATTCAAACAAAAAGTATTCTTTTATTATTACATTCATATGCTGTAAGTCTTCCAAAACCTTCTTTATCTTTATATACACATCCAGTATCAATATTAATTACATTGAGTTTAGAAAGAACTCTTTCTTCACATTTAGAAATACTTATAGGATTATGACCATGAATAATTGTCTTATTTGTCAACAAAGGATTTGCGTAAGACTCTTTACATTTCCAAAGCATTGAATAAAAGTCGGAAAATGTATTGACAACATTATCATTAAATCCTGCATGTACAAAAAGACAATCGCCAGAAGAGTAATAATATTTTAGCTTTTTGAAGAATTCTATATATTTAAATTCAATCTTTTTCAGAGAACTAATTTCAAAACTTTTTAATGTTTCACTACCTCCGTTCTGAATCCATTTTAAAGTATTCTTTTCATTATCATAAGCATCAAGAAGCATTGCTTCATGATTTCCCATTAGAGGAAGAATGTTAAATCCCTTTTTTTGTAAATCAATTATGTATTCGACAACTTCCTTGCTTTTATCACCTCTGTCAATGTAATCACCGAGCAGAATAAGTTTATCACTTTTTTTTAATTGGATTTTATTATTAACCAATTCTTCTAATGTATCAAAACATCCGTGAATATCTCCAATAGCAAAAAGTCGATTATTCATAACTCATATGTTTGAATGAAACTTGAAGCTAGATTGCGCTCTTTTGCAAATTTCGATTTGTAGGTTAGCCAGTGTGATTTGCAAATGTGAGCAATGTGCGTGGGCTTCCCAAACTGTCACGAAGGGCAGAAGTGAGTGGGCAAAACAAAATCTTTTCGAAGTAATCAAGTCGTTTTTTATTTGTGTAATTTTTTCAATCAGTTTCAGTTTATTTTTGTCTTTTTTTGCCTTGTGCACAACTAGTAAATAAATACAATTAATAGCGTTTATCCTTCCAATTTGGAATAATATACGCAGTAGTATGCTTTATATTTCTTTAATAACCAAGGTTTGTACTTTTACCTTTAAAAGAAAAATAATTAGTCGTTTTATTCCACATCCAAAGATATGAAAAAGAAATGAAATTGGAAATGAAATTGGAAATTAGAAATTTGAAATTAGAAATTAGAAAAAACAAATTTCCTATTTTAGTCACTTTTAAATTATCTGACCAGCTTTTTATATTTTAAGCGTGTAGGTACAATCTCGCCACCCATACGTTTTCTGTGGTTTTCTTCGTATTCGCTGTACGATCCTTCGAAGAAATAAACTGATGAGTTGCCTT
>CAYOKJ010000348.1:0-1958 GCA_964404485.1 uncultured Bacteroidales bacterium | reverse complement strand
TGATTTCTTAATACAAATTTTTTATTTACAATATTTTTCTAAAACCTCATCATTTATTGTTGTACCCAGTTCTTTAGCTTTTTTCCAATCGGAACAAGCATGCTCTTTTTGTTTTTTTTGCAAATTTAAATTATAATTTTTTTATATGAAAAATACCATAATAAAAGTTGAACTAAAAAAAAAACTTTTTTAATTTATAAAAATTGTTTGTATTAACAATCAAGACCGAACGATGGAAAATCGCCCGGTCTTTTAGTTTGGTATTGGAAATTTTTGGTTTATTTAACTTTTTTTTCTTGTTCAATATCTACTTCAGCAGGAATTGATAAGTGACCTTGAACAATTTCCCAATCATCAGATTTTTCAAGGACTCCTGTAAATCTTATACCTTCGAAACTTTTTGCTTCTCCTTTATAGATAAAATTATAACTAAGCATTGCAGAAAACCATGCTGTATTAGCAGATTTATTAATAAATATTTTTTGATCAGAAACCGAGATATAAACATCTTCAAATGATTTAAACTGATGTTGAATTGCTTTTTTTATTTGTTTCCAGCCGATTAGCTTTTCATCGCTATCAGTTCCAATCAAAACAATATCATCTTCGGTTGCCCAAATTTTTTCAATTATACTTAAATCTTTGTTTTCGTTAGCAATAACATATTGGTCAAGAATATTTTCAATTTGTACTTTTTCTTCTTCAAGACTAATTATTTGTTCTTGTTTTTCACTCTCTTTACATCCAAAAAATCCCATGGATAAAACTGCAAATAATACTAAAATACCTTTTTTCATAATTTATACCTTTCTTTTTGAATAGAAGTAAGTTAATTAGTTTTTCGATTACTCAAACAAAGTTTTAGATTATTTTGTGAAAATAAGAAATAATTAAGCTAAATGCAATTTCTTTTTAAATATTATAGAAAAATTATAAATTGAGTTAAGAAACTATTTAGTAATTCATTATTTTTTTGTAAAATTGCAGCTTGATAAATTTTATTCAAAGTAAATGGGAAATACTATCAATTATTTCAAGATAAACATTTTCAGGGTTTTATTATCCGCATTGCTTTTGTGTTTTTTCCAAATACAAACTGTTAACGCACAACACATAAAGAACTCTCATGAAACCGAGAATACTAAACATTCAGAAAGTTGGGAAAATGAAGTTGAAGAAGCAGAATATAATGCCGGAAAAGAAATTATTGAACACATTATCGACTCACACGAATGGCACATTTTAACTTATAAGCATACTCATGTTTCAATTCCTTTGCCAGTAATTTTAATCGATGAAGGTAAATTTGTAAGTTTTTGGTCAAGTAAATTCCATCACGGACACGATTCATATAAAGGATATAAATTAATGTCGGACGGAGACTACAAAGGCAAAATTGTAATAATAAATGAAGCAGGTGAAATTAACCCAAAGCTTCCATTCGATATTTCAATTACAAAAAATGTATTTGCACTATTTATAAGTTTTGCACTTATCTGCTGGATATTTATTTCTGTTGCCCGAACATATATCAAAAGAAAAGGGAAAGCCCCAAAAGGACTTCAATCATTTATTGAACCATTAATCCTTTTTATCAGAGACGATATTGCAAAAGCAGCAATTGGCGAAAAGAAATATGAAAAATATCTTCCATACCTTTTAACAATATTTTTCTTTATATTTATTAATAATCTTTTGGGACTGGTTCCATTTTTTCCAGGAGGAGCAAACATTACAGGTAACATAGCAATTACAGGAGTATTAGCAATATTTACTTTTGCAATTACATCATTTAGTGGAAACATAAATTATTGGAAACATATTGTTAACACACCCGGCGTTCCATGGTGGCTTAAAGTACCAATACCTCTTATGCCAATAGTTGAAATAATGGGATTAATAACAAAACCTTTTGTATTAATGGTTCGTTTGTTTGCAAACATCACAGCCGGACATAT
>CAYOKJ010000347.1:0-1971 GCA_964404485.1 uncultured Bacteroidales bacterium | reverse complement strand
GCCTGCCAAGTGAAATCATTTTTCTATTTCACAAGGTAACAAAGTGTATCAGGGTCCGATCCGCGTTCCATTCACCCTTTTGTCAATAATATAGTTTATATTTACAACCGTAACTATACTATAAGTATGAAAGAAGGCACAAAAATAAACCAACTATTGCAACAACTGCCAACTGGTGCAGTATTATTATCGTCATGGCTCAAAACACAAGGTTATTCTTATGGATTACAGCAGCGATATCGTAAAAGCGGCTGGTTGATTAATATCGGGAAAGGGGCAATGATGCGAAGTGGTCAAAAGTTATTATTAAGTGGCGCAATTTATGCTCTTCAGCAGCAAGCCGAAATGCAAATTCATATAGGAGGTCGTACAGCACTTGGAATGCAAGGGTATGCTCATTATATCGAGGTGGGAAGAAAAGAAACACTTTTGTTTGCACGGTCCGGTAAAAAATTACCAAATTGGATTAGGAATAATAATTGGGATAACAAACCGACTTTGATAAGCTCATTTTTTTTGCCGCAAGATACAGGTCTTATTGATTTCAACGAAGCGGGAATTACTTTAAAGATTTCAGGACCTGCCAGGGCCATGATGGAGTGTTTAGAATTGACGCCTGATCGTTTTGAATTGACAGAGGCTCGCGACCTGATGGAGGGTTTAAACCTGTTGAAACCGGATTCTGTTCAGGTTTTACTTGAGCAATGCACATCAGTTAAGGTTAAGCGTTTGTTTCTGTATTTTGCTGAAAAGGTCAGCCATTCCTGGTTCAAATATTTACAGTTAAACAGAATAAACCTGGGTTCAGGAAAAAGAAGTATAGTAGCCAATGGTATATTTATCCCCAAATATCAGATAACGCTACCAAAAAATTTGGTGTAATGGATTTAAAATATAGAAACCAAGTTGCCCTGTTATTACGGATTTTGTCTGTAATAGCAAGAGAGAAAGATTTCGCATTACATGGAGGTACCGCCATTAATTTGTTTTATCATAATATGCCGCGACTTTCTGTAGATATTGACCTCACATATATTCCTTTTGGAAATCGAATAACGGATTTGGCACTAATAAGAAGTAAATTACTTTCTATTAAAGAACGTCTGATGAAATACATTCCTAATATTCGTGTTAAAGCTCCTGTCAAGGTAGGTGATGATATGAAATTATATTGCTCAATCCCCGAAGCGGCAGTAAAAGTTGAAGTAAATACGATAAACAGAGGCATTACCGGAATTCCGGTATTAAGGTCTTTATGTCATGGGGCACAGGAACTGTTCGATAGTTTTTGTGAAATTCAAGTGGTGCCTGAGGCACAGCTTTTTGGCGGTAAAATTGTAGCTGCCTTAGACAGACAACATCCACGTGATTTATTCGATCTTAAAAAAATGTTTGAAAGCATTGGTTATACAGAGAATATTCACCAGGGATTTCTGTTTTGTTTATTGAGTAGTAAGCGGCCTGTTCATGAAATTCTTAAACCTTCGCCGATAAATCAAAAGTCGGTTCTTGAAAATCATTTCACAGGCATGACCGATGAGGAATTTACCTATGAAATGTTTGAATCCACGAGAAGTCTATTAATTAAAAGTATTTATTCGAAATTAACACTTAAAGATAAAAAACTTTTGATGAGTTTTGCTGGTGGCAACCCTGAATGGCCCGATACAGATTATAGTGTTTACCCCGGCGTGCAATGGAAGTTATTAAATATCAATAAACTTAAAAAAGCAGACAATAAGAAATTCAGCATGCAGCTCACCCAGCTTGAAGATGTTCTGAGCAAGTGATTTGAGAGATAGGGGAACTATATAAATGATATTAAATTATTAATTATTCCACAGGGTAAATCCGCGTTCCATTAAAAAATAATCCGGTTTATTTTTATATATTTCATTTTTTCCGTATATTTGCATAAAAACAGAAACATAAATGCTTTATCAGGAATTTTACAAAACATGGTTTAAACAG
>CAYOKJ010000346.1:0-1997 GCA_964404485.1 uncultured Bacteroidales bacterium | reverse complement strand
AGCCCACAAATTTTGGAGGTGTTTGAACAGGCCATTACTGCAGCGAATTACCCCGAAGCCAATGTGCTGATTACTGGTGAAAGTGGAACAGGGAAAGAGAATATTGCCAGAATTATACACTTTTCTAGTGTTAGGAAAGATCATATGCTTTGTGCTGTAAACAGCAGTGCCATTACAGAATCGCTTTTGGAAAGCGAATTTTTTGGCCATAAAAAGGGATCATTTACCGGGGCTATTAACGACAAAATGGGCTTTTTTGAAGTAAGTAACCAGGGAACTATATTTCTTGATGAAATTGCCGACATGCCTTTAAACTTGCAGGCTAAGATTCTGCGTGCTACCGAAGAAAAGGTGATCACCAGAGTTGGGGACACAAATCCGATTTACACCGACTTCCGGATCATTTCAGCCACAAATCACGATATCGATAAGAGTGTGAAGAAAAACAAATTCAGGCTCGACCTGTTTCATCGTCTTAATACCCTGCATATTCATATTCCTGCACTTAGAGAACGGCCAGAAGATATCAAACCACTGCTGATCTTTTTTGTGAATTTCTACACAACAAAATTTAACAAAGCCAATTTGCAGATTGATAAAGAAGTTTTTAAAACACTGGCTGAATATGATTTCCCGGGAAATGTCAGGGAGTTGAGAAACATGACCGAAAGGGCGGTCATTCTTTGCAAAGGCAATGTGCTCGGGATAAATGATTTCCCGATAAAACTACAAAAAGATCCCATGTCTGAAAGCCAGATAGATTCCGTCAATCTTAAATCTCATGAGATTAATTTGATCAGAAAAGCCTTACAAAACTGCAAATACAATCAGAAGGCAGCAGCCGATATACTGGGAATAACCCGCGATGCCCTCATCCGAAAAATGAAAAAGCACGAAATTACCGTTAGCAGAAGTGAAAAGTAATACCAATTGAATTTCTAAATTGCTGATAAATCAGTGAGACTATGATTTTGGTTTTCAAAATCATATAGCCGAACTGATCCCGAGCAATAGCGAGGGATTTCCTGGGTTATATTCCCCGCATCTTGATGCGTATTAAAAAAAAACATATTCTATTGAGATACTGCGAGGAGTTTCATTATTTTGAAATATTTTTTTCTTTGTCAAGGCAAATATTCTTTGCATAGCAATAGCTACGGAATTGCGAAGCAATCATGAGTTCCTATAAATAATATTAAGTCACGAACTAAATAATATTTATACTAACTCGTGCCAGCAAGAAAACACCTCTTTTTCCTGGTCTTTAATAAGAAGACGTCAAAGACAAGGCTTTCGAAGTTTTAAAAACCAAGGAGTTTACTTTTGTAAATGACTGTTTTCAAAACAAGAGTAACGCAGTATTTGGCGTTTTCTTGCAAAGACTAACTCATTTCCGCACTTGTGTGCGTTTTTTTTAATTAATTCAATTCCCAATCTATAACCATTTCTACGGTTTACCGATTTCTAAAATTTAATTAATATATTTTGATTCTCTTATAGAGATCTTTAGCCATATTTTTCACTTATTTTTAAAACCCGGAATTTATTGGCACACTGTTTGGATTACCGCTTTCAACATTGAGGTAATCCTGTCTCTCTAATATTAAAGCACAGGAATTAATTATTAATTAAATACTTATTATAATGGCAGTAGAAAAAACAATTGGCTCATCAAGCCTCGTAGAAGTGATTGATCGTATTCTTGACAAAGGTGTTGTAGTTGACGCATGGGTTAGAGTATCATTAGTTGGAATCGAACTTCTTGCAATTGAAGCAAGAATAGTAGTAGCATCAGTTGAAACATACTTAAAGTATGCTGAAGCAATCGGTTTAACTGCTAAAGCTGCATAAGGCATTCTTTAGTTGAACCGTTATTCTTGCTAAAACATCCTTCTGGTACAAATTCCATGAAGCATGACTTACCAGGGATAATTGTTTTCACAGATTAAAACAAACTCAATTTTAAAATTATGAGAACGCAGCCTGAATTAAATACT
>CAYOKJ010000345.1:0-1998 GCA_964404485.1 uncultured Bacteroidales bacterium | reverse complement strand
GATTAACGAATGATGAATAATGATTTGTCAAGAGCACTAAAAAAAATCTAAAATCGTTAATCGGAGTTCGGAGTTCGGAGTTCAAAAAAAGAATGAATATCGATTAACGAATGATGAATAATGATTTGTTAAGAGCACTAAAAAAATCTAAAATCGTTAATCCAAACCATGCTGAAATAAGAAATTTGGCTTTACGATAAATTGATTAGTGTGTATTATTGGATACTAAATAAAAATGCTCTAGCCCAAAAACACTCAATAAGCAACATTCAATAATCAATAAAAAAGTATTGAAAAATTGAATGTCGAATATCGATTAACGAATGATGATTTAATAAAGGGAAATAAATCAAAAATCGTTAATCGGAGTTCGGAGTTCAAAAAAAATAATGAATATCGATTAACGAATGATGAATGATGATTTGTCAAGAGCACTAAAAAAAATCTAAAATCGTTAATCGGAGTTCGGAGTTCGGAGTTCAAAAAAAGAATGAATATCGATTAACGAATGATGAATAATGATTTGTTAAGAGCACTAAAAAAATCTAAAATCGTTAATCCAAATCATGCTGAAATAAGAAATTTGGCTTTACGATGAATAGATTAGTGTGTATTATTGAATACTAAATAAAAATGCTCTAGCCCAAAAACACTCAATAAGCAACATTCAATAATCAATAAAAAAGATTGAAAAATTGAATATCGAATATCGATTAACAAATGATGAATAATGATTTGTCAAAAGCACTAAAAAATCTAAAATCGTTAATCGGAGTTCGGAGTTCGGAGTTCAAAAAAAATAGTAATATACTTAATCAAAATTCATTTTCTTTTATTTACGTCCAAAATCAGCAGGTATTTCGCCCCATATTGCTGTTTCCCATTTCAGAATTTTATTTGGGTAATTATTGTTTTCGAGCCAGTATATTGCCCGATCAACTTTATGAAATAATTCTTCGGTTTTAAGATTTCTTTGAAGAGTAGTTTTAATCTTTTTATCTTTTACCCATTTCATTGCAGTTTTCGAATCCGAATAAATTGGGGTGCTGCTATTTATCTGTTTTAAATAAGCGATGCCATGAACAAGTGCTAGAAATTCTCCCAGGTTTACTGTTCCCAAAGGATATAATTTACTTCTGAAAATTTGTATTCCGCTTTTTGTATCAACACCACGATATTCCATTTTTCCAGGGTTTCCGCTGCATGCTGCATCAACCGAAAGTGTTTCTAAATTTGGTTTTCCCACAAATCTTTTTTTTGATTCACTCACAGATTTATTATTGAAGTCTTTGCCTAAAAAGTTCTTGTATTCTTTTTTATAAGCATCTTCTGCAGTTTGTTTGTCGGGAAAAGATTTATATTTTGCTCCGGTAAAAGCTTTCACAGAATTATTACATTCGCTCCAGTTGTCGAAAACGCCTTTTTCTCTTCCTTCCCACACTACATAATATTTTTTCTTTGCCATGAATTTTGTAATTCTGTTCCGTACAAGTATACAATAACAAAAGTATTACTTATTTTTGGACAAAATTTATTTCTTTTACCATGGTCAAAAAAATTATTTCATTTTTATTAGTAACATTGTTTTTCCTTTCTGCCTGCAATCAAAACAATATTTTGCTTAATGAATCAAGGCATTTCGAAAATAATTCCTGGAATAAATTTAATTCTCTTAATTTTACTTTTACTGTTTCTGATATCAATAATTATTATGATTTTTTTCTTGTTATTGAGCACACATCTCAACTAAAAATAAAAATATTACCTATCAGTTTTTATTTTTATACACCTTCCGGCGAAACAAGGACCTTGTCTTATTACTTAAGACCAATAAATAATGAAGGAAATTATAAAGGTGAAAAGATCGGTGATTCGTGGAGATACACTGTTCCGTTAAGAAAACATTTTCGATTTCAGGAAAAAGGAACTGCGAAAATTGAAATTGTTAACCAGCTTACAAAACTCGAAACGCCTGAGTTTATTAAAGTTGAATTAATT
>CAYOKJ010000344.1:0-2011 GCA_964404485.1 uncultured Bacteroidales bacterium | reverse complement strand
GAATTTAGAAATTAAAATTTGGGAAAATTTATTGTATTAATAAAAATAGCATCACGCATCCGAAACAAAGCATTATTTCACAATAAAAATTTTCCTCGTTTCGGTTTTAGTTCCATTAATCATTTTTAAGAAATATTGTGCACTTGACAAATCCGAAAGATCCATTTTAAAAGTTGAATTATTCTCAAAATCAATTTCTTTTTCATACAGTTTATTGCCATAAAGTGTAAATATCTGAACTGTGATATTATTTAACTTGTTGGGTTAGAAATGATCAAAGTGCTTGAGGGAAGGTTTGGATAGACTTGTACCGAATTTAAATTATCACCTTCCGGGATATTAAAAATCGAATCACAAAAAACATTAGTTGAATATTCATTTGATGCTGTTAGGCAAACATAATATATTCCATAATCTTTAAATTGATGAGAAGGATTTTGTTGTGTAGAATAACTTCCATCACCAAAATCCCAATACCATGAAATAGGATTTATTGATATATCAGTAAAATTTCCAGTTTTGTTTTGTACCGCATTACTACTTTCAAACTCATAAGGGTTTGTGCGTCCAGACGGACTTATTTCAGTCGTATGTATAAACTGCTTTTACTTTGCAAAATTGTTAAGAATTAGTATATATAAGTTCTGAAATTTTTTTACTTAATTTTTGTCTTGAGTATTTTTCAAACTCGTTATTTTCAATCCAAAGATGTCCATTAATTTTCCATAAATCAATTAATTCTGAAAAATATTTTAATAAAACTTTTTCTTCATCTCTTTCAAATACTCTGCCTGCTTTGCATTCGTTAATAATTTTTGCAGAATCACCATCTTTAGGGGCAATTCCAATAATTGTTTTTCTAACGGCTAAATACTCGAAAAGTTTACCAGCTATTCCTTTGTCATTTTTTGTTTTCGGGAAAATATAAAATAATAAAGTACTCGAAATCAAGTGTTTAATTAATTCATTGTGATTTACATAACCTATAGGTTCATATATTTCAGCAAGCTTATTTTTATCAATCAATTTTTCAATATCCTTTGCTACATTTCCAAGCATACGAAGTTTAAAATTTATTTCTTTAAAATTTGTTTTAATGTGAGATAAGACTTTAAAAAAAATATCCGGTGCATAATTTTCAGAAATAGTCCCTGAGTATGTAATTATGAAATCCTTTGATTTTTTATTTTCAAAAATAAATTCTTCTTTATCAAAACCATTTGTTATTATCTGAAATTTATTTTCTGTTTGTTTACTTATTTTGGATAACAATAAATTTTTGTTCGATTCACAATTTGATATTACTTTATCCGCTGTTTCAAGAACTTTTTTTTCTCTTTTTTTGTCTCTTTTTTTGACGAAATTTAAGTGAAGCAAATCGTTGTAATAATAAATATCAGTCCATGGGTCGCGGAAATCTGCAATCCATCTGATGTTTAATTTCTGTTTAAGTTTTAAACCAATTAATTGTGTTGAGTGTGGTGGACTTGTTGTAATTACAGTTTCAATTTTATTCTTCAAGATAATTTCTTTTGCTTTTTTAAAAGCATATTTATTCCAACCAACACGAGCATCAGGAATAAAAAAATTGCCCCGAATAAAACGTAAAACAATTTGCAAAATGCTTTTTTTATTTACGTTAGTAAAACCTCCATAAGGAACATTTTTTTTCCCTAATAATCTGGATAATATATTTAAGGGTTCAAAAGACTTAGTTTTAATAACAGTTAAATTTGGGCTAATATCCTTAATCAGGCTCTTGTCAGTTTGAGGATATGAAGCATATTTTGAATCAACCGTTAAAATTATTGGTTCAATATCAAATTCAGGAAGATATTTTGAAAATTTCAACCATCTTTGTACTCCTGCCCCTCCACTTGGAGGCCAGTAGTATGTTATGATGAGAACCTTTTTCATTTTAATTTAATGACTTTAGATTTATTTTTTTGTTTATAAGTTTGCATAAATTCATAATACAAGCCTCCAATCAACAATATAATCAATAATAATG
>CAYOKJ010000343.1:0-2016 GCA_964404485.1 uncultured Bacteroidales bacterium | reverse complement strand
GTTACCACACATTTATAAAAAAGGCACTGCATGAATTTTGATACCAGAGCATATATTGAACCTATTACTCTTGGGATTAGAGTTCCAAGAATATTTAAGCCTGGTGAGTTTGAAGAATGTTGCAAATTTGATGATTGGCAAGCTGAAAAGGCAATTTCTGATATGGCAGCTTTGCATCACGAAGTATCTCATTATCTTCAGTTTTTTGGTACAATTTGGGGGTATAACTATTTAAGAATGCTTCACGATTCTGCTGCTACTTTTGAAAAAAAAGCTATGTATTTAAAAAAGAAAGGTCTTTTAAAGTATCCAATATGTGAGGTGTCTTGTAACATATCAGAAGTTTTTCAAAAAGAAAAGGAACAAGAAGATTTTACTCGTGCAATATTAAATAATAGATATTATAATGAAGAATTTCAGGGGCTAACATATACTTTATGGGGAAACAACCTACCAATAAAACAAGATGGTAATCTAATACAGAGTTCTCCATTGTTTTTATCACTAAGAGATGGGTTTGTTTTTCCAGTTACAGGAAATATGATTCTTGAAAATTATGCTGCTTACTATGAAATTGATTTTTTAAAAAATGCCCCAAATAGGGATATTGCAAATAAGATAATCAAAAAAGCATTTCTTGAAATACCTAAAGCAAATATCTCAAAGTATTCAGGATTAGCAGTATGGATTGCTTCAGAAAACTTATCTCATATTGAGCCATTAATTTATTTTATGCTTTTTAATCAGCCAATGGATGATATTATATTGAAGCTTGGTGAATATACCTTGGCCCGAAATATGAAAATAATTCTACAAAAAAGTCAAAAATTACGATTACTTGATAAGCCAAACACAGATGATGATGTGAAGAAATGCTTTGTGCAAATGTCTGAAATAACTGGACTTTCTAATCCCCTGGAATCTTTAGAATCTCTCAGATCATTACTTGCAAAGAATTGTGAAATTATTATGCATCATTACAATTTTGATGGTTCTTGGATTTTAGAAATTTTATTTTGTATGATTGTTGATTGGTGGTATAAAAGGCCTAGCAGAATACTATCTTGGAATCAAAAAGATCTTACAGATAGTGTACCAATAGTCAATGTTCTTGCAGAAAACATTGAAACCCCAGGTATCTTATATTCTGGAGATAAAAAAAACAAAGTCCAATTTGACGAATTATTTGGTGGTCATTTTCTTGCTTATAGTGAAAGAATATATTTATTAGGGAATCTTTTTTATTTATCTAAAATAAAATGCCCACTATATTTTAATTCCAAGCCGCAACTAAGCAAAAGTTGTGAACATTGTGATGGTTATATTACTAACTCTGGTCTTAATGAATCTTGCCCAGTTTTCATAAGAAATAGTAATATTTTATTAAAAAAATAAAGGATAATAATCATGGATAATAAAATTACAGTAATTACAACAGGAACGTCATATAGAGATAGTGTTCTATCTGATAAAAAAACATTTTTAGAGGCAGAAGCAACTGTGCCATCTGATTTTGAGGTTGATTCACGCAGAGTGTCTAAGGAGATATTAAAGCTAATGAAAACTATGGACGCTCTTGAAACAAATGATTCTACCAAATATGAAGTTGATCAAATTGAATTTAACTTAGGTGTTAATGCAAATGGTAAAGTTGGAATATTTTGTGCCAATGCGAGTATTGGAGCAGCTATCTCCATTAAAGTAACAATCAAAAAAAAGCAATAAGTATTAATTGATTGATTGAAAAAACGTGTGGTAACAGCCAATATAAGTAAGTTGGGAGTCAGTGGTTTATTTAAAGTTTGTACATTTAATGAAAAATTTAACGGTTTGGCAGGTGATTGGCTTCGAAATCCCAGCCAACACATATTGGCAAAACGTTAATCTTTAACTTGTGTAAAGTATGTATCTTAACGAACATAATTTCAGAACCCAAATACATAAAAAGTTATGAACAAAATAATTATTATTCTATTTTTTAATTTATTAGTAATTTCATGTAAAACTGATATTAAA
>CAYOKJ010000342.1:0-2017 GCA_964404485.1 uncultured Bacteroidales bacterium | reverse complement strand
TTTTTAGTTAGTAATTTGTTTGTTTTTAATTAATTATTATTTGTTATTTGTTTAAATTAACATAAAGAAATATTAGCTTTAGTTATATTTTATAATAACATACGAAGCTGATATTCAGTATATAGGTAAAGCATATTTTTATCTTTTTAGTGTTTAATTATAATTAATGTTTCTCTTTAGACAAATTTCAGTAAAAATTGTTGTACAAATATACAATGTTTTTTTAATTATTATCCAATAATAAGAATTTTTATATAAAATTATTGTTAATTTTAAAAAAAATACAATTTGCTAAATTACAATTATTTTTAAACTACCAAATAAAAATTCAATTATTTTTAAAAAAAATCCAAAAAATGTCTGAAATAAAATATTATAATGTCCATCTATACGGATTTTTTTCAATCGTAACGGATTCTCTTCAATCAATGCAGTAATGGAATATTCAATAATAACAGCTGTTAGTCCAACTTAAACTAATCATTTCTAATTTAAATGGTTCTACCACGAATTTAGTGGAATATTGATAAATGCGAAAATGATTTAATGCTTAAATGCGAAAATAAAAAAAACTGCTCTGATACAAAAATCAAATATTGTCTATTACCAACCCTTTATTACTAAGATTAAATTGTTATGGAATATTTAAGCATTTAAGCATTTTATCATTATAAATAAGCTGGTTGATAGAATCACTTAATAATTATTTACCATTAAAATAACAGCAGAACCATTTAAACTAATAGTTAAGATTATTAATTTATCTTTGAGCAAAATTTAGATTTTATACATGAAAATAAGAGACAAAAAAACAATAATTTCCTGGATTATTTTATTGGCACTAATGATAACATGGGGAAGTTCTTTTATTTTAATAAAACGAGGTCTCGAAGTTTATTCTGATGTGGAAGTTGGTGCTTTAAGAATTTGTATTACGTTCATCGTATTTATTCCGTTTATTAATAGGTTTTCAAAAATTAAAGCCAATCAATGGAAATATCTTGCAGTTGTTGGAATAGTTGGGAGCGGTGCACCGGCATTTTTATTCGCAAAAGCTCAAACCGGAATCGATAGTAACCTTGCAGGTATATTAAATTCACTAACACCATTATTTACTCTGATTATTTCAATAAGTTTATTTAGAGTAAAATCCCGCATGATAAATATTTTGGGTGTAATAATAGGATTAATAGGAGCTGTCGGTTTAATATTTGTTAGCGGTGATAAAGGATTTGAGTTTAATTTTAGTTTTGCAATTTATGTAATTATCGCGGCAATTTGTTATGCAATAAGTGTGAATTTTGTTAAGAATTATTTACAAGATATTGACTCGCTAACAATAACAGCATTTTCGTTTTTAATTATTGGATTGCCCGTTTTAATTTATTTAATATTTTTTACAGATTTTACCAATCATTTGGTTAGTAATAACAGAGCTTTGGAAGGTCTTGGATATATTAGCATACTTGCAATTGTAGGTACCGGAATAGCTTTAACAGCTTTCAACTATCTAGTAAAAATCACTAATGCCATTTTTGCTTCTTCTGTAACTTATTTGGTTCCTATAGTTGCCATTATTTGGGGAAAAATTGATGGGGAAAAATTTAAACTGATATATATTATTTGGATAATATTAATTCTTTTTGGTGTTTTTTTGGTGAATAAGAAAAAAAAGAAAAAAAATGCTGAATGATAGGGATGGCAGTCGGCAGTACACAGTCGGCAGTCCGCAGTACACAAATTAAAGCTGAAAGCTCAAAGCTGGTAGTAAGAAGAACAAAATTAGTAGACTACCATAAACCATATAATTGAAAGACCTCAGTGCTACGAGCTAGGAACTACAAACCAAGAGCTACTTGCTAAGAACCATATGCTAAATATTACATGAGATTAACTAAAGCCTAAAGACTCCTTCTTAGCCTCCTCGTCCGCCGAAGCTGATCACTGAGCTTAGTCGCAGTATAGCGAAGGAGGAAATCTTAGTCTTATCCTTTGAACATTTGAACATTCAGTCATT
>CAYOKJ010000341.1:0-2034 GCA_964404485.1 uncultured Bacteroidales bacterium | reverse complement strand
GGCAAACCCGAAAAAACCAAAAGAGCTATTTTTTGCCAACGCCCAACGACATTAATATAAACAGTAAGAATTAGAAGGAAAGAATGAATAAAAAAGTACACAATCAAATAGTAAGTTTCATTTGGAGTATTGCAGATGATGTATTAAGAGATGTTTTTGTAAGAGGAAAATACAGGGATATTATTTTACCTTTTGTAGTATTAAGGAGACTTGATGCTTTGCTTGTACCAACAAAAGAAAAAACGTTGGAAGCCGTTGACTTCATGAGAAAGGAAAAAATTGATGATAAGTCTGCACTAAAAGCAGTAACCAAATACCCATTTTGGAATACTTCAAAATTTACTTTCGAAAGTTTGCTGAATGATGCTGATAATATCGACAGTAATCTTGAAGTTTATTTGGATGGATTCAGCCCAAATGTTCAAGAGATTATCAGCAAGTTTAAACTCAGAAATCAGTTAGAAACAATAAAGGAAGCTGAAATAACCTATCTGTTAATTGAGAAATTTGCATCTAAAGAAATAAATCTAAGCCCGGAAGAAGCATTAAATGGGAAAGGCGAGAAAATACCACCTTTAACCAATCTTGGAATGGGTTACGTTTTTGAAGAACTAATTAGAAAGTTTAACGAAGAAAATAACGAGGAGGCAGGAGAACACTTTACGCCAAGGGAAATTATTAAATTAATGACTCATATTTTATTCACGCCGATAAAAGATAAAATTCGGAGAGGGACTTATCTTGTTTACGACCCGGCTTGTGGAAGTGGTGGAATGCTTACCGAATCAGAACATTATGCAGAGAAAATTACCAACCGAAAAGGAGGTTTTAATTTATACGGACAAGAGGTAAATCCTGAAACTTATGCAATTTGTACCTCAGACATGCTGATTAAAGGCAATAAACCCGAAAATATTGCTTATGGTTCTACGCTCTCAAAAGATGGATTTTCAAGTTTGAATTTTGACTTTATGCTTTCAAATCCACCTTACGGTAAAACTTGGAAAATTGATGAAGATGCAATTGTAGATGATAGAGGAAAAAAAGGAAAAGAGAGAATTAAGGATAATCGTTTTGATGTAGGTTTACCAACTATTTCTGATGGTCAATTGCTGTTTTTATTGAACATGATAAGCAAGATGAAACACAATACGGAATTAGGTAGTAGAATTGCAACCGTACATAATGGTTCTGCTTTATTTACCGGTGATGCTGGCGGAGGTGAAAGTGAAATAAGAAAACACATTATTGAGAATGACTGGCTCGAATGTATTATCGCTTTGCCTAAAAACATTTTTTATAATACAGGAATACCAACTTATGTTTGGATTGTAAGCAATCGTAAAGCAGAAAACAGAAAAGGAAAAGTTCAACTTATAAATGCACTTGATTTGTATGTAAAACTTCGCAAGAATCTTGGACAAAAAAATTGTGAACTTAAGGACAGACATATTGAGCAAATTACACAACTCTATACTGATTTTAAAGAAACTGATATTTCTAAAATTTACCCCAATGATTATTTTGGATACAATAAAATAACAGTAGAAAGACCATTACGTTTATCATCTAAATTTACAAATGAAGCAATAGAAACTTTACGTTTTGAAAATGGCATTAGCGAAGAAATGCAATGGGCTTATGAGAAATTTGGCGATGATGTTTATTTCAAATTAAAAGACTTAAAACCGCAAATAGAAAACTATCTTACTAAAAATGAGATTAAACTGACAAATCCAAATAAAAAGAAATTATTTAGCCAAGAGTTTTGGAAAAATCAGTTGAATTTACTCAATGATGCGAAAAAATTGCAAATGAAAATTGGCACAAAACAATTTGATGATTTTAATGTGTTCAAAATTCTGGTAACAAAAATTATAAAAGAGTTAAAACTTAAATTGGATGCAAAAGCTCAAAAATCAATTCTAAATGCAGTGAGTCGGAAAAACGAAGATGCAGAGCGAGTAATAAAAAAGAAAGAAAAAACACGTCCTGAGCAAGGTCGAAGGAACAGCACTATTGTTTATGAGCCTG
>CAYOKJ010000340.1:0-2036 GCA_964404485.1 uncultured Bacteroidales bacterium | reverse complement strand
ACACGGTAGCTCTTTAAAAATTTCACTTCCCTTCCTTCTTTTTAGCTGTAATTTGCCGGACAATTCTGCCAATATGTCAATTCGCCAGAAAAACGGCGAATGATAAGAACAGGTGATGGAATTGATAAGCCTGAGGCTTATTATTTTCCCGCCCATTGGAGTGATTATGGATATTCCAATTGATATCCCTTTGTTCCAAGGTTACTCAGCGTTGTTGCAACAAAACCGCCTTTAAGATTCCGATGTCTAGATTCTGCTCATTTTTCATGATCATCATCCCCATCATTACGACCTGGGAAAGATCAATCGTGCCAGTTGAATCAGGAGCGGTTATCACCAACACCCCCTCGTCTGTTACCGCTGCCGTCAGGTGCAGTGTCATCCCGTTCGGCATGGTGAGCGTAAACAGGACAGCGTGGGCAGCAGGTGATCCGATCCCTGCAAGTTGAATAGTTTCTGAAGGTGTTGTCCGTGTCAGAGACAAAGACGATAGGCCCTCCTGAACAACAAAGTCCCCCTGAACAACAGGCGCACCGCCGCCGGTCTGATTGAATACCGTTAACGTTCCAACCTCAATCAGGGTGTCCGGCGCACCGCCGCCCACTTCCATGGTTGAAGTAAGCCCGGTTTTGCTAAACGTAACCGGCGCTGTAAAGGTGGTTGAGGAGAGAACCGTATTCCCTCCGGTTTGAGAAAAATCACGTACCAGAGTTGTTGTGATAAGGCTTGCCAGAGTTATACTGCCTGCTCCCGGGCCCATTGCAGGGCCAATCGGTGTCCCCGGATCGCTATTCTGATCCTGCTGTGTTCCATTGGTTGACCTCTGCGGGCTGAGCAGATCGTCGGGCATGTAACTTGTTGTAATACTTGCTGTTGTGCTGTATGCAGCCAGTGTGTAATTGTCCGCATCCAGACCCAACAGACCAAGACCCGTCACATTTACTGTCTTATCTTGCCCCGCATTTGGGTCAGCAAAGGCCCCGACAGCGGAAGCGGCGTCCAGCGCGGCCGTATCTCCACCGATCACACCGGAGATCCCGGCGCCGGCAGTATTCAGTGTGGCATCGGTATTGCCGTCATAGGTCTTATCGTCAGCGGTAATATCGGTAGCGCTGATTTCCTTTGCCGTAATATCCGCCGTAGCCGTGGTCGTGGTGTTCTGCAGGCTGTAATTGCCTGAATCCGCACTGCCAATTGCGATGGAGCTTACATTGATGGTCTTGCCGCTGGCAACATTCTTGTCGGTGAATACGGCCGATTCGCTGAACGTTACCGTGTCACCGCTGATGATATCCGAGGACGATCCGGTGACGGTGGCTGAGGTCGTTGCGTCATACACCTTGTTCGTGCCCGTGTACGCGGCGGTCAGATCCTTGGCCGTAATGTTCGCGGTGAGACCTATCGGCTGGGTCAGGGTGTAGTTGCCGCTATCGGTCCCGGCGATACTGAGGGCTGCCGTGACGTTCTTTGAGGTTCCCACGTTCTTGTCGGCAAACGTGCCGTCTCCGGAAACCGTGACGGTGTCGGAAAGGAGCACCCCGACCAGGGTTTCACCGGTGATGGTTGCCGTCGGCGTGGCGTCATAGACCTTGTCCTGTGCAACAGCGCCCGTGGTGGTAAGGGTCGCCTTGGTAATGTCCGCGGTGAGACCGGTCGGCTGGGTGAGGGTGTAGTTGCCGCTATCGGTCCCGGCAATACTCAGGGCGGCAGTGACACTCTTTCCCGATCCCACGTTCTTGTCGGCAAACGTGCCGTCTTCGGAAACGGTGACCACGTCGGTAAGCAGCACGCCGACCAAGGTTTCCCCGGTGATGGTTGCCGCTGTTGTGGCATCGTAGACTTTGTTCTGTGCGACCGCGCCGGTGGTGGTGAGGGTCGCACTGGTAATCGTCCCAACAGCACCGGCCGTTGTTGTTGAAGCCAACTGATAGCCATGGACATCTGCAGTCCCACTGGCTACACCTGAAATACTGACGCCAGTTGCGGTAACGGTTTTACCCGTTCCAACATTTTTTGTATCGTAGGTTCCCGATGTC
>CAYOKJ010000339.1:0-2054 GCA_964404485.1 uncultured Bacteroidales bacterium | reverse complement strand
TTCAATTTTTCAATCGTTTTTTCTTTTCTTCCTGTTTTGTGCAAGCAAAAAACTACTAATATTTAAGTCATTGGGAAACAAGACTTAATTTATAAAAAATGCTTGTTTTTGGGTGCTGCATTGCACAAAACAGGTGTGATAATTGGTTGGAAGCACATTAGTTTTTAAAAATAATTTAGAATTTTATTTCCATAATCTTGGCTTTATAGTGTTTTTGTGGCTTGGTGCTTTTGTGGCATACTTATTGTTTTATTTTTAGTGGGCCCACATTTTTTAACTTTTAAATTTAAATGCCATGAAAACATTTATAAAAAACAAAAAAGGTGTGGTTGAAAACACAAAAACAAAATTTTCAAAAATCAATGTAGCCATTTTGGCTGTACTTTCTTTAACATTCTTTTTAACATCCTGCTATAAAGAGCCATGGGGAAGTGATGGTCTTCCAGGAAAAGCATATCTCGCTCTTACATGGGTAGAAGAAGAACCCAGCTATTTAGATGTCGGCACTTCAGCAATTCCTGAATATTTTTATTGGGATGAATATTATAGAATAACATCCGGATATTACAACTTTTATTACGAAGGTGATGTTTGGACAGGCAACAGATGGGCTTTTTATTCTTGGGAAATAGACTATGAAATTTGGACTAATACCGGTGAATCCGGAGGACCATATTACAATGGTCGTGATGGTGCCGACACTTATTTTACAATTGAATGTAGTCCTTACGGACCTTATGTTAGTGAAGATTACAAAGGAATTGTTGTCGAAAAAGATTACCTGATAATTGCAGATACCGGCGATACAATCATCATTGAAAAAGAAAAAGAGGAATTTACAATGAGAGTAACTTACAAAAAAGTTGAAAAAAGAAATAGAAAATAAATATCTGACTCAACATACTTATCATAAGAATAAATCTCAAAATTTTCACCTGCCATTTTATTAAGGCAGGTTTTTTTATACTTTTACTGAAAATTATAAATTACGTTTATTCAATGAAATTCGACACAGATAAAAGAGTTGTAATGACTCTTGATGCAGGCGGAACAAACTTTGTTTTTTCGGCAATGCAAGCAAACAAAGAAATTGTACAAGAAATTATTTTACCGGCAAAAGCTGAAAATCTCACTGCAATTTTAAAAATAATTATTAAAGGATTTGAACAGGTAAAAACAATTTTAAAAAACAAAGTCAATGCAATTAGTTTTTGTTTTCCAGGTCCTGCTGATTATCAAAATGGAATAATTGGCGATTTAGCTAATCTACCTTCGTTCAGAGGTGGCGTTGCTTTAAAAAACATGTTACAGGAAATTTTTAATATTCCTGTTTTCATTAATAATGATGGTGATTTATTTGCCTATGGAGAATCAATTGCAGGTGTTTTGCCAAAAATCAATAATCTGATAAAACAAAAAGACGGAATAAAAAAATATTCAAATTTGTTTGGAGTAACTTTTGGTACCGGATATGGTGGTGGAATTGTATCAAATGGAAATATCTTTTTTGGTGATAATTCATCTTCCGGTGAAATTAATCGTTTAAGAAACAAACTTTATCCTGAATGTAGTGTTGAAGAAAGTATTAGTATAAGAGGAGTTCAAAGGGTTTTTGTTCGTGAAACCGGAATAGATATTTCAAACTGTCCTTCACCAAAAGAAATTTTTCAAATTGGAATGGGAGAAATTGAAGGAAATAAAATTGCCGCAACAAAAGCTTTTGAAGAGCTGGCAATTGTTGCCGGAGATTCCCTTGCAAACTCAATTTCGCTCCTTGATGGAATTATTGTAATTGGCGGTGGTTTAGCAGGAGCATACCCTCTTTTTCTTCAAAAGTTAGTTGATGAAATGAATGCTAATTTTAAAACTCTTTCAGGTGAAACTCTCTCAAGAATGGAAATTACAGCCTTTAATCTTGAAGATAAGGATGGATTAAAACAATTTTTGGAAAATACAAGCATGAAAATTAAAGTTCCTTTCAGTGATAAAAAAGTTGATTACGATCCTATAAAAAGAATTGGCGTTTGTGTTTCAAATCTTGATACCTCCACAGC
>CAYOKJ010000338.1:0-2059 GCA_964404485.1 uncultured Bacteroidales bacterium | reverse complement strand
TGCAATGGACAAGACTATTCGCAATCCTAAAATAATTTTAGTAACAGACAGGACTGATTTAGACAATCAAATTACAGGAACATTTCGGAAATGTGGAAAATTTGTTGAAAATGCAACTACCGGTCAACGTTTAGTTGAATTATTGGAAAGTAAAAGTGATGCTGTTGTTACAACAATAATAAACAAGTTTTCGGCTGCATTGAAAAAAATAAAGAAACCGTTAGAAAGCCATGATATTTTTGTTTTAGTTGATGAAGGTCACCGCAGTCAGCATGGAATTTTCAATATTGATATGCAAAAAGCATTGCCCAATTCTTGTTTTATTGCCATGACAGGGACACCCCTTTTCAGAAAAGATAAGAGTACAGCTGCGAAATTTGGTGGCATTATAGATTCCTATACAGTTGACCAGGCTGTGAAAGACAAAGCTGTTGTGCCATTATTGTATGAAGGAAGACTAGCAAGACAGACTGTAAATGCAAGTCCATTAGACACATTCTTTGAAATGGTTTCAGAACCACTGACTGAATATCAAAAAGCAGATTTTAAAAAGAAATTCAGCCGAGCAGATCAGTTGAATAGTGCAGAACAAAAGATTTATGCAATTGCATGGAACCTAAGTTTGCATTTTCGAGACAATTGGCAAAATACTCCTTTTAAAGCACAATTGGTTTGCGACAAAAAGGTAAATGCTATTCGCTACAAAGAATTTTTGGATGAGATTGGAATTGTCAGCAGTGAGGTATTGATTTCAGCTATTGATGAAAGAGAGGGTGAAGATAGTGCTTATGAAAAATCACCAGAGAAAGTAAATCGTTTTTGGAAAAAGATGATGGACGAACATGGTAATTCAAAAAAGTATGAGAAGAACATTATCAATAGGTTTAAAAACCAAGATAAGCCTGAAATAATAATTGTTGTTGACAAATTACTTACAGGCTTTGATGAGCCAAAGAATACAGTTTTGTATCTAACAAGAAATTTAAAAAGTCACAAATTACTTCAAGCCATCGCTAGAGTTAATCGAGTTTATCCTGATAAAGAATTTGGATACATAATTGACTATTATGGTGTAATTGAAAACTTAGATGATGCTTTATTGTTATATTCTTCGTTTGAAGATTTTGACGAAGATGATTTGGAAGGAACATTAGTAAATATAAATGAAGAAATTAAAAAGTTACCACAAAAGTATTCTGAGCTTTGGGATATTTTCAAAACCATTACTAATAAAAGAGATGCAGAAGCATATCAGTTACTTTTAAGAGACGAAGCAATTCGAGTTGTATTTTACGACAAGCTAGCTGCCTTTGCTAAAGGATTGAAGTTGGCACTTTCATCAATTCAATTTCATAAAGAAACTGAAGAAAAAACTATCAATCGCTACAAAGATGACTTGTCAATGTTTATGAAACTGCGATTGGCAGTTGTAGAAAGATATTCAGACACTATTGATTACAAACAATACGAAGGACAGATTCAAAAATTGATAGATACTCATATTACTTCAGAAAAAGTAGAAATTATTACAGAATTGGTTAATATTTTCGATAAAGAAAAGTTTCAACAGGAAGTTGAGAATACTACAGGTAAAGCAGCTAAAGCAGATAAAATTGCTAGTAGGACAGCTAAACACATTTCGGAGAAAATGGATGAAGATCCAGCTTTTTATAAAAAGTTTTCACAAATGTTAAAAGAAGCAATTGCCGATTATGAAGCTAAGAGAATTAATGAAGCACAATATTTAAGCATAGTTCGTGAAATTATGAATAATGTATTGTCGCATACTGATGCTGATATCCCGGAAGCATTAAGAGAAAAGGATATAGCTAAGGCATTTTATGGTTTAACGCTTGAATCCTTAAAAGAAAAAATTAATGATAATGTTGTAAAAACAGAAATTGCAATTCAAATAGCACTATACATAGATGAAATTATTATGCTTGCTGTCTTGGATAATGGTCATCCTATTATTGACTGGCAGTATAAAACAAATATTATAGGAAAACTTGTGATAGAAATTGGGGATTATTTAATTGATGAAGTAAGAGATAAATAC
>CAYOKJ010000337.1:0-2060 GCA_964404485.1 uncultured Bacteroidales bacterium | reverse complement strand
TCCAGAACAATATCTTCTTCAATTCGTAAATTTCTAATAATAAATTTTTGTCTGTCGGGAGTATTTTTCCCCATGTAAAAAGACAAAATATCATTAATTGAAGATTCTCTTTTTAGTATAACAGGATCGAGTCGGATTGAGGAGCCGATAAAATATTTGAACTCATCAGGTGAGATTTCACCGAGACCTTTAAATCTTGTTATCTCAGCGTTTTTACCAATTTTAAGAATTGCTTTTACTCTTTCTTCTTCTGTGTAAGAATAAATAGTTTCTTTTTTGTTTCTAACTCTGAAAAGTGGAGTTTGAAGAATAAATAAATGACCTGATTTGATAAGATCGGGGTAAAATTGCAAAAAGAATGTAAGTAAAAGTAAACGAATGTGCATTCCATCAACATCAGCATCAGTAGCGATTACTACATTATTATAGCGAAGATTATCTATTCCGTCTTCGATATTTAATGCTGATTGCAAAAGATTAAATTCATCATTTTGATAAACAACTTTTTTACTTAGTCCAAAACAGTTTAAAGGTTTTCCTTTAAGGCTGAAAACTGCTTGAGTCATTACTTTACGTGATTTTGTAATGGAGCCACTTGCCGAATCACCCTCAGTAATAAACAAAGTTGAATCTAGTCTGTTTTCGTGATTTGTGTTAAGATGGACTTTACAATCGCGGAGTTTTTTATTATGAAGACTTGTTTTTTTTATGCTTTCTCTAGCAAGTTTTTTAATCCCTGCAAGTTCTTTTCTTTCTTTTTCCGATTGTTGGATTTTTCTTAAAAGAGCTTCAGCAAATTCCGGATTCATGTGAAGATAATTGTCGAGGTTTCTTTTTACAATATCATGAACATAATTCCTTACTGTCATCCCATCCGGTTCAATATGCTGTGATCCTAGTTTTGTTTTCGTTTGAGATTCGAAAATCGGATCAGTAACTTTAATGCTAATAGCAGCAAGAATAGAAGTCCTGATGTCATTGGTTTCATAGTCTTTTTTGTAAAACTCTCTGATTGTTTTTACAATTGCTTCTTTGAAAGCAGCTTGATGTGTACCTCCTTGTGTAGTATGCTGTCCATTAACAAATGAATAATATTCTTCACCATATTGTTTTGAGCTATGTGTAAAAGCAAACTCAAAATCATTTTCCTGAATCCGGACGATAGGATAGAGGAGAGGTCCGTTTCCATTTATGTTTCTTTCAAGCAAATCGAGTAAACCATTTTTTGCTTCAAAGGTTTCACCATTATATGTAATTTTTAAGCCATTATTAAGAAAAGCATAATTCCATAAAAGTTTTTCAACGTATTCATCAATAAAATAAAAATTTTCAAAAATTGTGTCATCAGGGATAAAAGTTACAATTGTTCCTTGTTTTAAATCAGCTGAGTAAACTTCCTTATCAATAATTAACTTTCCTTTTTTGTATTCTACTTCTTTTACTTGACCTTCTCTTACAGATTTAATGTTAAAATAAGAAGACATTGCATTAACAGCTTTTGCTCCAACACCATTTAGTCCTACAGCTTTTTTAAATACATTAGAATCGTATTTTGCACCAGTATTAATTTTCGAAACGCAATCGGCTACTTTTCCATGCGGTATTCCTCTTCCGTAATCCCTGATAGTAACCATCTTGTCTTTTATTTCAACTTCGATGATTTTCCCATTATTCATAACAAATTCATCAATAGAATTGTCGAGTATTTCTTTTATCAATACATAAATTCCATCATCTTGTGATGCACCATCACCAAGTTTCCCGATATACATTCCCGGGCGAAGTCGAATGTGTTCTTTCCAATCAAGCGATTTTATACTATCTTCATTATATTTTTCAGACATACTACCCCTAGTTTGATGCAAAAATAGGAAATCAAGTAATTTATAAAATAAGAAAATGAATTTTTTATCAAACGTTATCTGTTCATATCTTTTATGCGTTACTCTAAGGTTCTGGCTGAATGAATGATGGAATTTGTTGTAATAGAAAGGTGAATGAATATAATTAATAGTAATTAGTTGTAATTGAAGATGTACAGAATCCGGAATCAAGAGTTA
>CAYOKJ010000336.1:0-2061 GCA_964404485.1 uncultured Bacteroidales bacterium | reverse complement strand
TATTTTGCTTTGAAAAATAATTTATAACTAAAAGTAGTTTTTTCTACCATTTTGTCGACTTCAACGAAATGGTCTGAAATTTTTAATATGGCTATTAAATTTTAAAATTCTTAATATGTGGTTTTAAAGCTTTTGGAAACTTGAATCCAATAAAAATATGCTTCAAGTTTGCGTTTTTTTAATTTCCCTAAAAAATTATATTTAGAATGAAAATTATATGTTTTTATTTCTATTCCTTTGAAATATTTAAGAATAGGTGTTTTGTCTTTATTCAATATTTTACTAGCAATATAAGAAGCTTTAGCAGATGAAACAATTGAATCATCAACACGATATTTAATACCGATTGGATAGACAGAAAATCTTTTTAATCCGTCTAATAATTCTCTTGCTTTCTCCGGTTTTTCTTTAGAAATCATTGGAAATTGGGATATTAATAAACTTGTATTGATAATGTCTTTTAAAACATCTTCAGCAGATATAGTATTCTTTCGAAATTTAATTTCTTCTGATAAAATTGAATAAAAAGATTTGATTACAATGTTAAAGTTTTCTGCTAAATCAAATAAACGCCCCACATCAAAAAGTTGTTTTATAATCTCCATTGATTTACCTGTATTATAAGGAATTCCGATTGTGTTCGGAGCAAAGGCAGTAAGTTTATCACCAAGAATTGAATCAATTGTCGGAGTTGTTACCATTATGTTACTTTCATCTGTATCAATCCAAAAAGATTTTATTGGAGTTCGCACAATTTTTGGATAAGAATATTTATGGAAAAGCACATCAAGAATAATAAAATTTTCTCTTTTATTAACTACGGACTGATAATAAAATTTAAAATGAGCTTTTGGAACTCCGGTTTCTTTTCTTTTGTTTTCATTATATTTTGTAAACAGCCCTGTTTGATTAACAGATTCAAGAACCCTTAATAAATCTTCTTTGCTGACTTTCGTATTTATATCAATATCAATTGAAAATCTCTGAGGATCGTCAATTAGCAGAATTAAAGAAGTCCCGCCTTTAAAAACAAAATCAAGTTTATTAATAACTAATTGTTCAAGAAGGCCAAGAGCTCGAATCATCTTTTCACAAATTCCAGGATCAATCTTCTGTTTTATATTTTTTAAAGAATCAATCCATTCCTTAGAATACGAATTTGATTTTATCATAATAAGTAATTCTTAGAAACCTTAATATTTTTAAGAAGAAAATCTTTTAATTCCGGTTCTTTTTTTCTTCTTCTGCTATAATGCAATAAGGTTGAATAATTTATTTCATATTCAGATAAAGCGATTTTAAAAATGGAAATCATCTCATTTCCCTGATAAGCAATTAAAAGGTTTTTATCACAGAATAAATCAACTAAAAGTTTTTCTATCTTTGGAATACTAATCTTTTGAACACTTTGTAAAGGTGCTTTTGTGGTGAGAGATTTTACAATAATAGAATTGTAATTTTCAAAAATGTATGTTCCTGCTGTTTTGCTATCCGGTTCAATATAAACATTTTTAAAATTTTTATCTGATAAAAGGTAAAAAATTGATTGTACTAAATCTTTTTCTACCTCTACAAAAGTTAGATTTTTAGATGCTTGATGTCTTGAAAATTCATTTAACCAAAGTGAATTCCATATACAAAAACGAATATCATCAAATTCTTGTTTTATAACTTTATTAATTGACTTTATTTGATCATCAATATCAGGAAGATAATAATTCTTTTTAGACGTAATTTTAAATACTCCCCTTTTAACCGAAGAGATAATATTATTTTTTTTGAGCTCGTAAATTCGCCACCTGAATGTTGTTTTTTTCAAATCAGTGTAAAATTTATTTAAAAAATCAAATAGTTCCTTTCGCTCAATATGATCATCTGGAGTGAATTTATTCCTTATAGCTGAATATATTTTTTCACTTTTATTCATATTTACAAAAACCCAACAATGGACTCCTTATACTGTTTAGTGTCCAATGTTGGTTAATTAACTTATTATTAAAGTATTTAATTTTCATTGGACCTTTTGCTTTTCAATTTTCATCTCTTTACATACTAATTTAA
>CAYOKJ010000335.1:0-2078 GCA_964404485.1 uncultured Bacteroidales bacterium | reverse complement strand
TTATATGCAAAAGTAGGAAAATTAAAAGAACCTAAAATTACTAAAATAACAAAATGCTCATAATTAGGTTACTTAGCTTTTTTTAATTTTTAAGCTTAAAGCATTAAAAATGACTATAATAATAAAATGTTTTTGTACATTTGAAAATTATGAAATATTATCTTCGAAATATTAAAAGATTTTTTAATCAGTATTATAGCAAAACACACTATTACAAATGAGATATAAACGGAATATTACGGTTATATTTATGTTGTGCATTATGCATACTCAAATCATAATTTATTGAAATAATGAAAAAGTTTTTAATAATATTCATTCTTTTTTCAATCCTCCAAACTTATGGTATTTCACAAAATTGTTTACCTAATGGAATTGAATTTACAACTCAAACTGAGATTGACAACTTTCAATCAAATTATCCGAACTGCACAGAAATTCTAGGAAGTGTTTCGATTAACGGAGATGATATAACGGACTTAAACGGACTAAGCATTTTAATTTCTATTGGAGGCGGCCTTAATATTTCAGGTAACCAATTACTTATAAACTTAACTGGACTTGAAAATCTAACCTCAATTTCAGGAGATCTTACAATTTCTTTTAATGAAGTACTTAATAGTTTATCTGGACTTGAAAATATTGACTCAGAAACTATATCACGCTTAGAAATAACCTACAATTATTCATTATCAAACTGCGAGGCACAAAGCATTTGTGAATATTTATTAAATCCAAATGGATCTATACGAATAGCTTATAATTCCTCAGGTTGCAATAATCCATCAGAAATTGCAAACGTATGTGGAATAACTCTCCCTTGTTTGCCTTTTGGTGAGTATACATTTTACAGTCAAATGCAAATTGACAGTTTTCAGACTAATTATCCAGACTGCACAGAATTAAATGGATATGTAAGAATCCGAGGGGATATTTCTAATTTAAACGGTTTAAACGTTATTAATAGGATTAATGGACTTTTAAGCATTGAGTACAACCACAATCTTATAAACCTTGTTGGACTTGAAAATGTAACCTTCATGAATGGATTATGGATATGGGAAAATCACTCATTAATTGATTTAACAGGACTTTCGGCTTTGGATTCATTAGGTTCTGGTATTTGGATTAAAGATAATTATGCTCTTGAATATCTATCAGGTCTTGATTCCTTAACTTCAGTTGGAGGAAATATTTGGATTTCAGGTAATACATTGTTAACAAATTTGTTTGGGCTTAACAATGTTGATTATTCCAGTATTGGTAATTTGTTTATTTATGACAATCCATTATTATCATCCTGTGAGGCATTAAGTATTTGTAACTATTTAGCAAGTCCCAACGGAGAAATAACTATATATAATAACAATAGTGGCTGTAATAACCTAAAGGAAGTTGAACAGGCTTGTACTGTATTCATAAATGATAAATCATCTTTTCCAGAATTTACAATTTATCCAAATCCTGCAAAATCTGAAATAATTATTTCTAACAATAAAGGAAATATTATTAATGAATTAAATATTTATAACCGACTTGGACAGCAAATTATAAAAAGAAAAGAAATAAAAAATAAAGTTGATGTTTCATCGCTTAAACAAGGCATTTACATTATCGAAATAAGATATAGTACAACGAAAACTATAAGAAAGTTAATAATTAAAGAATAATGCACAGTGCATAATAAAGACTAAAAACAAGCGGGCGGCAAGTAGTAAAATGAAACGAATTACAAAAAATATAAAACAGTTCAGGTTGAAACGTAAGTGGGTTATAATGCCCGCCAATTTATAGCCAAATCGTCAGACTGTCTAAAAACCCCACTTTTCACTATAATTTTGTTAATAAAAGATTGTCTTATTTTGTAAAATATTCATTGGTTTTCAGTATCTTTAATTATGAAATTTATAACAGGAGCAAGCAGAAACCAGGCGATTCTTTTTACTGTCTTGTTCGATCAATCCATTATTAAAATTAAACAACATTTTAGAAAAAAATAAACTGAAAAAATTTTATAATCCTCTGTATTTATTATTTCTGAAGTCATTATATGCAAAAGTAGGAAAATTAAAAGAACC
>CAYOKJ010000334.1:0-2081 GCA_964404485.1 uncultured Bacteroidales bacterium | reverse complement strand
TCCTTCCTGTTATTATTTCTGTTAGTAAAGCAATAAAAGAAACCAGGAATATTATATATACCAAAGGTCCGAAAAGGTGATATAAAAAAGCCTCCTTCTTGTTTTCGTCACTGCTGAAAAACGTTGTTGTAAGCCACTGATTATCAATAATTGTTTTTCAATTTTGGGTGTCCCTGCGCTTTTTTAGCGTAAATTTGGTTTATGTTTATCCGTAAAAAGCCTAATAAATCCAAATCAGTAAGCATTCAAATAGTATCAAAAGAACGAGGTATTTATAAAGTTGTAAAAACTATTGGTAGTAGCCGTACGGAAGAGGGAATAGATTTGTTATTACATCAGGCACGGCATGAGTTAAACAAAATTCAGGGGCAATTTAGTTTATTCGGTTCACAAGAAGACTCAATAATAGAAAGCTTTCTTCATACGCTCAATAACGCTAATATTCACGTTATTGGACCGGAATTAATTTTTGGAAAGATCTATGATGCTGTCGGTTTTAACCAAATCCGGGAGAAACTTTTTCGATATTTAGTTATTGCACGATTAACGTTTCCATTGAGCAAACTAAAGACTGTTGATTATTTATATCGGTATCAGGGTAAAAAAATCAATATCAGTAGTATCTACCGTTTTATGGATAAGCTTAACGGTCGTCTGAAAGAACAGGTAGAGCAAATATCATATAAACACACATTACGATTACTCAAAAATAAAATAAGTGTGGTTTTTTACGATATGACAACACTTTACTTCGAAGCATCAGATGAAGATGATTTGCGAAAAACTGGTTTTTCAAAAGATGGCAAACACCAGAACCCACAGATATTTCTTGGTTTACTTGTTGGGTTAGGAGGTTATGCCATAGGATATGAAATTTTTGAAGGCAATATTTATGAAGGTCATACTTTAATTCCCACCCTTGAAAAACTGAGCAAAAAATTCAATTTATCAAAACCCGTTGTTGTAGCTGACGCAGGATTACTATCAAAAGAAAATATCAAACAACTTGAAGAAAACGGTTATGAATATATTATTGGTGCACGTATAAAAAATGAAAATGACTCAATAAAGGATCAGATTATCAAAGCCAGTTTAAAAGATGGTGATTATCAAATCATAAAAAAATCTTCCGGACAAAAATTAATAATTCACAGCTCAGAGAAGAGAGCTAAAAAGGACGAACATAATCGCAAAAGAGGTTTAAGCCGGCTAGAAAACCGAATAAAATCGGGGAAATTAACCAAGTCAAATATAAACAATAGAGGGTATAACAAATACTTAAAACTTGAAGGAGAAATAAATATTAGTATTAACTATAATAAATTTGAGCAGGATAAAACCTGGGATGGATTAAAAGGCTATATCACAAATACAAAATTAAACGCTAAGCAGGTTATTGAAAATTACAAAAATCTCTGGCATATTGAAAAGGCATTTAGAATGTCAAAAACAGATTTAAGAATCCGTCCTATCTACCATCGATTAAAAGACAGAATTGAAGCTCATATTTGTATCTCATTTACTGCATATGCGATATACAAAGAACTTGAAAGATTACTTTACAAGTACAATGCACCCTTTTCTGTTAAGAAAGCAGGTGAACTGACTCAAACAATGTATCAATTAGATATTATATTACCAGATTCAAAAAAAAGAAAGAAAATACTTCTGAAAATGGATGAAGATCAACAATTGCTAACAAAAATTATTGCCGAAAATTACTAGGTGTCCCAAAGACGAAAACAGGAAAAAAACAAAAAAATAATTAAGCTTTGCTTGAAAATATCTCTTGCCATTTAGTAAAAAAAACTGTGTATGATGTGGAACAAATATAGATAAATAATATATAGTTTCGTAACTATTCAGTATCTTAAGTTTGAAATGCTAAAATGGCTTATTTCATTATACTTAGCGTTTTTAAGTCGGCAATCTTCAATCAACAGTCGGCAATCTGAAGACCGGGCTATTTAAACTTTTCAGTCCCGGTTTATCGGGAATGAAATTAAGTAATATCCAATTTCTTTTAGTATATATACATTTGAGTTTCTAAATCCAGTTACCATTGTGTTATAATTATTTGA
>CAYOKJ010000333.1:0-2085 GCA_964404485.1 uncultured Bacteroidales bacterium | reverse complement strand
CGATCTGCATATTTATGTGTTTTATATATATGTTAGCTTTCGTTTTCTTCATCTTCGTAATTAAATTCAACCTTGCTTTGTATTAAAATTTCATTCAAGATGTTTTTTAAATTTCCTTGTTTAATTGATAGTTTCAACTGTTTTCTTAAGGTGTCAATATTGATTATTTCTTCAATACATCCCATATATTTTTTAACAACAGCTTTTATTGAATATTGTTCTTGAGCTTTTTCTTTTATGAGTTTTAATATTTCCTTTTCAGATTGCTCTGTTTTCACTACAAATGTTATTGGGTATTTTTCTATTTTATCAATGTCGAGAAAATATTTTTTCAGATCAAGTGTTTCTGTTACTTGGAAGAAACGTCCTAATGGTTTCATAACAAAATCAATCCCACCATCATTAGCATTTGTTCTACCGGTTTTGTATAATTTTAAATTTTCTTCTTCTAATTTATCAATTTCAAAACCCCAAAAGATGGATTGGTCATTGAAGAAGTGTTTTAATATTGAGAAACTAACTATTTCAAAAATTCGTGCATCAATATTTGGTGCTAATAATTCTAAAATGAAATTTTCAATTTCTTTTGATTTCTTACTTGAAATAATCTTCAAATCTTCACATGTTTTGATAAAACTATCAAGTGCACTTTTTTTTGTATTAATATATTTGTCAATTATTTCTATTACAGATTTTGAAATATTGTAACTTTTTCGACCAACTTTAACTTTGAGTAAGTTTTCATTTATCCAATATCGTTTTGTTTCAACAACTCTGATTATTGGTATGTAATTACATGTTGGAAATGTTTTTTTAAACTCTTGGTTCATCCTGTGATTAAGTGCATGATTTTGTAATTTTGCACCGAAAGGAAGTTCTCTTTGACGTGAAAACAAATTTGAGAAAATTGCTCCTTCATACTCATCATATTTTCCTTTTTTATCAAATTTATTATTCAGGTAATCTTCAATAAGTACATAAATCGCATATAAATTTCCAAAACTCCCTCTTGCTTTTGAGCCACGATTTGCAGAAACAGTTTTAATGTTTATATATTGCAGTAATTCACTTCTCTGAAATATGTCTTCGGTAATTTCACCAAAATTATTTTTTAATACTTGTTTGATTTGTTTTGTAAAGTTGTGTTCCATTTGGCTCAAATAATGTTAAATTTTGTTGTTCTAATATTTTTTTAGTTTCAAAAGTTCTTATTTCTTTCTCAAGTTTTTCTCCATTATATTTTTCAATAATTGAAAGTCTTCTCAATCCAATTTTTGTATAATCTTCATCAATTTCGATACCAATTGATTTTCGTTTAAGTTTTTTTGCAACATAAGAAGTTGTAAATGTTCCGGAAAAAGGGTCTAAAACGATGTCTCCTTCATTAGAACTTGCTTTTATTATTCTTTCTAATAAAGCTATCGGTTTTTGTGTTGGATGTTTTTCATATTCAGACATTCTATATCTTACTCTTGGGAATTCCCAAACATTTCCGGGTATTTTCTTTGTATTATAAAGTTGTGGGGGGGTTTTCCTGTAATCAATTAATTTTCTCTTCGAACCGGTTTTAGCTTCTACTAAAATATTATCTGAATTGAAAGTATAGTTGTTTTTATCTTTTACGCAAAATAGTATTGGTTCATACATTGAGCCATAATATTTCTTTGCTTGAACCCCTGAACTGTCATAATACCAAACTATTCGTGATAAAATGTTGATTTTATCTTGAAGGTAAATATCATAATAAGGCATAAATTGAGTAGAAGTCATAATATACAAACTCCCGGTTGGTTTTAACTTTTTAATCAATAATTCTATCCAAAAGTATGACCAGTTCAAATATTCTTTGTCTGTTTTCCATTTATCTTTTCTGCCATTAAAATCTTTTCCAATATTATACGGTGGGTCAACAAATATTAGATCAATGCTGTTATCATCTATTTGATTTGATAATATTTCTAAAGCATCTCCATTGTAGATTATATGTCCGTCTTTTTCAAATACTTGCATCTTAAATACTTTCGTTAATTTTTCACAAAATACAAAAAATAATTTTCATATTGAGTAAGTTTTTTATTTATCTTA
>CAYOKJ010000332.1:0-2088 GCA_964404485.1 uncultured Bacteroidales bacterium | reverse complement strand
CTTTTGATATAAAATATTAGTTTGGGTGACCCAAATGACGAAAACAGGAAAAAGCTTTTCCAAGCATTACCTTTCTTATTCATAATAATAAGTATTTTCGTACACTCAAAAATATTGTATAAATCAAAAAACAAAAATTATGTATAAAAAAATTATTTCATTATTAACTGTTGTAACATTTTTCCTGAGTTTTATCGGATGTGATTCTCTAAAAAAAGAAACTAAAGAAGAATCTTTAATACAAAAAAAAGTGGCAACCTACGAAAAAGTTAAATTGTCAGCAGACATTTCGTTATTAAGCGAAAAAGAAAAACAAATGTTACCTTACCTTTTCGAAGCAGCAAAAATTATGAATACTGTTTATTGGAAACAAACCTTAGGTGATAAGGATGCATTTTTGAAAAAAATCGAGAATGATTTTGTGAAAAAATATGCAATAATCAATTATGGTCCATGGGACAGACTTGATAACAACAAAGCTTTTGTTGATGGATATGGAGAAAAACCAAAAGGTGCAAACTTTTATCCGGCAGATATGACAGTCGAAGAATTCGAAAAATGGGTAGATGCTGATAAAGATAATCTTTATACTATTGTAAGAAGAGATGACGAAGGTAAATTAAAATCAGTTTGGTACAGCGAAGCCTATAAAGAAGAGTTTTCGAAAGCTGCAAAATTATTAAAAGAAGCCGCAAAATATGCTGAAGATGAAGGTTTGAAAAACTACCTGAACTTACGTGCTGATGCATTAATCACAAATGTATATCAACCAAGCGACCTTGCATGGCTGGATATGAAAAACAATAATATTGATATAGTTATCGGACCAATAGAAAATTACGAAGATGCACTATTTGGATACAAAGCAGCTTGCGAAGCATTTATTCTTTTAAAAGATAAAGAATGGAGTTCAAAACTTTCGAAATTTGCTTCATTACTTCCTGATTTGCAAAAAGGATTACCAGTCGAACCTGAATACAAAAAAGAAATACCGGGCTCAAATGCTGATCTTAATGCATATGATGTAGTATTTTACCAGGGAGATTGTAATGCCGGAAGTAAAACTATAGCAATTAACCTTCCAAACGATCCTGAAGTTCATATTATAAAAGGAACCAGAAAATTGCAGTTAAAAAATGCAATGAAAGCTAAATTTGATAAAATTTTACTTCCAATTTCTAAAGTTGTTATAAACGAAAGTCAAAGAAAACATGTAACCTTTAATGCATTTTTCACTAATACTATGTTTCATGAAGTAGCTCATGGAATGGGAATTAAAAAAACTATCGACGGAAAAACAACAGTCCGCTTAGCACTTAAAGAACAATACTCAGCAATTGAAGAAGGTAAGGCAGATATTATGGGTTTGTATCTTGTAACTCAGCTTTTTAAAATGGGTGAATTTGACGAAGGAGATTTGATGGATAATTATGTAACATTTTTTGCAAGTATCTTTCGTTCAAGTAGATTTGGTGCTGCAAGTTCTCATGGAAAAGCTAATATGATGAGATTTAATTATTTTTTAGAAAAAGAAGCTTTTACTAGAAATAATGAAGGAATTTATACAATTAACTTTGAAAAAATGCACCAAGCTGTAATAAGCTTAATGCAAAAAATTCTTATTATTCAGGGTGATGGAAATTATGATGAAGCTAAAAAATGGGTTAAAGAAAAAGGTGTTGTTATAACTCAACTGCAAAATGACCTTGATAATATAAATGAATCAAACATTCCTGTTGATATTATTTTTGAGCAAGGACCTGAAATGCTCGGTTTATAGAATTTTGTTTAACTCAAAAATTAGTAATCGATATTAGGAGTCTAAAATCCTCCAGATTTTAAAAATCTGGAGGATTTATATTTTTAAATCTTACTTATGCCAATTGAATTTGGATGCTCAGTTGAATTGTGTCTAATTTAACTGCAAAATTTCCGAAGTGTTCGCCGTTCGCTACCGAACAATTTTTGTTTGAAACCGAACAAATTTCCAGAAATAATTTTTAAGCATACTTCTTAATTGTGTGATTTTAAGTCATATATTTTTATGGCACGATTTTAGAAAATTAATATATATGGTTAAATATATTT
>CAYOKJ010000331.1:0-2104 GCA_964404485.1 uncultured Bacteroidales bacterium | reverse complement strand
CCAAAAACACAAAATACATAAAGCCATTGATAAGATTGTGCTCAACCATATTGATAAATCACTGGAATTTTGGGAAAATCGTTTGCTTATTGAAATAGCCACCTTACAGGAAAAACTGGATAATAAACTTGAAAATCTGAACGATAAACAAAAGAAAATATATCTTGCAAAAAGCAGAGATGTAAAAGAAATTGATAAACGCAAAAAACAATTAGAAAACAGAGCACAAGCACGCATTAAATTATTAGAATTTGAAAAAACAGATGAACGCCCTTATTTCCTTTGGCATCTGTTTTTTATGGATGTTTTTGAACAGGGCGGTTTTGATATTATGATTGGTAACCCGCCTTATATTCAGTTGCAGAAAATGGGTAAGGAAACAGATATTTTGCAAACCGAAAAGTTTGAAACATTTAAACGCACTGGAGATATCTACACCCTATTTTATGAAAAAGGCATTAATTTATTAAAAGATAACAAGGGCGTATTAACCTACATTACTTCTAATACTTGGATGCGTACAAAATTTGGCGAAGGAATGCGTAATTTCTTTGTTTCAAAATCTAATCCAATAAAACTGCTGAATTTTGAAGACACCAAAATATTTCCTTCTGCCACAGTTGAAGTAAATATTATGCTCACAAAAAAAGAAACTTGGCTAAATAATTTACATGCAGTTGCCATTAAAGGTGATTATTTGCCCGGAATGTCTATCAATGATTACTTAAATAAAAAACAAATTGTACTTACTGTTTTAGATAAAGAAAGTTGGATAATTGTTGAAAAGGAAGATTTTGATATTAAAAAACAAATTGAGGACAAAGGAATTCTATTAATGGATTGGAATTTGGATTTTTATAGAGGTTTTTTAACGGGTTTTAATGATGCTTTCTTTATTGATGAAGAAACACGTGAAGAATTAGTATCAATTGAACCAGAATGTGAAAAAATCATTAAACCTTTGTTAAGGGGACGAAACATTCATAAATATAACTATGAATTTGACAATCTGTATGTTCTATTTATACCTTGGCATTTTCCATTACAAGATGACCCAATAATCTCAGGTGCTTCAAAAATAGCAGAGAAAGCCTTTGAAAAAGAATACCCTGCAACGTATAATCATTTAAAGCAATTTAAAATTAGTTTATCCAGTAGGAATAAATCTGAAACTGGAATAAGGTATGAATGGTATGCTCTACAAAGGGCTGCAGCAACATATTCAGATGAATTTGAAAAAGAAAAGATTGTTTGGTTATCCATATCCGACAAACCAGCCTTTGCATTAGATACAAAAAAAATGTATGTAACCGCACCTGCTTATATTATGACAAGCAATTGTAATAAATATTTGGTTACAATGCTCAACTCAAAAGCAATGGAATGGTATTTAGATAAAGTTTCATCATCAACAGGGCAAGGAACAAATCAGTGGACTAAAATTTTTATGGATAAGATTCCAATTCCACAATTAACAGAAAAGGAAAGAAAACCATTTGAAATATTGGCAGATTATTTAACTCTAATTAACGACCCAGAAAAACTGTATTTGTTTGAAAGTATATCAAACGAAATAGTCAGTCGTTTTTTTGAAGATGTACTCAATATGATGGTTTATGAACTCTATTTTGAAGAACATATGAAAGAAAGCAAAATAGATGTATTGCAATTTGTAGATTTTGAAGACATAAGCCAATTAGAAATCTTTGAAGAAAAACGAGATGTAATTCAACGAGAGTATTACAAATTGAAGGAGAAAGATAATCCGATAAGGAATAGGATATTGCTTGCACCGGTTCATAGTCCAAACATCATCAAGCGTATAAACGAATCCACCCTTTAATATAAAATTGCACGAATTACACATTAACGATTTTAAAATTTTCTCAGAAGTTGAGACAAACAGCCCTTTACTAAAAATTGATGGAAACCACTTACTTATTTATGGCGAGAATGGGAGTCGAAAATCAACTATTTATTGGGCTTTTACTTTACTTGAATCAAGCTTAAAAAAGAATGATGTAGTTGTTGTATCAGAGTTTGTAGCCAGTTTGAACTTCATCGTAAGTTGAAAAATTGTGCTTCGAAATCGCCTACATTTTCA
>CAYOKJ010000330.1:0-2107 GCA_964404485.1 uncultured Bacteroidales bacterium | reverse complement strand
CAAACTATTAGAGATATTTAGATATAAACGGAATATTACGGTTATATTTATGTTATGCACCAATACAAAAAAAGAAACCATATGAAAAATATTGTAACATTAGGATTGATTTTGTTCCTAAATATACACGGCTTTGGACAAAAACTTTCACTGACAGATTTGCAGAACATTTCTAATAAAACAAATTGGGAATATGTTAACCAATATCTAATGAATAAGGGTTGGGAATACTACGAATCAGAAAAAGGTAATTCCACAAAATATAATACCATAACTTGGTCATACAATAAATCATCTAATGACAAAGCACAAGCTTGGTTTTATTTATTCATGTATGATGGACTACCAAATAAAATAAATTATTTCGCATTCAATAAATCCTCTTATACTATTATTCAAAAAGCACTTAGCTCAAAGGGATACAAATTATCAAATAGTGAAATTGAGGATGATAAATTAATTTCCACTTACACCAATAGTAAATTAATATTGAAAATAACAACTGAGAAAAGAAAACGGAAATATGAAGAAAGCCTAACGTGGTATAACTTTTTATTGATAAAAAAGTCAGGCGTTTATGACCCTGATAATGGTAAAAAAACCGACTATTATTATGGTGATATTAAACGATCAGAGTACACTATGAAAAATGGTAAAATGAATGGAATATTAACAGTATTTTACCATAACGGCACAATTAAAAAGAAAGGGAATTTTACCAATGGCAAAGCAAATGGCGCATTTACTGAATATGATGAGCAAGGAAATATAACAGCCAAATATTCAATGAAAAATGGACTAAAAAATGGCTTATTAAAATTTTATGAAGACAACAAGATTTCTTATTCAACAACCTACTCTAATGACTATAAGAATGGGCAATACATTAAATACTATTACAATGATGATGAAGGAGAATTATTTCTAAAACAATACGGGCAATACTTGAATGATGAAAAAAATGGTACTTGGAAATTATTTGTTATCGAAGATGAAAAAGAACGACTTCTAACTTACACCAATTACAAGGAAAGTATTAAAAATGGTCTATTTCAAGATGTCAAAGGTGATAGCTTAATTGTCGGTAATTATCAAAACGATAAACTAAACGGTGGTTATAAAATATACCGTGATTTTATAAAAATTTTGGTCGGTGGTATTATTAGAACTGATATAAATGTTTTAACATTAATTGTTGATGGAAAATATTACAATGATAAAAAATCTGAATATTGGAAGAATTATGATTTAACTGGACATCTAAGAAGTGAAGGGATGTTTTTAAATGGTGAGGAAACAGGTAAATGGAAATATTATTATACAAGCTTGGTAGATGATGAGGGAAAAAGCCTTCCCTATTCAAAACATCTTTATCTAATTCATGATTTTTCGAACGGTATGCTGAATGGAAAATCAACAAGGTATTCATATCTTGACAAGGAACAATATCCTTGTTCTGAGTTAGACGAAAATAAAAACCCTTTGGACACTTGTACAAAAATCGTTTATAGAAAAGTTCTTGAAACTACATTTTATAAAAATGATAAATTAAATGGACCATTTGAATTAAAGGATTCAACAAATCAAACAATTGCCAAAGGAATGTTTATAAATGACCTCAAAGATGGCAAATGGTTTCACAGATACACACAAAATGATTCTGATGATAAGAATTATTTTATTTATCAAGAGGGTTCGTGTTCTAAAGGAAAAAGAGAAGGTAGGTGGATACAATATTATAAGAAAGGTGTAATTTCGAAAACATTTAATTATAAACAAGGAGAATTTCACGGTAAATACATTGAATGGAATAACCAAAACAAACCAAGAAAAGAAAAACAATTTAGCCATGGTAAATTCAAAGAGCTTATTGTTTATGATAGTTTAGGTGTTAAGCCTGTTAATAAATATGAAATTTATGATGAAAAATACAATGGATATAAATGTCGAAGAACAGAATATGTAGAAAATGGGCGTATGTCTAAACAAGAATACTGGATCAATAGCGATAAAAAAATAGATCACAATTGGTTTGTATTAACTTTTTTATTAGCAATAGATGAAGGAGGATATAATTTTTTAGAAGGTATTACAGGTTATAAAGATG
>CAYOKJ010000329.1:0-2113 GCA_964404485.1 uncultured Bacteroidales bacterium | reverse complement strand
TAACAACCTCGCCCCCAAATCTCTTTCTGAGTTTTACAGCTTCTTCAACTGCATATGTATCAAAAGGATTGAGTTCAGCTTTAACGCCCTCACGTATGATTCGTTTAGTTGTAGGATCTATTTTTGCATCTGTAGTGGCAGGAACCTGCTTTATACAAACAACTATTTTCATAACATTACCTCCTTTTATGGAAATTTATTTCCATAACCCTTCGATTTTATTTATCTGATATTTAATATTTATTCTCGGTTCAGGAATTACTGTCGAATAGTAATTTGCACCATCAATAATATCTTCTTTTCCGTTTACGTGATATTGTGAATCGAAACTGTAAACTGTTGTTGGTCCAAAGTTCTGCCATATCGGTAGTCTAAGTCCATATCTAACCGAAAACTTTTTGTCTATTTTCTGTTCATTACTTACATAAAAAGTGTATTCATTAGAATAATAGCGAGGAATTACCGGAGCAAATTGTTGTATTGCATCATCCGAAAAATAAATATTTCCAGGGTTACAATATTGGTTACTGATTTTAACGCCACCCCTGATAGTATTTTTTGGATTTAAATAAAAAGTATAATCTGATTTTATTGAGATATTCCTAATTGATGAATTCCAATAATTATTATCTTCACGCGAAATGAACAAAAAATAGTTATACTGGCTAAAATTTACTGTTGTGTTGGCAAACAATTTATTATTAAAAATATAATTCCATCGTAAAGTACCAACTGTGTTGTCCCAACTTATTCCATAGGTTTTCACTGAGGAAGTTGTAAATCTGCTGTAATCATCATTTCCTTTGTAAAATGTAAAGTAAAAACGACTTTTATTATTGAATTTAAAATTAAACTTTGTATGAATATCATAAAAGCCAAAATCTAAAGCATGTTCATTATCTGAAAAATTATTTAACCAGTCAAGATTAGATTTTCGCCCTGAAATAAAGAATGAACTTTTATCTTTAACAATTGGACCTTCAACCGAAAGGTTAGTTGTAAAAAGTCCCAGACTTCCTGAAAAACCAAAACGTTTCATGTTTCCGTCTTTTGAATTTATATTGATTACCGATGATAATCTTCCTCCGTACCTTGCCGGGAAATCTCCTTTGTAAACTGTCACATCTTTGATGGAATTTGGTGCAAGAGCTGTAAAAAATCCAAATAAATGAGTTGGGTTATAAATAACAGCTTCATCAATTAAAACAAGATTTTGGTCGCTGTTTCCACCTCTAACATAAAAAAGGGTTGAACCATCTCCATAGCTGCTTATTCCGGGAATCGTATTTAATGATTTTATAATATCAACATCTCCAACAAAACCTGGCAATTGTGATAATACCTGCGGACTAAATTTCATTTCACTCAATTGGTTGCGTTCAATATATTTGTCATCATCCGAAGCAATTATCTCTACTTCATTAATGTCAAAATTAATTTCGTCAAGATCAAGCGAAAGCTCAATATCTTTAGTTAATTCGATTTTTTTATTAATATTTTGATAACCGATAAATGAAAAATGAAAAACATATTTACCCTCAGGTAATGTTAAGGAATAAAAACCATAAGTATTTGAAATCGTACCATATTCTGCACTGTCAGTAAAAATATTAGCACCAATTATTGTTTCTCCGTTTTTTTTATCCTTGATGTACCCGCTTAGCACAAATTTTTTTGTTTTGAAATCATTTTGTAGATTTTTTAATTCTTTAAAAACAAGATGATCTTCAACAACAATGTACTTCAGATTGTTTTCAGGTAAAATATCATCAAGGATTTGCTTGATAGTTTTGTTTTCGGCTGAATAAGTAATTCTGTTTTTCAGATTATTTAGATTCGAATTAAATGAAAAACTTATATTGCTTTTTTTCTCAATTTTTAAAATAGCTTTTTTTAGGGTTTTATTTTTGATGCTAACAGATATTCTTTTTTCTAGATTTTGTGAAAAAGAAAAATGGCTTGCTAGAACAAGGACAGCCATCAGAATAAAGCAATATGTTAGATTTATTTTGTTCAATACTTAATCATTCACGCATTTACGCATTCAATCATTCACTTAACAACCATCTCCAGAAATTACAATAACTTTTTCATAAAAAACAATTTCCAGATC
>CAYOKJ010000328.1:0-2117 GCA_964404485.1 uncultured Bacteroidales bacterium | reverse complement strand
TCTTATAAGCAAAAATAAATTAGCTGAATTTAAAAATACTGTTGACGTACTGAAAAAGAAGGATGGAAATTCCGGTTTTTTTATTGAATCAACTGGTCCCTGGCCGCCTTATAATTTTGTAGATATCACAATAAAATAATCATAATAATGAGCGAAAACAAAATACTACTTAATACAGGATCGCTTGATGAGCTTTCAAAAGAAGTAGCGAATCTGACAAATAATGAAGATTCTAAATTAAAGCTCACTCCCGACAATGCAGATTCAGGCCTGGCAAAATTTGTACTGACCCTGGTAGAACTTATCCGCAAACTTGTTGAAAAGCAAGCCAAGCGAAGAGTCGACGGAGGATTGTTAGCCGACGAGGAAATCGAAAGATTGGAGGAAACCCTGATGAAGCTGGAAATGAAAATGGAAGAACTAAAAAAACATTTAAACCTTAACGACCGGGATTTGAATATCAACCTCGGTCCATTAGGTGATTTGATGTAAAATAAAAACTAAAACTTATAATTATGAGGACATTGTTATATGTGCCCATCATTCATTCAAGTGCTGACATGGGATCGCTGAAGAAAGAACTTGTACAAAAAAGTGTATCCAGTCTTGGAGAGAATAAATGGCAAAAGCATTCAGAAACAGTAAATGGATACTGGAAAATAATTGAATCCTATTTTGAAACCCCTGACATAAAGAATAAGGACGTAAAAATATATCAGGATGGAATGTTCGTTGATGGTGAACCAGCCATAAAAATCATTAATAAAGGCATCAAATCAGGAAGTAAAAATTCAGAAATAGTTTCTAAACTTATTGGCAATGGCGCAATACTTATTAAAACCGAAGATTTTAAAATGGTCAAAAACGAATACGATGGGCTTCAATCTATCTTAAAATCAAAAAACAATTTTCAAAGACTCTTTTTACTGCTCAGGTATAAAATTTTAAAACCCATCTTTTTATTAAGAAGAGATAAATTTATTGCCGGTAGGATAGCTGAAACACTGGGGCGGAACGAAACAGGGATTCTATTTATTGGTGCTTTTCATAAGATTGTAAAAAAACTGCCTAAAGATATTGCCGTGGTTCAAATAAAGGAAATTGCAAAAATCAGAAAATATCAAAAAACACTTCTGTCAAATTCCAAAATTAAATCACAACAACTTGAACAACTTATGGAGTACCTAATTAAAGTATGACTATAAATAATAATATTAAATGATATACTCATGAAGAAAATCCTTATCATCGATGACAAAAATGAAAACCTAATTACTTCCGAAGCTATATTACAAGATAATTTCAGGAAATGTAAGACTTTCAAAGCCATATCAGGAAAGGAAGGTATTAAAATTGCCATAAAAGAACAACCCGATGTAATTCTTTTGGATATTGTAATGCCTGAAATGGATGGCTACCAAACCTGTAAGACGCTAGAAAAGGACAAACTAACAAATCATATTCCAATAATATTGATTACGGCTGTTAAAATAGATACTCAAAGCCGCATTAAAGGACTTAATAGCGGTGCAGATGCTTTTTTATCTAAGCCAATCGATACTAATGAATTTATTGCTCAGGTTAATACTATGCTCAGAATAAAAGAAGCAGAGGATAAATTAAGGAATGAGACAGAAAAACTAAGAAAAACGCTTGAAGAGCACTATGTTAAATCGGAGTCTGAAACTGAAAGTAGAATTAGTACAGAAGCTTTATTGGAACACAGATACCAACAGATTTATCAATTATCACCCGATTCGATAATTATCCATGATTTGGATATGAATATCCTGGATGCCAATAATAAGGCAGTAGAGGAATTTGGTTATTCAAAGAAAAAACTGCTAAAACTGAAAGTTTTTGTTTTACATCCCGAGACCCAACTACAACATTCCACCCAGGTATTGGCTGAAATGAATAAAAAAGAGTTGATGACGGTAGAGACAGAATTTGTAAGGAAAGACGGTTCTATTTTTATAGCCGAAGCTACTCCCTGCAAATATATGCTTGGAAGCAAAGAGATAATTTATGTTGTTATTCGAGATATCACTGAACGCAAGCAGGCGGAAAGGGCATTAAAGGATAGCGAACATAATTACAGAGTTTTATTCGATAAT
>CAYOKJ010000327.1:0-2133 GCA_964404485.1 uncultured Bacteroidales bacterium | reverse complement strand
ATCCTTCCAACCTTTTGATTTATATAATTTATCAGGAGTACTCGGTAACTTAGGGTCTTGTTTATATAATTTTCTATATGCTGTTCCTGATTTTATTCCTAATTTTTGAGCAGCTTGTTGAGCTTTGTTATATGTAGCATAATACTCAGGTTTTTTTACATTACAAAGGTCATAAAATGTTTTCCAGCCCTTATTTCTATAGCTCTCGCTTGGCGAACTTGGCAGTCGTGGATCTTCGCTTCTACGAATTTTATATTCTTTCATTGATTGTATATCCAATCTTTGTGCGGCCATTTTTGCTTTATCATAAGTTTTGTAAGTATTTGGAGCATCAGTTCCTAAGAAATGGTACCAATCAATCCAACCTTTATTTTTATATGTTTTTTCCGGATTACTCGGCAATAGAGAATTCCCCTTATATAACTTATTAGTTATGTAATCTGTTCTTGTTTTGATTTTTAATTTTTGAACTGCACTTTGAGCTTCTTTATAAGTTAAATAACGAATAATAATAAAATCTTCCCAATTTGTCCAACCTTTACTTTTATAATATTTATCAGGCTGACTTGGTAACTTAGGGTCTTCTCTATAACGCTTTTGCTCAATATATTCTTTTCGTGTTTTTATACCTAATTTTTGCACAGCCGTTTTTGCTTCTTCATGTGTTTCATAAAATATTTGAGACTTTACTCCAAGAAAATTATAAAAAGTTGACCAACCATTATTTTCATAAATATCTTTTGGGCTACTTGGTAGTTTTGGGTCTTCTTTATATCTCTCATAATATTCTTTTCTTGTTTTAATTGATAAAAGCATTACAGCATTTTTCGCCTCCTGATAATTATCATAATTTTGAGAAAAAGGTTTGTTTAAAAAATCAGGAATATCTTTCCACCCCTTATTTTCATAATATCGAGATGGTGTTGCCGGTAGGCGTGGGTCTTCATGTCTTCTTTTTCTATATTCAGAATCAGATTTTATACCAAGTTTTATAACTGATTGTTTTGCTTCTTCCAAAGTAGGATATAGTAAATTCCTTTTTATTCCTAAAAAATCATTAAAGTTTTTCCATTCTTTATTGTATGTGCGATCAGGTTTACTCGGAAGTCTTGGGTCTTCAGTATATCTATTTCTATAATCAGTATATGATTTTATATTTAGAAATTTTGCAGCCTTTTTTGCTTCTTCATATGTACCATAGTTTGAAATGTCTGTTGTACCAAAATAGTCAGACCATTCAACCCAACCATCGTTTTTATATGTCCCATCTGGTTGACTTGGTAATTTTGAATCTTCTTTATAACGTTGTCTGTATTCAATAAAAGATTTAATACCAAGATCATGTGTTGCATTCTTAGCTTCGTTATAAGTTGGGTAAAAGTTTGGTTTTTCAGTTCCAAGAAAATCATACCAATCACTCCAACCATTCAAGTAAGCATTCTTTGGTTTACTTGGCAATCGCAGGTCTTTTATGTAACTTTTGCGGTATTCTAATTCTGACTTGATTCCTAATTTTTGAGTTGCTTCTTTTGCATGCTCATAAGAACGATAAAAATTCAACTTTGCCTCAACTTCTTCAATTATTTTTGAAATTTCACGAACCTCGTCTTTTATCGTAATCGACTTTGGTATTTCGATTTCCGTAAACCCAAAATCATCCAATGATTTCTGATATTTATTAACTTCTTTTTGCGATTCTTCTGTGAGATTAATTTTAACATTTTGATAATTTAATACACAATCGAATATTAGCGGATTGTCCTTGCCATGACTTCTTAATACCCTGCCAATCTGTTGAAGGTAAACTCTTGGGGATTCGGTTTTTCTAAAAAGCATTATTGAATCTATACTGGATACATCAATTCCTTCATTTAACATATCAATGGCAACAATAATATTTATTTGATTTTTATTGGGTTTCTCATTTGAAAAATTACTCAGAATAAGTTTGTTTTCTTTTTTACTTCCTTTTGATGTGATTTTCTCAATTTTAACATTACTGAATTTTACAAAAGTATTATCTAATAATCTCCTAATTTCGTTTGCATGCTCAAATCCTTCGCAAAAAGCTATTATTTTTTGATATTGAATTGAACGATAATATTTTAATAAAATATTCTGAATTGAATAATT
>CAYOKJ010000326.1:0-2141 GCA_964404485.1 uncultured Bacteroidales bacterium | reverse complement strand
TACTTTTTCAATCACAAATAAATCAAAAATCGTTACCCCGAAAGCTTTCGGGGGTGTTCGGTGTTCGATATTCAAATTAAGTTTTGTTTCCCAATGATTTAAATATTAGTAGTTTTTTGCTTGCACAAAACAGGAAGAAAAGAAAAAACGATTGAAAATTGAATGTCGAATATCGATTAACGAATAATGATTTGTCAAGGCACTAAAAAAATCTAAAATCGTAAGTACTTTTTCAATCACAAATAAATCAAAAATCGTTAATCCAAATCATACTGAAATAAGAAATTTGGCTCTACGATAAAAAGATTAGTGTTGCTAAATAAGAATACTCAATAAGCAACATTCAATAATCAATAAAAAAGTATTGAAACTGCAAAGTTAAATATGCAGAAATAATGAAAATCCATCCATACGAACTTGGTTCACCTCATACGGACTCCTTTCAGTCATTGAATATTGAATGTTGAGTGTTGAATGTTGAATATTTAACCTACATTAAATAAGAATACTCAATAAGCAACATTCAATAATCAATAAAAAAGTAAATGTGTATATTAACCGAAAAGTACCCACTCTATTAAAAAAAAGATAAACAAAAAAGAATAGAAGATAACGATTTGGCTAAAAATTGGCGGGCATTATAACCCACTTACGTTTCAACCTGAACTGCTTTATATTTTTTGTAATTCGTTTCATTTTACTACTTGCCGCCCGCTTTTTTTTAGCCTTTGTTATGCCGCCGTGCTTTATTCTAAATCAATAATTATCTGAATGTTTTCTTTAACCAATTTTATAAAGTTTGCTGGTAAGTTTCCAACTTTATTTATTAGTCTTTTATTATCAATTGCACGAATCTGGTCAATCATTATATCACAGTCTTGATTTAAGTTTGCCATTCCTTTTTTAAGATGAACTCTTAATATTTCAGAGTCAATTTTAATATTTGTTGTAGTTGGACAAATGATAGTCGAAGAATGAGGAATTTTATTTAACAGATTAGTCTGGACGACTAAAACTGGTCTGGTTTTTCCTGGTTCAGTTCCAGTCTGAGGATTCAAGTCAGCAATCCATATTTCGAATTGTTTAATCGACATAATCAATTTCCTCAAATTCTTTAAGCACAGACATAGAATCACTTTTTACTAAATCAGATTCTTTTTTTAATTGTTTTTCAATTATCAATCTTCTCTGAAGTCGGTTGTAATAGTCTATAGCCTCATTAATATATCTGTTTCGCGGTTTTTTCATTCCTGAAAGAATCTTTTCAGTTTCTACGAAGATAGAATCGTCAATTTTTAATGATACAATTTTCATGATATTAGTTTTGTATATCGCAAAGATATATCAAATATGTATATTCTCCAAATATTTTTTGATTTTTTTCTGGCATGCGGCATAACAGATAACTAAATTGGTAATGGATATTAAATGATTAATAATAAAATAATTCTTTAGTGCCTGTCCATAAAGTCGCATCTGTTTTGTGCAATGCAGCACACAAAAACAAGCATTTTTCATAAATTAAGTTTTGTTTCCAAATGAATGAAACTTCCCGCAGCAAGCGGACGGGGTATCTATATGTAAACTATTTTCTTATCGCCGCAAGCAGCGGGGAATATAACCCTGGAGATCCCTCGACTAAGCTCGGGATCAGTTCGGCTAAATAATTTTGCTTCACAAAATTAAAGTCTCACTGATTTAAATATTAGTAGTTTTTTGCTTGCACAAAACAGGAAGAAAAGAAAAAACGATTGAAAATTGAATGTCGAATATCGATTAACGAATAATGAATAATGATTTGTCAAGAGCACTAAAAAAATCTAAAATTGTAAGCACTTTTTCAATCACAAATAAATCTAAAATCGTTACCCCGAAAGCTTTCGGGGGTGTTCGGTGTTCGATATTCAAATTAAGTTTTGTTTTCCAATGATTTAAATATTAGTAGTTTTTTGCTTGCACAAAACAGAAAGAAAAGAAAAAAACGATTGAAAATTGAATGTCGAATATCGATTAACGAATAATGAATAATGATTTGTCAAGAGCACTAAAAAAATCTAAAATTGTAAGCACTTTTTCAATCACAAATAAATCTAAAATCGTTACCCCGAAAGCTTTCGGGGGTGTTCGGTGTTCGATATTCA
>CAYOKJ010000325.1:0-2144 GCA_964404485.1 uncultured Bacteroidales bacterium | reverse complement strand
ATTCCGGCATTATAAAGAAGCTCAGCTATTTCATCCCAGTCTTTCTCAATTTTTCGTCTTCCTGCATTAGGATTTACTATTACTAACCACTTATTATTGATATTTGGTTTTTCCACCTCCATTTAAAATACATTTAGTGCTATAAAAACAGCTAATTTACTCAAAAAAATTTTACTCAAAATTTGTAATCAAATTCACAAAAGAACTGTAGGAATCTTGAGGACGAAAGTCATTTTCTATAAAATGTCTTCCGTTTTCTCCAAGCTCTTTTGCCTTTTCGGGATTGTTTTTAATAAATATTATTTGTTCTGCAACTTTTGAAATATTGTATGGTTCAATAAGATAACCATTAACTTTATCTTTTATTAACTCAGGATTACTGCTGACATTAAAAGCAATAACAGGTTTTTTGGCAACCATTGCTTCAGCTAAAACATATCCAAATCCTTCCCAAAAAGAAGTAAGTACAAAAACATCAATACTATTCATAAACTGCTTAACATTGTTTACAAAACCTACCCAAATAATTTTATCGTCAACATTTTTAGATTTAGCATAAGCTTGTAAATCTTGCTTTCTTTTGCCATCTCCTCCAATAACAATTTTAAAAGGAATGTTTTTCTCTTTTAAAATAAATGCTAAATCAATAAAATATTCCTGAGCTTTTTGTTTTACCAGTCTCCCCAGATTTCCAATAATTATTTCATTTTTATTTCCAAATCTTTCCGGCATTGAAATTATTTTATCAAACTCTTTTACATCAATTCCATTATAAATAACATGAATTTTGTTGTTTGCAATTAAATTGGAATTTTTCTCTAGAATCTTATTTTTAGTTGCCTTAGAATTTGCAATCACAAAATTGATTATTTTCCGATAATAAAAACGATTTATAAAAGTATTTTTTACAGCAATTGCACTGCCTCTGCGATATATTATTTTTTTTACGCCAGCAATTTTTGCAGCCAATCCTGCGGCTTTTAAATCCGATGGAAGATTAAGTATTAATATATTGATGTTATTTTGTCTAAATAATTTTACTAATTGAAATATCTTAATTGGATTTAAAAAACTGATGTTATTTAATTTAACACTTTTGCTATTTATTCCTTTGGTTTTTATTTTTTCGAGAAGTACACTTTTAGGCTGAGCTACAACTAAAATATCAAAATCATTTAAAAACAAATTACAAGCCATTTCGAAATGCCATTTTTCGCCTCCACCCCATTCTTTATTAGAATTGAAAAAACAAATTTTACTTTTTTGCATCTCGAATATATTGTCGTAATTTCACATACTTTAGAAATGTAGAATGAGCAGAATTAATCGAAATTATTAAACCACTCCATCCATCCAGAAACCCAGATTTTACAAAGTAATGTTTGATAAATTTTGCAAATGAACTTGATAACATCTTCAGGAAATTGAATTTTTTTCCTGATTTAAACATTTCCATTGCCTTGATAGTAGAAAATTTATTTATCTGATTAACATGCTCTTCGATTGAATAATATGAATAATGTAATAAATTACCTTTAATATTAATGGGTTTTGTTTTTGTATTCTGAATAAATTTATCATGAGGATTAATACCACCCCATTTTCCTGATCCCTTTTTAAACAGCCGGAGTTTTTTATCAGGATACCATCCGCTGTGTTTTATCCATTTCCCGCAATAATTGGTAAGACGGTTCATGGTGTATGCGTCACAATTAAAATCCTTTTTTTCTAATAAAATTGATTTTGCCAATTCTTCTGATAAAGCTTCATCTGCATCAATTGAAAGAATGAGATCAAAATTTGCATATTGAAGAGTATAGTTTTTTTGTTCGATGTATCCCAGAAATTCTTGTTTTATGAATCGAACATTATGATTTTTACAGATTTCCTCTGTTTTATCAGTCGAAAAAGAATCAATCACAACAATTTCATCAGCAACATCTTTAAGAGAATTCAAGCATCTTTCGATGTTTTTTTCTTCGTTATAAGTGATTATTAAAGCTGATAATTTATTCATTTGTTATTTTTCATGAATCTTCAAAAGTAAGGAAATTATAAGAAATGAAATATTTCCTGTTTTCAGCGTTGCAACCGAAGATTCAAGATGCAAGTGCGACATTATTATCAAATTTAGTTAAAAATAC
>CAYOKJ010000324.1:0-2144 GCA_964404485.1 uncultured Bacteroidales bacterium | reverse complement strand
AACTTTCAATTCCTGCAACTAATGAAAAAATTGTTCTGGCAATTGAAAAAATCAAAAAAGATTTATGATTTTGAATTTATAACTACATAGCCAATATAAAATGTTAAAAATAAATATTTGCCACAGATTCACAGATTTAAAATAAATTAATTTTTATAAATTTTCACAAAGAAAACTACCTTTGGCAGTTTAAAATCTGTGAATCTGTGGCTATTAAGATAAACATAGTGACTGAGTAGTTACTTAAATTTTAGTCATTTTTCATGTCAAACAAGCAGGTGTTCATAATTACAGGAGAAAAGGTCGAAGGAAAAACCAGTCTTTTAGTTGAAGTTTTAGAATTTCTTCAAAAACAAAATTTTAGTCTTTCCGGATTTTATGCAAAAGGTTTTTGGGAAAACAATAAACGAAGTGCATTTGACATGGTAAACATTAAAACCGGAAAAAGCATTCCACTTTGTAAATCAAAGGAAACTAAAAACTGGGACAAATTTTTTAATTATTATTTTAACCCTGAAGCTTTGAAAGCGGGAAATCAAATTCTCGGTGATGAAAATATCATAAATTCTGATCTAATTGTAGTCGATGAAATTGGTAAACTTGATATCAGTGGAAATATCTGGCATGATACTATTTCCAAAATTACTTCTATGAAAAAGCATAATTTGCTGATTGTGGTGCGAAAAGCTTTTGTTGAAGATGTTGTTAATTATTGGAAAATGGAAAATGTTACAATTTTTGAAGTTGGGAAAGATGATGCGAGAAATATTTATGAAAAGATTCTAGAGCTGATTATACCAAAGATATAGGTTATTAGTAAAAAAAAATTAGATGAGTAAAATAGAACGAAATATAGAGACAGATTTTTATAATAAAATTGCTGAATTATTGAAGGAAGCTCGAAAAAGTGTTGTTCAGACAGTTAACAGAACAATGGTCTACACCTATCTTGAGATTGGGAGAATGATTATTGAAGAGGAGCAAAAGGGAAAGGAACGCGCTGAATATGGAAAACAAATATTGAAAGAATTATCGAATAAATTAAATTCTGAATTTGGACAAGGTTTTTCTGTAACTAATCTTCAACAAATGAAGAATTTTTATGCTGTTTATGGAAAACAGCAGACATTGTCTGTTAAATCTGAAAATGAACTTAAAAAAAGCAATTTAAAACTAAGTTGGTCTCATTATTTGTTTTTAATGCGAATAGACAATATTGAAGAAAGAAATTTTTATGAAATTGAAGCAATTGATAATAATTGGAGCTTGCGTGAATTACGCAGACAATTTGACACATCATTATATGAACGACTTGCATTAAGTCGAGACAAAATAGGCATAAAAGAACTTTCTGCAAAAGGACAAATAATTGAAAAAGCAAAAGACAGTTTAAAAGACCCGTATATTCTTGAATTTGTTGGTTTACATGAAAATGAAAAATATTCAGAAAGCGAATTAGAACAAAAAATAATTAACAAATTAGAACAATTTTTACTTGAACTTGGAAAAGGATTTACTTTCGTCGGAAGACAAGTAAGATTTACGTTTGATGAGGAACATTTTAGAATTGACTTAGTGTTTTATAATCGACTTTTACAATGCTTTGTAGTTATCGATTTGAAAATAGGAAAACTAACACATCAGGATTTAGGTCAAATGCAGATGTATGTAAATTATTATGACAGATTTGTAAAACTTGAAGCAGAAAATAAAACAATTGGAATAATTTTATGTAAAGACAAGAAAGATTCACTTGTGGAAATTACTTTACCTGAAGATAATGAACAGGTTTTTGCAAGTAAATATCAAACAGTATTGCCAAGTAAAAAAGAATTGAAACAATTGATTGAAAATAAATAATCTAAGTAAACATCAAAATACTAACAACACTAATTTTAATTTGGCGTTCCTTGTAAATTGAAAGCTTAAACAAATAAAGAAAAACTGTAAAGACTTAAAAAATAAATTATTTAAATTCCACATAATGCTTGCCTATAACGGTATAACTCATGGACTTTTTAAGATTTTTATATTTTTTTATCATAACAAATCATTTTCATTAGTCAAATCAGTGTACTTCCACTTCTCAAAAATTCAGTTCCCCATACTCTTTCTCAGAATTAACATTAACCAAAATCCTTTCA
>CAYOKJ010000323.1:0-2155 GCA_964404485.1 uncultured Bacteroidales bacterium | reverse complement strand
TAGACAAAGTTAAAAATCAAAATTAATTGAGAAGGATAGAACGCAGATTCACCCTGTGGAATAATTATTAAATTAAACATTATAAGAAGAATAATTACTATTCCACAGGGTAAATCTGCATTCCATTAAAAAAATATTATTACATTTGCCAATGAATGGTGTCTATTGTGTGAATATTATCACATAATAGACATTTAATACGTGATGTATGAAAATAAAAAGGACTATTTTGCGGCAATTAACCGAGTGGAAAAACAAACCCGGGCGTAAACCATTAATCCTACAAGGAGCCAGACAGGTGGGTAAAACATGGCTCTTAAAACACTTTGGCAATCAATATTTTGAAAGTACGGCTTATTTCAATTTCGATCGGCAAGTTGAGTTAAAACAGTTTTTCGAGACAACAAAAGACCCCAAACGAATTCTTGAAAATCTATCGTTGGTACATGGCAAGGCTATCCTTCCACAGTCAACTTTGGTAATATTTGATGAGATACAAGAGTGTAATGAGGCATTAAATGCATTAAAATACTTTTGTGAAGATGCACCTGACTTTGCCATTGCCTGCGCAGGTTCTTTATTGGGTGTAGCAATGAGTAGGGGCAGTTCATTCCCCGTTGGGAAAGTAGAATTTATTCAAATTCATCCGCTTACATTTTCTGAATTCCTTGCTGAGGCAGACCAGGGCCTGTCTAATTATTTGGAAAATATAAACAAGATTGAAGAAATTCCGGATATATTCTTTAATCCCCTTACAGAAAAGCTAAAAATGTATTATCTGTCTGGTGGAATGCCCGAAGCTATTGTTGCATTACTCGAAAACAGGGATTTACAGCACATGCAAAACGTGCTTCAAAACATACTCAATGCTTATACTCTCGATTTCTCAAAGCATGTTGAAAACAAAAACATCCCCAAAATAAAATATATTTGGTCGTCCCTTCCATCGCAACTCGCCAGAGAAAACAAGAAATTTTTATATCAGTCAATAAAATCCGGAGCAAGGGCACGTGAATATGAAGATGCGTTGTTGTGGCTCATTAATGCCGGATTGGCAAACAGAATATACTGCTCAATAAAACCATCCATCCCCCTGTCTGCTTACGATGACCTGACAGCTTTCAAAATTTATTTACCTGATGTTGGTTTGCTTCGACGGTTATCGCAGTTAGATACTGTTGCTATTGCTAAAGGAAACCGGCTGCTTACTGAGTTTAAAGGTGCATTGACAGAAAACTTTGTTTTATCAAGCTTGCTCCAGCAATTTGAAGGATTTCCACGCTATTGGAAATCAGGAAATAAAGCAGAAATTGATTTTTTGGTTCAATACAAAAACGAAATCATTCCTGTGGAGGTTAAATCGGACGAAAACGTAAGAAGTAAAAGTCTGGCGTACTATCGTAAAAAATTCAATCCACAACTGAGTGTGCGATTTTCTTTACGAAATCTAAAACAAGAGGAAGGACTAATCAATATCCCTTTGTTTATGGCAGATTATACAAAAAAGTTGATTTCAATTATATAGTTATATTTCTTTTATAGTTACGCTAAGAACCGCAGAGGTACGTAGAGATTTTTATTGTTCTTTAAATTTAAGAGCAAGAAAAAGCCTCCTAAAACACTAACATATAGCGAAGCGTATCATGGTCATCCACGTTCCATACTAAAAGAAGCTCCTTGCTGTAAAGAAAAGGTTATCAAATTGTGAAGGCAAAATACGTAAAATAAAGTCACAAAGCCTTTCACAAAGTTCTGTTGAAAACGCAAAAAGATTCTTTCGCGAGTTTCAAACCAACAAAAACAAAATCAGAAAGTTCACCTCTCTTTGCTAACATTGCCATAAACCGAATTCCGATAGCTATCGGAACAGAATGACAGTTGCGGCTAAAAAAGCTTGATGGAAAGATGTTATTCCAAAGGGAAAAACCCGGAAACAAATAAGACTGCTATAAACAAAAACTAAATGAAGTAGCATAAGCGTAGGCTCGAACAAACGGCGGGCCGGCGAAGGCAGAAACTGTGAAATAAGTATATTAGAACTACCTATACTTTAGATCATTTGTGATACATAAAATCAGAAATAAGTATTCACAGTTTCGTGCGTGGAAGCATCGTTTGTTCTTGATTTTTCTTTCTTTTGTATCAAGACAAAAGA
>CAYOKJ010000322.1:0-2159 GCA_964404485.1 uncultured Bacteroidales bacterium | reverse complement strand
TTTCTCTACCCTTAAACAACAATACTTCTAACCCCCAAATAAATAATACGGTATTCAGGAAGCCAATTAATATTCTTGGCACAAATAATAAGTTGTAAAGAATAAATCCTATACTCAAAAGAACAACCATCGCAACTATTGAATAGAGCGTATGTTTCTTTTTTTTAAGTGTTATCATTATATTTAAATTTAATTGGTGCTAACGATTGGGCTATGTTACGTGCCGATTATTTATTACTAATTTTTAAAATACAAATGTATGTTCAAATTTAACAAATATTTATTTACTAAGCACTTAACTAAGGCATGGAATATAGCCTTTATTATGCTTTGTATATTTTATAGTATTAATTAAAAATTATTTATTATGTCAAAATTTGATTTAAAATATATCTTACTTTTAGAGTGGATTGTTGTTATTGAGTTTGTAATTATTATAATAACATTGATATTATAATTGAAATGATAGCATTAGCTAATAAAATCAACCACCAATATTTTAATTGGAAAACATTCCCTTTTAATTCTGCACGGGTTAGTTTTTTTAATTCCTCGCTATTTTTAAATTCTTTTTCTAACTCCTCTAATTTTGCATTTCCAAGCTTGGTTAATTTTGTTTCACGTCTACCTCTCTCAATAAGATCGTCTGCCCATATTTCTTTGAGATATTTATCAAAATTTTGGTGGTTGATTTTTGTGTCAACAATTTCAGCTAATTTATCTTCTCTTGTATTCGGGTTTTCTTTAATTGTTCTTAAAACTAAAAGTAAGTCTTTATCTTCCATGATAATTTTATTTAAGATGTACTTTTAAAAAATACGAAGTCCTGATGTTCTGTTTTATTCATATAAAGCATAACATAAGTATAAAAGGAATATTCCGTTTATATCTTATATATTTATAATAGTATGTTTTGTTAAAAAACAGATTAATGATGTTTTTGATATATAGAATATAATTTTGCATAATCTAATTTTTCAAATATACAAAGATTTTTTAATATAAGAAAAGGAAATTATTATTATTTTTATCGATAAAAATTGGTTTTCACTCAGGTAATTATAAAAGATAATGCTGAGTATATAATAACGGTAATCATCAGCACTATTTTTTCCTCTTAACAGGTTTGCTATACGCCAAAGCTGGCGTTCTAAAATTTGTTTTTGGTATACTAACATAATAATAAGATTAGAATTGACCATAAAGAACAGACTGAAACAGCACTAAAAGAATGGTATAAAACTATAAATTATGAAGTACTGTCCAGTCGTTCATCCTTCCTCAGGTTCTTAAGTATTTTTAAATATCTATTAGATGATTTGAATTTTTTATCAGGTAATAAATAAAAGTTGAAAAATAAAAAAAGTATTATAAAATAATTGTAGTATTAAACAGATTGCAAATATATAAAACTAAAGAAGTAAAAGCAAGTTTTTTATGGAAAATGTTTTGTTTCTTGAAATATATTAACTAAATAATGAACTTTTTTACCTCTGTGGCTTACAAATGCTGATTATTTTAACGGGTTTTGGTCAATTTTTATCTCAACTTGATATAAGATATATCTTTTCAATGATCATTCACCTTGCGACACCCCTGAGAGCACCGAATGTTCTGTAAAAGATTTCCGCAATAATTCTTCTAGTTGAGTTTCATGCGTATAAATTAATATCACAACTACTAAAAGAAAAATCATTACATATTATAGTCTGGCCAGATAACTTTCAAAGGCTTACAATAGATTCAATTAGCAACAAACAAGACAAACTAATTGCAGAAATATCAATATCATATGCTGAACAATATATAAAAAGGAATAAAAACAAGACAACTCATAAGCATCGAATATCTATACTAGAATATTTATTATTTCAAGTAAAGTTTAATCATAAACAAAAATATATTTACTCAATTGAGTTAATTGATTGGTTAAAACAAAATCAAGTCAATTATAGTGAAGAAGAATTTCGAAAGGAAATCATAGGGCATTTAAGAGATGAAGGAGTAATAATAGTAAGTTCTAGTAAAGGATTAAAAATACCAATGTCTTCATCTGAATTATTAGATTATTTTAACTATACTTCTTCAAGATACTTGACTTTTGCTAGCATTGTTAAATTTTGTCTAATTAACAGGTCTACTTTGATCATAGTCTTATG
>CAYOKJ010000321.1:0-2167 GCA_964404485.1 uncultured Bacteroidales bacterium | reverse complement strand
CATTCAAATTAAGCAGCATAGAAGCAGGATTATAAGTACGATCGCAAAATACTACGGCAACATTGTTTTTTATTAGTTCATCTAACAAAGGCAGACTGATACTAATCTGCTGATTTTCGAGAATCACAAAGCCCAGGTCTTCAACTGCTGCGGTTTTAATTTCACCTGTTTCCATCAACTGAACTACCATTTGTTTATCTTTTACCGACAAACGACAGGCGTTGGAAAAGAAGAGGGTTCGTTTTAGCATTAATAATCAATTTAATGTTGATTAAATAATAATGTTGAAAATCAAATATTTATAATTTTGCCGAGTACATTAATAGTCACTTTTATTGGATTAAACGTTTGCCATCCTTTGATTCCAATTCCCAAACTGCTGATAATGTAATAATAAGGGACATATTCTCTTTTTTGGGATGATTCTAGATGATGGCGAAATTCATAATATTTGGAAGAGACTGCTTCAACTTTATACAAATATTTGCTTAAAAACACAGGATTATTTTTATTTGATTCGTATTCATCCTGGCATAAACCAAGCAAAAACATACCATTAGTTTCAAGAATTTCTACAACTGATTGTCCATCTTCAGGAAGTTGATAAATTTCACTACCCTGCAATTTTCGTTCAACAACAGTCCAAAACGTAACAACATCTTCTTTTAAATTTCCGTCATAATCTCTATAAATTAAAACATGATGATTATTACGAGGGTTTACAAATTGGTTAATATTAGATTTTAGTTGAGTAGCATTTCCGATATTTTCCATTTTTCTTACTTTTTTAATCGGGACAGGTTCTCCATTTTTATTTGGAAGAAATATTTGCCAGTTTCCTTCTTTATAAAATGCATCTTTAGGAACAGTAAAACCTTTTGGGTTATTAATGTCAATACCACAATTATCTTTTAAATGCTTAAGTATTAATTCACGGATTGTTATATCTACTACTTTATTAACACTCTTATTATTTTTCAGTTCGGTAATTTTTGTTCTTCTATGATAAGCCTGTTCCTGATTTGGAGCTTGTCTTTTACCAAACACATTTTCTTTATGTAGCTGCCCTCGAACACTAAAACCTTTTTTATTTTTAGTAAGAGTTTTATCATTTTTATTATGAGAAATTAAAATACTGTTGACAGCTGATTTTACATCTTTATCAAATCCTAACCATGGTTCGGGAAATTTTTCCGTGCTATCAAGTTTTTGTCTTTGCTTTTCTTTACGTTGAGCATTGTAAGTACTAAGTCGTTGCAAATATCCCTGTTCGGTCAAAGCAATTGTAATAGCATCAATGGCATGGTGTCGGTGGTCATCTCTATTCTTTTTAGGGTCAAACTTTATTTCGCCTGTATATTTATCAACCCAAGTATTACCTTCCAAAATATTCTCTCCCTTTTCAATCTTAGGTGGTTCGTTTTCCACATTATACAACTCAGGCTCTTTAGATTCTATTTCAAGAACAGCATAATATTTACCGGATTTTTTATTTGTTGTAACTTGATACTCTTTATCAATATCAGCAACCAACAATCCTTGTTCGTCTATTGTAGCAGTAATAAGCAATTGATGTTGTTCAATTTCCGGTTTTGGATTTACGGAACGAATAAATTCAATATTATCAGGGTTTAAATCAAGGATAATCCAATATTTTCCATCTTCCAAATTTGTTTCACATTGATAGATAAAACATTTAAACTGTCCATTAATCACATTACCAAATAACAATATTTGATTTCGCTTTGTTTTTGGTTGTTTATCTTTTTGAGGTTCTTCAAATTTCGTATTAAGAATTTTAAATTTCGCCCAATATGAACCTTCTTCCAATATTGTTTTTACTCTACCGTAGGTATCATTTTTAAATACACCATTTTCAATCTTCCCTTTAAAAACAATTTCGTCATTATCTGTTTCAGGTTTATTTATAAATTTGGGTATTAGTTTAATTTTATCTGTAATGTTAAGTTTTGCCCAATATTTACCGTTTTGCAACTCAGGTGTTTCCATATCAATTTTAAAAAACTTAGAAGAAAACTTATTATTATTTACATATCCGGTTGCCAATATTTGATTTGAATTAGTTGCGGGGCGTTGGTTTAATTTTCGTTGAACATGTAATGCTTCACCTTTTTCATTGGTTACAACATAATATGGAATGCTATTA
>CAYOKJ010000320.1:0-2179 GCA_964404485.1 uncultured Bacteroidales bacterium | reverse complement strand
GCGTATTAAACAATATTTTAACAAGCCAAACTATTAGAGATATTTAGATATAAACGGAATTATACGGTTATATTTATGTTAGGATTAATGCCTAAAAGACACAAAATTTGACAATAATGAAAATAATAATCGAAGAAAGACATTTGAAATTTTTAGAATTCATTTTACCAATTTTACGTGATTTATATTCAAGTGGAAAATCTTTGAGTTATCTTGCTAATAGATACAAAAAAGAGTTTAAAATTGAATTCAATCCAAGTGAATTAAAATATTTCCAAGATTTATATAAAGATAAATATTTCATTGTTGAAGGTAACTTAGATTATGTAATCATTACTCCAGAGACTAAAAAAATAATTGATACTTATGGGTCTTTATCACAATATATAGAATACAACACTCCACATAATACTCCAAAAAGTATGCTTACTAAAATATGGGTGTCTATTAAAAAATCAATCATTACTATTATATTAACTATTATTGGTGGATTTTTACTTTATTTACTAATAGAGTATTATATAAGATACACCGCAATATAAAAGCAGTATAAAACACATTAAAAATAAAGGCACTAAAACCTAACAAAGGCTAAAAACAAGCGGGCTAAAGTACTAATATGAAACGAATTACAAAAAACATACTATTATGTAATTTGATAAAAAAGTGGGTAAAACTGCCCGCCAATTTTTAGCCTAATCGTTGGGCAAATTGTTGTTGAATGATTTTTTGTGTTTGCGACTTGAACCTACGATGTTAAAAAAAGGAGGAATAATTAACTTCCTTTTTTTTGCTATATTTACACTCGAACTAATGAAAATATTTAACTGTAGTATGCGAACTTTCTCATCATATTTCAGATTTTTATTGATCGGGGCAATTTGGTTTTTCTTGGGTTCTTATATAATTGCCCAAACAAATCACATAAATCTACAAAAGGAAACTGAACAAATTATTAACTTCCTCGAATATTCTCAACAAAAGGAGAATCATCCGCCAAACTATTACAAGGGAGAATGGCCAAGTTATATTGAAAACATAAAAACAATCCCTTTACTTGGTAAGAAAGGGAAAAAGGCATACGATTCAAATTGTATGGTAAGTGTTTCAATATTTGTTATACTGGCGGAGTATTATATTCAGCATCCCGACAATAATAAAATTAAAGATATTCTTTATAAAGCAATAGGGAATTTTGAGTATTATAGAATAGGTGAAGCTTTTCATTTTTGGCATGAATTAGAAAGAACCGAACACCTCCAAAAAGGGCGACATAAAAGAGATCCAAAAAAATACCGTCAACGGCGAGCAAATGTTTTTTATTATAAATCGCGGCTTATCAATGCAATGATGAATCTTGCCCCTGATTCGGACGACGCAGCTAATGTATGGTTATCGTATTATTTGTTTAATAAGATTTTTAGAACAGATAGTCTGATAATTCCTGATTCTCCGGGTAAATATTTGGATGAATATTCTGATATTAATCGGGAAAATATCCATTTCTATAATTTTTTTAAGAGACATGGAAAGGAAACAGGAGCATTTTTAACATGGATGAAAGAAGAAAAAAAGCTTAATTTATTCCGTATATTTCCCGGAAAGGATTTTTATATTCCATTTGGAGTTAATGACATAGATGCGGTTGTAAATGCAAATATTGTTTATTCGCTGAAAAAGATGCAGGATACGCTTTACCCTTCATATCAGAAGGCAATGGATTTTATTAATTATTGTTTTGAAACCAATAAATACCAATCAGCCGGAAATTATTATCCTACAAAATACAACCTACACTACATTACATGCAAGGCTTTTTGTAGTGGATGCACAGGTCTTGAAAAAAGTCTGCAATATATTTATTCTCAGCTTAAAAGCCAGCAATTAGAAAATGGCAGTTATCCATGCCAGATAAAAAACAATGAACTTCAGGCAAGTATTTTTGCTTTAAATTCAATGATATATCTTAAGAAGTCGGGATATAAAGGACTTGAGGAAAATATTAATAAAGTATTTGATTTTGTTTTCAGTAAGAAGCTTTCTGATAAAAACAAAATCTGGTGGACAGGAGGAATTTACTTTTCGGGAGGAACTTTTGTACGCAAATCTCATGTCTGGAAATCTGATGCTTATACAACTGCTCTGGTTCTTGAGGCTGTTTCAAATTATTATGAATAAA
>CAYOKJ010000319.1:0-2185 GCA_964404485.1 uncultured Bacteroidales bacterium | reverse complement strand
GAACCGGCGATGCTGCAAATGCACTTACTGTTGCCGAGGGGGCAACACTCACTATATCTGAAGCTAATGATCTTGATGTTAACGGCAACCTTGTTAACTATGGTACTTTTACAATCAACTCTTCAGCTACCGGTACAGGATCATTGATTGTTGAAGGAACCGCAACAGGTGATGTTGATGTTCAACGCTATATCCCAGCCTGGGGAGAGGATAACATTCATGGCTGGCATTTTCTCTCTTCACCAGTAACAGATCAGGTTATCAGTCCGGGGTTTGTGAACATAAATGGAACAATGAGTTCTGATGTAGATTTCTACCGCTGGAGCGAATCATTAGGCTTATGGATCAATATTAAGAATGGAAGCAATGTTTATAATCGCGGAGATGGCGAAGCCTTTTTCTCCAATGATGAATTTCCTACATTCACAACCGGTAAAGGATACTTAGTAGCATATTCAACAAACCAGGATAAAACATTTTCGGGTGCTCTAACAACATCAAGTCCTTCATCAGGGAGTTTGAGCTATACTACAAATGCATCCTATCTGGGTTCTCATCTTATTGGAAATCCCTACCCCTGTGCATTGGAATGGAACAAGAACAGCAACACGGAATGGAATCTGACCAATCTTTATGCAACAGCAAAAATATGGAGCGCCACAGGTGCCAGTTATACTGATCTTTCTGCAGGAGGAATCATCCCGGCTATGCAAGGTTTTATTGTGAACGTAGAGGCTAGCAAAATAGGATCCTTAACTATCTATAAAGGAGATCGAACTCACTCTTCAACTGCATGGTACAAAGGTATGGAAACCAATAAAATAAAACTCACTGCTCATGACACAGAAAACGGTACAGCGCAGGAAAGTATTATTAAATTTGATCCATTGTCAACTGAAAATATTGACATTGAGTTCGACTCATATTTTATGAGTGGATATGCTCCCTTGTTCTATACTATGGCTAAGGGGAAAGCGCTCTCTACGAATACACTTCCTGAGCTCAAAGAAGAGCTGAATATTCCGCTCTATTTTACAAAAAACACCTCTTCCACTTTCTATATCGAAGCTGAAGGAATAGAGAATCTTATCCCTGATTATCATGTTTACTTAACTGATCTAAAAACTAATAATACTCAAAATCTTACTAATAATCCTGTTTATTCATTTACTTCAGAAGAAGGAGATGATGTGCAACGATTTTTACTGCATTTTAAATCTGTTGGTATTGAAGAACCGGAAACAGAATTAAGCAAAATCCAAATATGGTCATCAGATAAAACAATCAATATTCTAAATCCTGAGCATCAAAAAGGTACAATTAGAATAATAAATATTTACGGGCAAAAACTTGTAGAAACTCAATTAACCGGTAACGAACATCAAGAGCTTACAGTAAATGTTTCTGCTGGAAATTATATTGTAAATGTTATTAGTGACAACAAAGCATTCAGCAAAAAAATATTTATTAGAAATTAGAAATTATTGAAGCAAATAACAATCGAAAAATAATCATATAGTAAATTATAATCATGAAAAATATAAAAAGAGCAATTGCAATCCTAAGTTTAACAATTTGTTTAATCGCGCCAATCTCACTGCTTTCGCAGGATGTTCCACCACCACCACCAGCAGGAGGTCATGGACTAACAGGAAATCAAGAAAGTGGTGCTCCCATTGGAGGTGGTTTATTTATACTTCTGAGCCTTGGTGCAGCTTATGGTGGCACAAAAGCATATAAATTTTATCAGAAGAAAAAAAAGAGTTTATTGGAATGAAATATTTTTTCCATGATTGGCATAATAAAAGCCTTCTAAAACCCGCCTAGCGCCTTGGAGGCGCTTGGCGGATGCTCACAGCAAATCTTCTACTTTAATCAATAAAGCAAATCAACAATATCAACTTTTTTGGTTTTTAAATATCTTCAATATTAATCATTTAGCAATGATTATTTAAACTATCCCTTTAAAATTCAAACCAATCCTTAATTAATACCGTTTTATCTTTAGGTTCATTAATATGTCTGAATTCATTAGTTTGATTATCATAAATATAATCTTTTTTTCAGGAATCAATATTCTCAACTAATACCAACCTAAGTTTGCAAAATATTTAGTTTTACACAAAATCAGAAAGGACATAGAGAGGAATAAGGCTGTTAATACCAATGGTAATATTATATCATT
>CAYOKJ010000318.1:0-2194 GCA_964404485.1 uncultured Bacteroidales bacterium | reverse complement strand
TGCTTGATTAATCTATATAAAAATAAACCAATATTCTGGCAAGAGATAAATACAAAAGCAGATAACAAAAAATAAACGCCATTAAAACAGACGTTTATTAAAAATATTTTGTATCTTAGCGCAACTTTTTATTCGTGAAACTCAATTTTCAAAAACGTAGTGCATTAAAAATAGATAGTTGAACGAATCCCGATAGCGAAGCGTATCGGGATAAATGAGTTAATACTCCGATGCTCTGCATCGAATCAAAAAAAAATCTTATTTGATACCTCGTTAGCTATGCTACGAGGTCGTTTATTAAAATCGTTACCAAAACATTTCACATATAAATTAATTAATAACTTAAAAAAATGAAAAAATCATTAGCAACAATTATTCTTGCATCATTTATAGTCGCGGGATTTTCTCAAGTAACCGATGCAGCAGAAAGTTTAAAAACTCAAACAGCAGATTCTACAGATGGATGGAAAAGAGGTGGAACAATATCTATTAATTTATCTCAAGTTTCGTTAACTAATTGGGCAGCTGGAGGACAAAATTCTATATCATCAAATGGATTAATCAGTCTTTTTGCACATTACAAAAAAGGAAATAATATATTGGAAAACTATCTTGATATAGGGTATGGAACATTAAAGCAAGGCAAGGATGAAGATTGGTGGAAAACAGATGATAAAATTGATTTTACATCTAAATATGGTAAAAAAGCAATTTCAAACTGGTATTATGCTGGCTTGTTAAATTTTAAGACACAAATGACAAATGGATATAATTATCCTGATCATAGCACTGCAATATCAGGATTAATGGCTCCGGGTTATTTATTGGGTGCAATTGGTATGGATTATAAACCAAATGATAATTTTACTGCCTTTATTGCTCCTATTACATCAAAAATGACATTTGTAACTAACCAAACACTTGCAGATGCAGGAGCATTTGGTGTTGAACCTGCTGTTATTGATATTCCAACAGGTAATATTATTACGTCAGGACAAAATATTCGTTCCGAATTTGGTGGATACATGCGATTTTTTTACAAAAAAGATATTATGGAAAATATAGAATTTCAAACAAAGCTAGACCTGTTTTCTAACTATTTAGAAAATCCACTAAATATAGATATAAGTTGGGAGGTATTAATCTCGATGAAAGTTAACAAATACATATCTGCAACCATATCAACTCATTTACTTTACGATGATGATATTGACATAGCAATTGATACCAATAATGATGGGATTACAGATAAAGTAGGTCCTAGAACTCAGTTTAAAGAAGTTCTTGGAGTAGGTTTTTCTTATAAATTTTAATTAATCATTAACTAAAAAATATAAAATTATGGATACAGAAAAAATAGTAAATCAAGTAGTTGAAATAGCCGTTTCATATGGTCCAAAATTAATTGGTGCAATTGTTATATTGCTTGTTGGTTTGTGGATTATAAAATTGCTAACAAAAGCATTCGGAAGAATAATGGAGAAACGAAAAATGAGCGATTCATTGAAACCATTTCTTCGAGGATTAATAAGTGCCTTGTTAAAAGTAATGTTATTTATTACCGTATTAGGAATGTTGGGTATTGAAATGACGTCTTTCATTGCAATTTTAGGTGCGGCTGGTTTAGCTATTGGATTAGCTCTCTCTGGAACATTACAAAATTTTGCAGGTGGTGTAATCATTTTAATTTTTAAACCATTTAAAGTTGGTGATTATATTGATGCACAAGGTTATTCAGGAAGTGTTAGTGAAATCCTGATTTTTAACACAATATTAAAAACTCTAGATAATAAGACAATAATAATACCTAATGCAGGTTTATCAACTTCTTCAATGACAAATTATTCATCAGAAAAAACAAGGAGAGTTGATTGGACATTTGGAATAGGGTACGGAGATGATATAGATAAAGCAAAAGAAGTATTAAAAACATTATGTGATAAAGATTCTAGAATATTAAAAGACCCCGAGCTGTTTATTGCAGTTTCTGAGTTGGCAGACAGTTCTGTGAATTTTGTAGTTAGAGGATGGGTAAATGCAGCTGATTATTGGAGTGTGTTCTTTGAAATGAATGAAAATGTGTATAAAACTTTTAATGAAGAAGGACTAAATATTCCATATCCACAAATGGACGTTCATATACAAAAGAATTAGTTGCTGAACTTACCTGAATTTTAACAAAAACGTTTGGTAA
>CAYOKJ010000317.1:0-2207 GCA_964404485.1 uncultured Bacteroidales bacterium | reverse complement strand
TTTTTTGAAGCAGCTAAAATAAGAAATTATTTTTAATTTATTTGATTAAATTCACAACTTATGACTTTTTTTACCCCTCTGTCCTAAAGAATATTTTCACTAAAAATAGGGGAGAAATACGCTTTGCAATATAAACCCGTAGTACGAATTTTCTCGTGCTACGGCTGATTGCAAGGGTTTCCCCAATTTAAAAATCGGATAATCCATAAATTTTAGCACCTCCGGTTTTGTCGGGTTGCCAGGTTCGCACATGTATCACCGGTAGTTGTGTGTCTTCAAGGTCAACAATCAAAAATAAATATCCCATGTCGCCATAATTTGATGAGTAGTAATTTTGTTTGATTTTTACTCCGTAAATATCTCCTCCTGCACCGCCTTTTTGCACTTCGCATTCTTCAAACTGAATATTGATATATTCTTTGCTATTGAAAGAATATTTCAGGTTGCGAATGTATTGTTGTTTTGATTGCCGGTTATATTTAACAATTTTATTATTTAAGTATCTGTTTTCGATACCTGATTTAACTTTAACAATATAACCCGTAATGATAAGAGCATCATCGGCAAAAATAGATTCAATATAATTGATGCGTTCGAGAGCGTAAGCGGTTTTAAAATGCTCAAGGAAATTTATCAATAACAGTCGATCTGCTTCACTCCATGCATTGTTTTCAAGAATACTTTTCAATGCAATTTTAGAAAGCCCGAAAGAAAGACTTTCGATTTTTCCTCTCTTATTAAAATGAAAAACAACATCTTCAACAAATTTCTTAAAATTATTTGCGAAATTAAATGTCATTTGTATTGAACGGCACATAATTTCATCGTTAAAACGAAAGACTTTTAAATCAGGTTTGCTTAGTACATTTGCATTACCATAAGCAATCAGTTTATTAAACATTTCGTAGCCATCTTTGGTAAACAGTCGGTTAACTTTTTTATATTCCCTGTTCTCTATGGCATCTGTTACCTGGGTAATCACATCATTATATTTATCACTAATTTCAATACTTGCAATATTTGTTTTTACAGGTGGTTCATTTATTTCCATCACCTTGTCGGGAATTTCAAAATTAAGGTTATAAGAACTTCTACTAAAAGTAATAGGGTCTATTTTTTCCATTACTTTTTCAAGCTCATTATCAACTCTGGCCATGTTTTCGTATATATACTCAGTTTTAATTTTTGCACTTTCCCGGTCTTTTGCATTTGTTCCGTAATATTCCAAAAAACCTTCACCATTTTTTGCACTGTATAAATTTGACCAGTCACGACCATCCCAAAAAGAATAATCGAGATTGATTACCGGCATGCTTTTATAGCTGATATAAAGATAAACGGTTTTTATATTATCACCGTCTCTGATTTCTTTTACTTCGTAATTTATTTGTGAGAAAATTTCATTCATCTTAGCCGGTATCCATGAAATAAGCAAATGTTGATTTCCTTCGTCATCTGTATTTTCAATGGCGTTGCAATCGGGATGGCTTTTTAATAAAATAAGTGCTGAGTAATAATACCGCATGGCATCTGCAATGCGTACATCATTTTCAGCTTTGCGGGCATGCCCGATAAAATTGTTTATTTTGTTTTTTCGTTCAACAAAAACTTTCTCAACATTTCTTCTTTTAATGTATCGAAAAACTTTGGCATCGGGTTCGTTGCTAATTACAAGGCGTTCGGTACTATGAAGCGTAGCATTTGAATAGGTTTTTACTACAGAGTTAACTTTTTCTTTTAAATCAAACTCATTATTATTCCTGTCTTCTGTAATAAACTGTTCAAATTTACTTTCAACTGTGGTTGATATTTGATTTATTAGCATTGACAAAGCATTTTGGTCTGCTTTTTTCAGAGTGCTGCCACTACCTTCTCCCCAGATATATTTTGCATGATCCTTTTTTATTTCATCAATAGATTGTGCTTCAATAAAATTAAATACAAAGAAAAAGAAAATGATTAAATAAGTTTTGTGTGATGTCATAATTTGAATGTATAGAAAAAAAAATAAAAGTAATGAAATTGTATTTAATCAGTAATGATTTTGTAAAGAATTTTTAGTTCTACTGTTTTTTAATGAGGAATTAATTTGTAAAAAGATAAATGATAAAGTATTATACTAACTGAACATCCAAATTACCGATATATTTCATTTCTTTTTTCCTTTCTCTGCGTTAAATATTATTTCCGTCCATACGGATGTAAAG
>CAYOKJ010000316.1:0-2212 GCA_964404485.1 uncultured Bacteroidales bacterium | reverse complement strand
TCTCTTTTTTTTTCGACTGAGCAAGATTAAGATAATGTTGGTATTCGGGTTTCATAAAAATTAATAATTCTTTACAAAGAACATAATTTATTTTAATAAATAAGACTAATAATTCAATAAAAAACAAACTATATTGATATTATGAAATCTTCAACCAAAGAATTTTATATTTTTGTAAAAAAATAATAGTAATCATAAAAAAATAAATCGTGAAAAAATTAATTTCAATTACAATTATGAGTATAATACTTTTTAGTGCATGTAATGTAACGGATAAAAAAGCAGAGGTAAATCCACTGCTTTCAAAATTCGATACAAAATTCGATGTTCCTCCTTTTGATAAAATTCAAACGGAACATTATCTTCCTGCTTTCGAAGAAGCAATTAAACAACATGAAATTGAAATCGAAGCAATCGTAAATAATACTAAAAAACCAACTTTTGAAAATACTATAGCGGCAATCGATCGTAGTGGATTTTTACTAAGCGAGGTCAGGAGTATTTTTGATAATATGAATTCGGCAAATACCAATAAAGAAATTCAAAAAACAGCAAAAATTGTTTCTCCAATGTTGTCGAAACATAATGACAATATTAAACTTAATGAAAAGCTTTTTGCAAAAATTAAAGTTGTATTTGAATCTGACAATTCAGGATTAAATACTGAACAAAAAACTCTACTTGAAAAATCTTATAAAACCTTTGTACGAGGTGGAGCAAATCTCCCTGAAGAGAAAAAAGATCGTTTCCGCAAAATTAATGAACGTCTCTCAGAATTAACTTTAAAATTTGGAGAAAATATTTTAAACGAGACTAATGAATTTAAAATGTGGATAGAAAATGAAGATGATCTTGCAGGATTATCACCTTCGATTTCCGAAGCAGCAGCCATGGCAGCAAAAGAAGAAGGCAAAGAAAACCAGTGGCTTTTCACTATCCATAAACCCAGCTTAATTCCTTTCCTTCAATATTCTGAAAAAAGAGAACTTAGAGAAAAGATGTTCAACGCATACATCAATCAGGGAAATAACAACGATAAAAACGACAATAAATCAATGGTAAATGAAATTGTAAATCTGCGTCTTGAGCGAGCTTTAATGCTTGGCTATAAAAATCATGCTGATTTTATTCTCGAAGATAATATGGCTAAAACACCTGAAACTATTTATAATAAATTAGGAGAAATATGGAATTATGCTCAGGAAACTGCAAAAGAAGAAGTTGCAGATCTTCAAAAATTAATTGACAAAGAAGGTGGTGATTTTAAACTAAAACCCTGGGATTGGTGGTATTATTCCGAGAAAGTAAAAAAAGAAAAATACGACCTTGACGAAAATGAACTTCGCCCCTACTTTAAACTCGAAAATGTAAGACAAGGTGCTTTTGATGTTGCTACAAAACTTTATGGAATTCAATTTACAGAATTAGCTGATATGCCGATTTACCATGAAGATGTTTTAGTTTATGAAGTTACCGAAGCAGATGGTTCGCACATTGGTATTTTATATATGGATTTTTATCCAAGAGCAAGCAAACGTGGTGGTGCATGGATGACCAGTTTCAGAAAACAATCTAAAGTTGACGGAAAAAATGTTGCACCTGTAATTCAAACTGTGATGAATTTCTCAAAGCCAACTGCCGACAAACCTGCTCTTATCAGTTTTGATGAAGCAACTACCCTGTTTCACGAATTTGGTCATGCATTGCACGGATTATTATCAAAATGTACTTATAGGCAAACTTCCGGAACTTCTGTTTCCAGAGATTTTGTTGAACTTCCTTCACAAATTATGGAAAACTGGGCAGGTGAGCCTGCAGTTTTGAAAGAATATGCAAAACACTACAAAACCGGTGAAGCAATCCCTCAGGAACTAATTGATAAATTGGAAAACAGCGGTCATTTTAATCAGGGATTTATTACTCTTGAATATCTATCCGCAGCAATCCTCGACCTTGATTGGCACACTATTATTGAAAATAAAGATTTTGATGTTTTGGATTTTGAAAAACAATCAATGGAAAGAATGGGATTAATTCCGGAAATAGTTGTTCGCTATCGTAGTACTTATTTCCGTCATATTTTTGCCGGAGGATATTCTGCAGGATATTATAGTTATATTTGGGCTGCAATTCTTGATGCTGATGCATTTCAGGCATTTAAAGAAACTTCTTTGTTTGATCAGGAAACTGCAAAAAAATTCCGCGAAAATAT
>CAYOKJ010000315.1:0-2227 GCA_964404485.1 uncultured Bacteroidales bacterium | reverse complement strand
GATTAGACAGAAAATCGTTCACCTATTTTTAGTGATATAAAATTCGTGTTAATTTGTGAAATTAGTGTCCAAATGGAATTTGCTTGCGGATTTAAGGTACATTAAAAAACCCGCAAGTATTTTGCATATTTATTGATTTACAAAACACTTACGGATTAATATTTATAAAGCTAAAATTTATTACGAAACCTGTTCAATTGTCCATTCCAAAGCTTCTTGTAACATTTCTTGCGGAGCAGCTTTAATAAAACCGTCTTTGGTTAGCTTATCAGTCAGCCCTCTTGAATATTCAATGTCTTCTTTAGCTTTATTAAACGCTTCATCCCACGTCATTTCAACTCTGGCAATACCGTCTTTTATTGCCTGCATGGCAACATCGGCTGCTTCTTGTGGAAACACACTTGCTTCGTCCATGGTAGGAACGATATTTTCAGGGTTGATACCACGTTTTTCGGCATAATCGGCAAGAGAATGAGCAGCAGCAATAGCCATATTATCGGTAATTTTCTTTGCTCTTACCATCAAAGCACCTTTTAAAATTCCCGGGAATCCTATTGAATTATTCACCTGATTAGGGAAATCGCCTCTTCCTGTTGCACAAATATAAGCACCTGCTTCTTTTGCAGCATAAGGATAAATTTCGGGTACCGGATTTGCACATGTAAAAACAATAGACTTGTCAGCCATTACTTTTATCCATTCGGGTTTAACTGTGTCGGGACCTGGTGTTGATAAAGCGATTAAAACATCAGCACCTGTCATGGCTTGTTCAAAATCATTAATTTTATCAGGATTGGTAGATTTACATAATTCCCATTTACGATAGAATTTTTTGTTTTCTTCTAAGTCTTTCCTATCTACATTTAGAGACCCTCTTGAATCGAAAATAGTAAAATTTTTAGGATTAGCACCATCGGCAATCATCAATCTTGCAATTGTGGTATTTGCAGCACCGGCTCCCAGCATAACAATTTTTACATCATATAATTTTTTATTTACAAGTTTCAGCGAATTTAATAATCCTGCAAGGGTTACACAAGCTGTTCCCTGAGCATCATCGTGCCAAACAGGAATATAACATTCTTCACGTAAAGTGTCCAAAACTTCATAACAATTAGGTTGAGAAATATCTTCGAGATTGACAGCCCCAAAACTTGGCTGAAGCATTTTAACAAACTCAATAATTTTATCTGGGTCTTTTTCGCCTTTTTCATTTGTGCTGTCAACACAAAGTGCAACTGCATCAACGCCACCGAGATATTTCATCAAAAATGCTTTACCTTCCATCACGCCAAGACCACCGGGAGGAGTGCAATCGCCATCACCAAGAACCCGTGTTGAATCACTTACAACGGCAACAAAATTACCTCTGTTTGTTAGTTGAAAAGAAGTATCGTTATCATCTCTTATTGTTGTAGATATTTTTGAAACTCCGGGAGTGTACCAAACGTTAAACCAATTAAAACCGGGAACAGGAGCTTTAGGGATAGTTTGTATTTTACCGTTATAAAATTGATGTGCTTTCTCAGCTAATTTCTTTAAAAATAATGTTTTTGCTTTTGCAATTTGTTCTTGCGAAAATTCTTCCGGAAAAACTTCATCCAGATTGTCGAGTGATAGATTTATTTCTTTCATTGTATTATTTAAGATTTTAAATGTTAATTAAATGTTGTTTAGTTTTATTTTTACTTTTTTTTCAGAGTATAAAACTACTTTTTTAATTTTACAGAAAAAATCATTTAAAGATTAATTATGAAAAAAATCACATTTTTACTTTTGCAGGATGTAAAAAACAAGAAAACATTGACAGATATTTGATATAGAATTAGTATCTTTCGAGAATTAATCAATAAATAATAAAATGGCACCCGGACATGAATTTTTACTCGCTAAAATGCAAAACTATTGCAGCTATCAGGAAAGAAGTCTTTTTGATGTAAAAAGTAAACTTATTAACGGGAAGGTTCAGGAAAAAGTAATTGATGAAATTATTAATGAACTGAATAAAAAACAAATCCCTGATATTTACATTCAGATTGGTTTGCAAGAGATTGATGATGATGAATATTTCAACACATTGAAAGAGATTATTTCGAAAAAAGATGCAATTATTAAAATTGCTGATCCCGAAAAAAGAATACAAAATCTTGCTAACTACGCCATTTCAAAAGGATACAATCGGGGGCTTGTTTGGAAAGTGTTAAATCAGACTATTTAAGTTTTTTTC
>CAYOKJ010000314.1:0-2239 GCA_964404485.1 uncultured Bacteroidales bacterium | reverse complement strand
AAATTCTTATTCAATTGATAAGAAGCCGAAAACTCAATCCCAAAATTTTCAAAATTACCAACATTCTCATTTATTAAATTAGGATATTGACCGGTCATCATAATAAGATTTTCGCCTTTAGAATAAAATAAAGTTAATTCACACTTTAGTTTTTTACTAAAAACATTAAATAATCCTATCTCATAATTCCACATATTTTCCGGCTTCAAATTTGGATTTGCTGCATTCCAGAGAAATAATTCTTTAATTGTCGGATTTCGATATCCTTTTGCCACAGATGTTTTAAGTGTATATTTTTTAGAAGCTAGCCACGAAAGACCTATTTGAGGAACTATTTCGTTTCCAAATATCATATTATTATCAAGGCGCAACCCTGTTGTAAGTATTAATTTTTGAGATATATTTTGTTGCACTAAAACATAAACACCCATTTCGTTTAAAGATGTATCACAAAAAACTACACCCTCTCCAGACATTGCAAAAATATTTTCGGCTTTTCCACCATAATTTTCATAATCGGCACCAAGAGTAATAATATTATTTCTAAATAATTTTAATCCCTGATAAAATGTTATCCCTGCATTTATATCATTAGAATGAAAACCATCATAAATATTATGTTCACCGAAATTGTAAAATAATTTCAACGCACCTTCTGCAACTTCATATTTATTATCAACAGATAAGGAAATCTTTCCTCTCTTAATATCAACCCAATGCTTTTGAATTATATAACTTGAATCATTAATTCCAACAGGACCCGGATCATTACTTTTAAATTTTGCAAGATTTGCATCAATTGAAATATTAACATTTTTTGATAATTCATAATTAGCCTTAACAAAGCCATTATAAATGTCAAATTCCGAATTTTCACGATGTCCATCAGTTTGATCATGATTAAAAGCAGAGTAAACACTAAACTTATTTTTCTTAAATCCTGCAGAAGCGGTATATTTCCATGTATTAAAAGAACCACCCATTGCTTTTAACTTTGCAGAAAAACCATCAGTCTTTTGTTTTTTGGTAATAATATTTATCACTCCACCCATTGCATTCGAACCATATAAAATTGAAGCCGGACCACGAATAACTTCAATCCTACTAACATCGGACGAAACATAAGCATCAGGCAAAGGATGACCAAAAATCCCCATATATTGAGGATGACCGTCAATCAATAAAAGCACCTGAGTATTAGGTGAACCTCCAATTCCACGAATACTAATTTTTCCTGCAGCTCCTCCTGCCACACCAAATCCTGTAACTCCTCTCTGGGTCACAAACAAACCCGGAACATTCTCACTGAGCAAAGGCAAAATATTTGTTTCAGCTGATCTTTCAATTTCTTTTTCACTTATCACTGAAACACTTAATGGAACATTTCTACGCGATATTTCGACCTTAGAACCCGTAACAACAAAACTTTCAACCTGCAATATTTCAGGCGTTAAATAAATATCAATTTTAAATTTCTGATCAGCAACTAAAGAAACTTTTTTAATAACTTCTTTAAAACCAACATAAGTAATCTTCAACAGAATTTCACCTTCCATAAGATTTGTTAATTCATATCTTCCATTATTATCAGAAACACAACCTTTTTGTAATTCTTCAATTACAACATTCGCAGATGGCAATAATTCATTTGTTTTCTCATTTCTTATTTTTCCCCAAATAATAGCGTTTTGAGCATTTCCAATTATTAAAAAGCCAATTGTAAAAAATAAAATTAAATTTGCTTTCTTCATAAATTATTTTAATTATTTTGAGTTAAAAATATTACCTTTTATGATTTCGTGTTACCCTATAGTAAAAAAAAATTATTTGGAAGTACTCATTACAAGTTTCCCATGTTTAATTCCTTTCAAGGCAATTAATTTATTTGATAAAGAAATCAATCTTTGTGCTTTTCCTTTAACAGCAATAGTTTCTAAACAATTATCATGATCTAAATGAACATGCTGAACTGCTAAAATTAAATCATGAAAATCGTGTTGAATATCAGTAGAATTTTTCTGAAGATCCTGCTTATGATGATCATAAACTAAAACAATTGCTCCTGCAACTACTTTATTGTCAGTCCATTTTTCTTCAACAATATTCTTTTTTATAAGAAAACGAATTGCCTGCGAACGGTTTGGAAATTTTTGCTCTTCAACCAAACTATCAAGAGATTGAAGCAAATCTTCTTCAAGAGAAACTCCAAATCTTTTAACTTTCATCGTGTTACTTTTTT
>CAYOKJ010000313.1:0-2242 GCA_964404485.1 uncultured Bacteroidales bacterium | reverse complement strand
GATGTGTTAAATCAATTTCATTAACCGAACCTATTCCAGTTCCCTTTGCAATTGAAAAAACAATTTTTTTGGTATTATTTGTTGGTGAAAAGTAAACTAAATTTATTGCAGTAAATTTCATTCTATTAATAAATTATCTGAATTTTATAATTATGATACATAATGAAAACCGCAAAAGTAGCACAAATTATTATCGAACAATCACAATTGAAATAATAATACTAATTTAATATTTTAATACAATTTTACTATTTTCGTGAAGTCAAAACAATAAGATGGAATATTTTTCAGTAAAAAACAAATCAATTTTTATCACTGCCCTGCTTGCCATTTTAATAGTAGTTTTCAGGTTTATTACCTTGCCGGAAAATATTTTTACATGGGATGTTTTTGGGTATTATTTGTACCTGCCATCAGAATTTATTTTCCATGATATTTCATTTTCCAGCTTAGATTGGGTAAAACAACTCAACGAACAATACGATTGCTCAGGCACACTTTATCAGCTCGTTAAATCATCAAACGATAGTGTTGCTATTAAATACACTATGGGTCTTTCATTTGTTTACGCGCCCTTCTTTTTTATTGGATATTTTATTGCTAATATTACCGGTTTCCCTATTGACGGTTTATCGGCACCTTTTCAGTATTCGATAATAATTGGTGGATTAATTTGGATAATTACCGGATTATTTATTTTTCGTAAAGTTTTATTAAACTTTTTTTCTGATAAGATAACATCAATAGTTCTATTGATAATTGTTATTGGGACAAATTTTTTTCACTTAGCAGCGATTGACGGAACACTGCTTTCACAAAATATTTTGTTTACTCTTTTTTCAATTTTATTGTGGAGCACAATTAAATGGCATAAAAATCCAAAAATAAAATATGCTGTTATTATTGGACTTACAACAGGGCTTATCACACTAATCCGACCTTCGGCGGTAATATGTTTCATTATTCCTCTTTTGTGGAATATTTATGATTATAACAGCTTGAAAGAAAAACTCATCATTATAAAAAATAATTTCTCTCATCTTGCAATTTTAATTCTTTGTGGTTTGTTGGTTGTTTCGCCACAGCTAATTTACTGGAAATTAACAACCGGACAATTATTTTTCAATTCATACCCAAATCCCGGCGAGGGTCTTGATCTTTTTGCTCCATATACTGCAAAATTTCTTTTCAGTTTCCGTAAAGGATGGTTTATTTACACACCAGTTATGATGTTCTCCATTATTGGATTTTACAATTTATACAAGCACAACAAAAAAATCTTTTATCCATTATTACTGTTTTTCATTTTTAGTTTGTGGATAATTTCAAGTTGGTCGTGTTGGTGGTACGCAGGTGGTAGTTTTAGTGCACGCTCTATGATTCCGGTTTATTCTGTTCTATCTTTTCCTTTAGGATATTTTATTGAAGATATTTTTAAAAAAAGAAACTTTCTAAAAAATTCTTTTTGGGCTATTATCTGCTTTCTGATTATTTTAAATCTTTTTCAAAGCTGGCAATTTAACAAAGGAATAATTAAAAAAGAACAAATGACTAGAGATTATTATTTTGCTGTTTTTGGTAAAACTAAAATTGATAAAGACTATGAAAAACTTCTTTTAGTTGAAAGATCTGTTGAATCTACAGAGCAGTTAAAAAACGAAGAGAGATTTCATAAAAATGTTCTGGGATTTTGGGATTTTGAAGAAAATAAATATCATGATACGATTTCATTTTCGAAAAAGGGATCCTTAAAAATGAATAAACAAATAAGCTTTTCACCAGCTATTAACATAAAATATAAAGATCTCACAAAAAATTATTACGCTTGGATACGTGCAAAAGTAAATGTTTATATTCCTGAAAGTTATACCGAAGCTATGCCAGTTCTTGTAATAACTTTTCAACACAAGAAGAAAAATTACAAATACAAAACTAAGACTTTTGAAAAAGATATTATAAAAGGAAAATGGAATAATCTTTCTATTGATTACCTCACACCCGAAGTAAGGAGTAAAGAAGATAATTTAATGGTTTATGTTTGGCACAGAGGCAAATCAGATATTTATATTGATGATTTTATGGTAGAAATCTTTGAAAGAGAAAGCAATAAATTTTAACAATGAAACCATCTATACTTTAAAATATTCAACTATCATAAATCATTAAAACATTATTAAAAGAAATAAATATGCTTACAAAAATTCCAATACAAAAAATATCAATCGAAGGAGAAGGATTTCAT
>CAYOKJ010000312.1:0-2255 GCA_964404485.1 uncultured Bacteroidales bacterium | reverse complement strand
GCAAAACATATATAGAACGGTCATTTCGACCAACGGGAGAAATCTAAAAGCAAGTTTATCTTAATGGATTTTCAAATAATAAATTAAACAGTGATTTTTTTATCTTTTCCATATCTCAATATACATTATATTAGGATTATATAAATTTTTATAGTACTTTTGCGTTTCTTTTTTGGGAAAGAAATGAATTCTTAATATTTTTCAACAAATACAATATTAAAAATGAACCAACAAGCACAAAATCAAAAAAATGAAGGAACACAGAAAAATTCTGGTTCTAAAAACTTAATTTATTTTCTGGGAATATTTGGTATTATTATTATTGCTTTGGCAGTATGGTTATTTATTTCCATGGGAGATATCGCTGAACTTAAAGAACTTAAAGCAGAAAAAGAACAACAAAGAGTTGAGCTTAAATCTGAGTTAGATACTTTACTCGTTCAACATAATAAAATTAAGGAAGTATATGGTCAATTATCTGATACTTTATACCTTCGAGATAGTATAATTCAGGAAGATGCAAAAGAAATTAAAAAGCTCCTCGATACAAAATGGAGGTATTATAAAATAAAGAAAAAGATTGCAAAACTACAGCTTATTGCTCAAGGTTATGTTCATCAAATGGATTCTCTTTATTCAGAAAACAAAACTCTTAAAAACGAAAATGTTAAAATCACCAAGAATTATAATTCTGAAGTGAAAAAAAATGTTGAGCTGACAAAAATTAAAGATGCTCTTAATGAAAAAGTAAATACTGCATCAATATTAAAAACTTATAATCTTAAAGCTGAAGCAATACAGCTAAGATGGGGTGGACAAAAAACAAAAGTTGTTACCAAGGCAAAAAAAGTTGACAAAATAAAAATTAATTTCACTTTAAGTGAAAATACTATTATTCCTGCAGGAACAAAAGAGATTTTCATTAGAATAGCCAAACCCGACAAACTTATTTTAACACCATCAAGAAGAGACAGTTATTCCTTTATGTATAACGGTGAACAGCTTCAATATTCAATAAAAAAAGAAATTGATTACCAAAATGAAGCTCAAAATCTACAGCTTTTCTGGACAAACAAAAGCACTGAAAAAATGATTGCGGGCACTTATCATGTTGAAATTTTTGTTGGCGATAATGTTATTGGACAAACAAAATTTACATTAAATTAAATGAAAACAATTTTGAAAAAAAAGAGGGGCTTTTTGGTTCCTCTTTTTTTTCCTGTTTTTATTAATAATATTTTTAAAAACGCTATAATAATGAAAAATCATTTATTCTCATAAATTTTTTATTATTTTTATACTCGATAATTTAAATGCAAATTACTCACAAGAAAAAATATTGCTATTATGTATGAAAAAATGAACAATATTGTATTAGTCCCTACAGACTTCACTACTGTTGGAGACAACGCCATCAACCAGGCAGCAGAAGCTGCAAAATATCTGAAATACAAAGTTGTGATATTACATGTTATTGACAAAATAACCAAGTCGCAGTTAAAAAAAGAAAATCTCACAGAAGATTCAATTCTCAAAAAGTTAAATCTTATTACTAAAGAGATCAAAGAAAATTACAAAATAGAAGCTGAGGGCATTGCCCGCAAAGGCAGTATTTTTACAACCATCAGTGATGTTGCCAAAGAAACAGGCGCAAATCTTCTTTATTTGGGAACACATGGTAAAGTTGGAATGCAACATATTACCGGAAGCTTTGCTCTTAAGGTTATTACAAGTTCTCCGGCTCCCGTAATTGTTGTACAAAAAAGAACATTTATAAATGGTTATAATCGTATTGTTCTGCCAATAACCAGTAGTGCCGGTCCCTGGGAAAAAACAAAATGGGCTGCCCATATTGCCAAACAGTTTAATTCAGAAATTCACATTTATCAAATGAGCGGTGCGGATATTGACAAAGCTACTAAACAAATAACTGAATTTTTTGTCAAAAATGGTGTTAAATATACTATTGAAGTTTCACCAAAAAACAGCAATTTTGAAAATCAGGTGATTGATTATGCCACATCAAATAATGCAGATCTAATTATGATTATGACAGATCCTGATCAAAGTCTTAAGAAATTTATTCTCGGATCGTGGGATAAACAATTAATTTTTAATACATCTCAGATACCTGTGATGTGTATTAACCCAAGAAATTTTGAATGGAGAAAAATAGTTTCTTATTAATCTTATATTTTTCAGTTGAGAAAATTCTTTGAGCCGGATATTTTCCGGCTTTTTTTATACCCATAAAC
>CAYOKJ010000311.1:0-2265 GCA_964404485.1 uncultured Bacteroidales bacterium | reverse complement strand
TGTAACTCCAAATGAAATGCTTAAATCTCTTTCTTCCATTGGAACTGAAAAACCAGATCCACCAGGAAACTGAGTTATATCCCATTTATTTTTGGGTTTCTTATCAAAACTCGTAACAATTTGACAGTAAACGTAATCAGTTCCTTCAGTAAAGTTATCTAAATCAATATTTTCGGGATCTGTTAACCAATTTTGATTATCTGTAACATTTGATTCAATTATATAAATTCCTTGTGATAAAGCTGTTACCATTTAAATACCCCATAATCTTTCTTCTATTGCAGAAGCGAACCTTTCTGGTTCTGAGACATTACCATGAATATGTATTTCAATATTCTGAGTTTTACTCTTTTTTTCTTTATATCCTTTAACTGCTTTTGCTGGTCTAACTTCTTCACCAGGATGTAATATTGCTAAACCTCCTTGGTCAACGAAATTAGTCCCTAATTCAAATTTAGGTATTAAGGGAATATCCCATTTTACACCAGGGATTACCCAATTAACACCGGTGATTAAACCGTTTATAACTGTAATGATTGCATTGGCTAAAAATTTCCATCCAGCGATTATTAAATTAAATACTGGTTTTAATACAGAATTCCAAACCCACTTTATAGAATTACCAAAAGCTGTAAATGCTGCTTTAATTGCTTCCCAAATTGGTTTTAATATTGAATTCCAAACCCATTTAAAACCATTAATTAAACCTTCAAAACCTATCTTAATAGCTTCAAAAATACCCTTTCCAATATCCCAAACTTTTTTAATTATGGGAATTCCGACTTCTATTAACCACCCAATTGCTTTTCCTATTATCATTCCAAACTTTTGAATTCCAGCTATTACCTCGGGTTTTAAAAGGATTTCTGTTAGCATTTGTATAGCTGGCATCATACCTTGCATAATACCCTTACCAAAAACATCTAACAGAATATTAATTGGTTTGAATAAAGGTTCTAAAAATTGTAATGCTTTTCCAAAATCAATAAGTCCACCACCAGCACTTTTCATTTCTTTAAAGGCTCCACCCATAGATTTCCATGCACTACCTTTAATCTTTCCAAGTGCTCCAAGAGCTGCAACAGACATTTTTTATTGACCCCCGTTTTTTTTATTATGTAATCTATTTAAAGCATTTTTAAAGCATACCATAAAGTATGTTTTTTTTAAATCATGAAATAATCCTTTTGGTGCAATCCCAAATGTTTCACACATTTGATATTCTTGCATCCAATAAGCATATAAAAGATTTTCTCTTTTAGAACTCCATCTTGGCAGCATATTAGGTGTTTTATCTATTATACCAATAGCTGCGTCAACTTTTTTTTTATAACCATCATTTCCTCGAGCGGTTTTGGAAGCTCGATTGATAATGCTAAGATAAAGCCAGTCCATTTAACACTTTTAAACATCTCATCAGTTATCATAGGTTTTACCCATTTTTGAATAAGATATTTAACTTTTGATTTAACATCTTCTTCATTAATTTCTTCTTCATCTTTCCCTTCTGTAAAACCTTTATCTTGAAAAAGTTCTATGTAAACATCCCATGTTGGAACTAATATCTGAAATTTAATTTCGTTTACTTCTATCTCTTTGTAATTTGATTCCATTTTATTTTATCTCCTTATGCTGGATTTTCGTAATGATCATTATTATAACTGTCAACAATCTTAACTGCTAAAGTAGAGTCATCTCCTGGCACAAACATTAAATCATATTGTTCAAATTCTTGATCTTCATCAGCAATTGTTTCATCTAACGGTTCTAACATCATATTACTATATGTAAATTGAACATAATCATTTGTTGCATTACGAGCAAATTTTAACGCTATATCTATTCCACCAGCTGTATAATCAGAATAATCAGTTTTACTTATTGTATAAAGGCTTTCTCCAGAATCTTTTGGCTTTGCCGTTAACATGAGTTTATAATCAAACTTCTTATTCTTAGCTACCGTTGATAAACCACCCGAATCTTTAACTCCCATCCATCCAGTATTTGTAAAGTTAATTTCGAGACCAGTAGCGTCAAAACCCATGGCACTTCCTCCGTAAGTCTTTGTAATTCCTCCTAACATTAAATGATTCCAATTGAAATTTTGATCTGAGCATTTAGAAGGTTTGGTAATATCATCTGTTCCCGAACTTAATACTTTAGCGACATTGAAACCGATCTCTTGTTCAAAATCCCCTTCTTCAGATCCAGCTAATTTATAATCAAGAGGAATTAAACCTAACAGATCATAATGCAAATTATCAG
>CAYOKJ010000310.1:0-2273 GCA_964404485.1 uncultured Bacteroidales bacterium | reverse complement strand
AGTTTGCGTCGCCCTTATATCTCCAATATGGTTTTTTACATTCGATTAATTCTTTGTTCTTTAATCTTACTAATATTGAAGATATGTTTTTGCTTTTTCCACCATATTTAATTCCTTCAATAATTTCGGTTTGTTTAAATGCATTAGGATAGCCTTGCTTTAAAAATTCCATAATTTCTAGAGATGAATTTCGTAGGTTTCTCCAACCTGGGGCTATTAATTTCCATGTATTTTCATCTATCATTCTGAAACCTCCGATTTTACGTCTTGAATAGTGTCAACAGAAGCGGTAGGCATAATCTTCAACGTGTTGGAATTACCAACTCCCTCTGATACGTTTTGTTGTTGACTGTTTTCTTTTTTTTCATGGTTTACATTTTCAAGCATTTCTGTATTCTGTTTATATTTTTTCATTTTTTATTTCCATTTATCATTTTGTCTAAAGCAACGGCGAAATCAGTCCAATTCATTAAACTAATCCTTTCTTGCCTTTCTTTTTTTGTTTCCATGATTATAAAATGTGTCCAAAAACAAAGTCTTCGTTAGGCTTATATTTGTAGTACACCTTGCCTTCTTTTATCATTGCCACGACTCCTGCTGTCCCTAGGAATATCACATCCCCTATCTTCCACTTTGCTACTCCATTTTTCAGTGTTTCCATGATTATAAAATGTGGGCTTAGGTTCTTGTGTTTTTCTTGGAAGAAAAAATGGAGAGTTCCATTGCCCACATCCATCAATGAGGTCTAAAGGAGTGAACTAAAGTCCCTCAAATGATTATAAAATGTGGGCTAGTAGCTTTCGCCTTAACTATACCCACATTCCAGTCTTTCCAACTGGTTGTACTCTGATTTTGGGATAGAGTAGTACATCCCAATGCAACACGGCAGGATTCGAACCTGCTTTCTAACGACCTAATAGCCCAAATGAGTTAGTCGTTAGCCTCCACCAGACTATCTTCGTGTGCAATCAATGAGGTGCAAGTGACGCCTCCTATAGCAGGAAGAGGCACCAACCCTCGATGACTATTATTGTCCTTATTTTCATTCTGCTTTTTTTTGTAAGGCGTCGTCGTCAAATTCTTTATCTAATCTATCATAAACTTCATCTTCTTCAAAATACGGAGCTTTAATAATTTCTTCTCTTGTTAAATTATTTTCTCTTATAATATTGGATAATTCATCTACCACATCTTTTAAAACTTCAAACTTTTTCTCCAATTCTTGAAAGTTTGTAAATCCCTGTATTCCATCTGCAATATCAAGTTCAACAAAATCGTCGGCTTTTATTGTTGGTTCATTCTTTTTTTTCATTTTGTACCTCCTGATTCTTCTTTATATTATGCTTCATTACATTAATTAGATTTACATTCTTATTCAAAATATTTGATATTTGTGTTGGAGTAAAATCTACTTCCATTAAAACTTTAATCTGATTCTTTAATGTTAATTTCTCAGAACAACTGATTGCTTGTAATCTAATAATTTTATCAAGTTTTTCTAATATTTGTTCATTAAAAGTTTTCATGCTTTCACCTCGCCATCGACATTGATGTCGTCGTTTGAATTTAATATCTGTATAAGTTCAAAAATTCTTTCTTTCTCTTTCATAATATTTTCTCTTTTCACATCTATCTCTTCTTGCATCTTTATTAATATTCCCAAATCAGAATGAAAATTATCATTTGTCGCATTCTTTAATTGATTCCAAAAATCTTGATATTTATTTTTTCCGTCTATTTTTACAAATGGTTTCATTGTTCATCTCCGACATTTGATGCGAACTCATCATAAATATTTTCTAAATCACTTAGCAAAAACTCAAGTCTATCTTTTACATCTTTAACTTCTATTTCATCTGCTATATCTATTGCTGTTTGAATATTATTTATTATTTGTTCAAATCTTGTTATTCTATATTCTTTATTCATTGTTTTCTCCCTCGACATTTGATGCGTCTTTAGTTTTCTCTGGAAGGGTTGGCTCACGAGTTATCTCATTTACTTCTTCTAAAAATTCATTGTGTGATTTCATTTTTTATTCTCCGCTATGAAATATAACTTCGCCATTCCTGTTTGTCTTTCAATGATTAATCCAGCACCTAATAGGAAAGCAATTTTAGTTCTTATTAGTCCTCGGCTAAGATTAGTTTTCTTTACAAGGTCGGTTATACTTAATCCTAGTTTATTTTCCTTTAATGTTTTTTCTATATCGTCATTAATCATGTTGTTATTAATATCATTAACTATTTAAAGGTTTCGGTTGTTGTATAATC
>CAYOKJ010000309.1:0-2308 GCA_964404485.1 uncultured Bacteroidales bacterium | reverse complement strand
TCAAGAAATACATTGATTTTAGACTGCAATATACGAGCATTAACTGGTTTAAAAACATAATCGACTGCCCCGGAGCCATACCCTTTGATTACTTCCATTTCATCAAAATAGTTTGCTGTAATAAAAATGATTGGCACTTTTATATCTGATTTTTTTTCATTTAATTTTAATGCCAGTTCATAGCCACTCATCTCGGGCATCCTAACGTCAAGGATTGCAAGTGCAAGTTCCATCTCTTTTGTTTTCTCCAGAGCCTCAGTACCCGAAAGTGCTCTAATCAGGTTAACTCTGATATTCTTGCAGATTTCCTCCAAGAGTTTTAAATTGACGTCCAAATCGTCAACAATAAGTACGTTAGGTAAAGTATTCATAATACAATTACTTAGAGAAAGGCAAGCTCACCTTTGTTAATATAGAAAGAGAGATACAAAAGCACCTGTTTCTTTCCGTAACCGGATGGTAGGTTATTAATTTTCATTATAAATTCAAAAATACAACTTTTTTCTAAAATATGATATTTTCATTTAATATGAGTTTTTTATGATTTTTTGATTAATTATCATTTTGTGGTAAAAGTTGAGATTACTAGGTTTCGTTTTCAAATATATAAAAAAAATGATTAAAAGAAAATAAAAGAAAGATAAATTAATATTAATTACAAAAACCACAAATTATCTTTTCCGAAATTGGGGATAATATTTCCATTAAGATATGGGGCGATTCTGGCAATCATTTCGGGATATTTAATTGTTACCGGTATGTTTTGTTGTTTAAATGATTTCCAATACATATGGCTGTACTGAAATACTTGATCGATTAAATCAGTTATTACTTTTTTGTTTATTAATTGGGATTTATCAGTACAATTAATGTTTAGTATGATTGGGAATTGACAAGAGTTAACAATATTAAATTTGTTAATCGAATTTTGATTATTAATGAATAAAAGATATTTGTTATCATCTACATTTATAAAGGATCCGTTAGGAAGTAATAAATATTTGGAGTTTTTATCAAAAGCAAGAATTTCTTGTGTTTCGGTTTTTTTAATTGAAATATTGAATATTGGAATATCTAAGTTTAATTCAATGAGAGCTTTTTCGAAATATTTTAACTCTTTTTCTGTCATGCTTTTACAGAAATGAAGTATTAGTCTATTAGGATAACCGTGGATGGATTCATAATCGGTTATAGATTGGGAAATTTTACCTATCAATATTTGGAACTCTTCTTTAATACAATATTCAAAACTATTAAATTTCCCATCATTGCTGAAACTATATGTACATGCAATATATTCAATGTCTTCTTCTTTATGTTTGTAGCTACCTATACCAACGACTAGTTCATTTTTTATTGGTGTATTTAATCTCCAAGGAATACCTTCGAGTTTTGCCAATATAACTATAGCAATATTTGGAAGATTATTGACGCATTTTTTACTATGAATGTGAATCTTTTTTGGATCTAAAGCATGAGAAGTGATGTTTCGATTAAGTAAAAGGATTTTAATGTTATAAAATATTATTTGTTTTGTAAAATCTTGTTTGTTTACTACTTGAGGTGTAATATAAATTGCAAAATATTTAATATTTGGATCAATTATTCTATTTGAAAGTTTATTTTCAATCTTCGGAATTGGATTATCGCGGTTTTCAAATGTAATGTTAAATTCTTTTTCGTAATAAAAAAGAATTTTTGCATAATGATATAATCCTTTAAACCAATCTAAGCCATTTACAAAATAGTTATTTAATTTGATAACTGTGTTTTTATCATCTTTATGATAGATGAAAAATAAATGAATTGTTTTATGAGGACATGATTTATATGGTTTAATATATTTTGGTGAATTTTGATTGTAGCACTTATATATTTCTCCACTATTTTTTAAAAGGTTGTTAATTGCAATTTTAGGTTTTATTCTTACTGAATTTAGGTTTAGATAACCTTCTTCATGAATTGGAATAATTTTTTTAAACGACTTAGTATTCAAAAATGTATCATAGAAAGTATTTATTTCCTTTTGGTAATTAGTAATAGAATTATTCTGTTGAGGTAGTTCACCAGATATGTTCAGGGATCTTATTAATTTTTTATTTAGGACAGGAAAGTATTTTGAAAAGTCTTGAAATTCATCAAGAGTAATTTCAGACCAACGCAGAAGATTGTTTTTAATAAGAACCTGATCAAATTTAGTAGGGGAGGTATTTTGAGTAACTTTTGCAATTGATTGATTTAGAATCTCTGATCTTCCATCAAAAGAGATTAATAGTTCAGGAAACTTAGTTGTAGTACATAATTTAAC
>CAYOKJ010000308.1:0-2329 GCA_964404485.1 uncultured Bacteroidales bacterium | reverse complement strand
ATCAAAGTTATTTAGACATTAACAAATGTAATCAACTTTTTTAAATGCACTTCGTTTTTAAAATTTGTGTTTTACGAATAAAAATAGAGTTCCCCGTATTTCATTCTCATGAGACTCAACAAAACAAATCTGTACAATTGCTCAAAAATTACTTACAGAATACCTTTTTCTAAAAAATTTTCCCGAAATTTGACCAAAATTAAAGTTTAAAATTAATCAGGTTAAAAAACGATGAACAAAACAAGGTCAATATTGTGTGTGATTTTTCTTTTTTTCTCACTAATTAACTTTGCACAGGAATTTCCCGGAAAAGTAATTGGAGGAGCAGATAATGATCAGGGGCTTTCACTTTGCCTTTCACATGATAATGGTTATGTGATAATTGGGAATACCAGAAGCCAGGGTTTTGGTAGTAATGACATTCTATTTCTTAAAATGAATAACAAAGGAGAAGTTCAATGGCAGCAACTTTATGGTGGAATTCATCAAGATTATGGAACATGGATTGAAAAAACTTCCGACAATGGTTTTATTGCATCAGCATATTCGTGGGATTATGGATTTGGACGCCTTGATGCACTTTTAATAAAAACTGATGCAAATGGAAATGAAATTTGGTCAGAATATTATGGCGACATGTTTAGAGACCAGGGTTTATGTGTAAAAGAAATTTCAGGAGGAGGTTTTATTTTAACCGGATTCACAAGAAAAATAGGGAATCCCGGTGATATATTCCTTGTCAGAACTGATGAACAAGGAAACGAAATTTGGTCAAACAGCTATGGAACAGAATATGTAGATTTCGGCATAGATGTGCTGGAAACAAATGATAATTCTTATCTCATTACAGGAACTGCAGGAGGGTTTTATAATCCTGTTGAGTTTTATTATCACAATCATGATGCTGATATAATTCTCCTGAAAGTTAATGATTCGGGAGAAGAAATTTGGCGAAAATATTATGGTGGCGATTCACATGAAATTGCATACTCATTAAAAAAAGCAGAGAATGGATATTACATTTTTGGAGTTACTCAAAGCATAGGAGAAGGTAGTTTTGATAATTATCTTATTAAAATTGATGAGGAAGGAAACGAACTTTGGTCAAAAACATTTGGAGGTGAAGATTTTGAATATGGCAGATCTATGGATATAGCTGCTGATGGCAATTTGTTTTTGTTTGGAACAACAAATAGTCTTGGGACTACAAATTCACCAGATATGTACCTTATTAAAACTGATAAAAACGGAAATGAAATCTATAGTTTAATAATAGGTGGTGAAGATTCTGAATACGGATATTCGGTTAAAGCTACTCCTGACGGAGGTTGTGCACTACTTGGTGAAACAAGAAGTTATGGTATGGGCGGACAGGATATTTACTTCCTAAAAATTGATAGTATAGGAAACATCGAAATATTTTCAGATATTGAAGATACTATTATTGATAAATACAGGATTTCATTTTTCCCAAATCCTATGGATGATTTTGCAAATATAGAAATCCATCCAATTGATAATTCTAAAGATTTTGAAATCAATATTTTTGATATTAATGGTAAACTGATTAGAACAGAACTTGTTCAAAATTCCTCGAAATACAAAATGGCGAGAAAAACAATGAAGTCAGGCACATACCTTTTTGTTATCACTTCAAAACAAAGGTCGGAAAAACCTATTACAGGAAAGTTTATTGTTAAATGATAATAAAAATCAGTAGCGTAATTCCAAATCTTGTTCTCCGGTTTGATAAAAAGAAGTTGATTTGTTTGACAGCGAATCAAGATTATGAAACTTATAAATTAAATCCTGTGATTCAGTTTCATACTCCAGAATTAGAACATAGTCCTCCGGGCTAGAATTTAAGCCACAACCCAGAAAACTAATACCATCAATTGATTGCATATCAAACTTTTTTTGTGATGCCCCCATATCTCCAAGAATACAAATAACTTCGACACCACGATTTTTTACTTCCAGAAGCATAGGATAAATACTATTTACAAAAGTACTATTGACCGAAAAACAATTTGAATTCCAGTATATAAGGTCACTATGGGCGTATGTTGCCGGAGGAGGAAGATCCGGAACATCTCTCCAGATACCATGATGCATTATAAGTATAAGATGTGATGATTGTTGAATTGTATCGCAAACATTTTCGATCATATAATACTGGTCATTAAGTTGTTCGCATTGTGAAGGAATTAAATTTGTATTTAAAATTATTGATGTAAAACCATTTTGATAGTGCGAATAATATGTTTCTTTGCCTGAGAATTCATAAATCCATTCAAGATTTCCGTTTCTTATATCATGGTTTCCAAAT
>CAYOKJ010000307.1:0-2329 GCA_964404485.1 uncultured Bacteroidales bacterium | reverse complement strand
TTTAATTATAATTCAAATCCTCCAAATTTTTAAAATTTGGAGGATTTTTTTTGTATTCTTTTTTGAAAATTTATTGGTATTAGTAGGGTGCCTGATGGGATTTGAACCCACGACCCTCGGAACCACAATCCGATGCTCTAACCTACTGAGCTACAGGCACCATTTTTAGGAGTGCAAAATTAAAAAAAAAATCAATATAAATTAAGGAATTTGTAAAATAATTTAGAAAAATCATTTTTAGTAAAATAAGGGAATTATCTTAAATTTGTGCTTGTATTAAAACTTTACCTTTTGTGATTTTTCGAAAAAGAGAATATGTAAGCTCCGAGTCATTGTCGAAACTTGCTTTAAAAAGATTCCTGAAAAATAATCTCGCAATAATATCAGTTGGAATTATTTTAATTGCTGTTTTTGTTGCTGTTTCAGGTTATTTAATAACACCGGATAATACTCATTTTGCAAATAAGCAGTCATTAGAAATTACAATGAAAAAACCCGGGTTTAAAGTCAAATTGCTAAAAGTTACAAAAAATGAAATTGAAAGTAATAGTAACTTTTTCACAACTATGTTTTATGGAAAAAAAAGCAAGTTTACTGAAATACCTTTCAATTCTTATTATTTTATCGATGATGAAATTGTGGTTTATGAGTATTCAGAAAATGACAGCTCTAATGTTAGGGAACATAAATTTAAGCTTATAGATATTTGTTATGCTCTGCCTTACAAAAATGTTAATCTCATTAATAAAAATGATTTTCTAACTTTTAATGACATCAATAAAAAATCTGTAAACATTTCAATTAACGAACTTCAAAATAAAATTGTTGATGATTATATTATTTCAAGAAGATTTCTTTTGGGAACCGACCGTTTTGGTAGGGATCTTTTAAGCAGACTTTTGATAGGTACACGGGTTAGTTTGTCGGTTGGATTTATTTCTGTTTTTATTTCTTTGGTTATCGGAATATTTTTAGGTGCTTTAGGAGGTTATTTTCGCGGAGGTGTTGACGATATAATAGTTTGGTTTATAAATGTTATCTGGTCAATTCCAACATTATTGCTTGTTATTGCTATTACTTTTGCACTTGGAAAAGGATTTTGGCAGGTTTTTGTAGCTGTTGGATTAACTATGTGGGTAGAAGTTGCCCGTGTTGTTCGGGGGCAGATTTTAAGTGTTCGTGAAAAGGAATATGTGGAGGCAGGTAAAGCTCTTGGATTTAGCAATTTTAGGATAATTTTCAGGCATATTTTACCCAATGTATTAAGTCCTGTGATAGTTATTTCTGCTGCTAATTTTGCTGCTGCAATTTTAATTGAAGCAGGATTGAGTTTTCTTGGAATAGGTGTTCAACCGCCAATGCCTTCTTGGGGAAGCATGATAAAAGAAAATTATGCATATATTATTCTTGACTCTGCTTATCTGGCGATACTTCCAGGAATTGCAATTGTTTTGATGGTATTGGCTTTTATGATAATTGGAAATGCACTGCGTGATGCACTTGACGTGAAGACGGTTTGAAAAGTGGGCTGGAAGTAAAGAAATCAGAAGATAAATGTTTTGAAGTTTTAAGTATCGGTTATTGCTTACTGTCAGGTTTCTGGTTGAATGTTGAATATTGAATATTGAGTGTTGTTTATTGAATATTATCAACTATTGGTTTTTAAACTCCTGTTTTGTGCAATGCAGCACCCAAAAACAAGTATTTTTCATAAATTAAGTATTGGTTTCCAAAGATTTAAATATTAGTAGTTTTTGCTTGCACAAAACAGGAAGAAAAGAAAAAAACGATTGAAAAATTGAATATTGAATATCGATTAACGAATAATGAATAATGATTTGTCAAGAGCACTAAAAAAATATCCAAAATCATAAATACTTTTTCAATGACAAATAAATCAAAAATCGTTAATCCAAATCATACTGAAATAAGAAATTTGGCTCTACGATGAATAGATTAGTGTTTATTATTGGACACAAAATAAGAATAATCAATAAGCAACATTCAATAATCAATAAAAAAGTATTGAAACTACAAAGTCAAATATGCAGAAATAATGAAAATTCATCAATACGAACTTGTTTCATCTAGTACGGACAACCTTTGATCGTCCAGACGGATTCCTTTCAGTCATTGAATGTTGAATGTTGAGTGTTGAGTATTGAATGTTATTGGTCTATGGTCTAGCCCCTATAGAACTGGACTAATTTAGTAATTGAAAACTGAAAACTAAAAGCAGCGTGCAAAATATCCCACGCATTCCCAACTTATCTGCTACCAAATTCCATATTCCTACAACCAACATTTCTACGAAAGCTTATACAATTAC
>CAYOKJ010000306.1:0-2329 GCA_964404485.1 uncultured Bacteroidales bacterium | reverse complement strand
GCTGAAACTTCTTTATTAAAAGAGTGAATATAATCTGCCAATTCGTTTACAATCTTTGAAATGCTGTTGTATCTATATTTTAACCAAAGACTATCCTGAGAGGGATCTTCACTTTTTGAAGGATCGTAGCCATGTTTTTGCTTGAAAGAAGAAATACATTTATCGCAATAGCAAAAATCATATTCTGGAAATTCTTTATCCTGCTTCAGTCCATAGTTTGGCTGAATAGCTTCAGGTAAAATCACATCCGGAAAACGAATATAATCAAAATGAATTCCTTTTAAACCATCTATTTTACAATAATCCTTAAGCTGAACTTTTAAATATTCAAGCACCTCAGGATTTGAAGGACAAAGCCATCTGTAGTAACCCACATAAGGAGGTTTTTCCAAACATGAAACACCGTTTCTGTTAATAACATACCAATCCGGATGATTTTTAATAATGTCTTTATCATTACAATTTAATATCCATTTCCAAACATGAACTTCAATATTATAGTTTTTGGCAATCGGTATTATTTCTTTTAGTTGCTCCACCCCTGCCTGAATCAAAATGCCTCTAATACTATGATTCTGAAGAAAGCAAAAAGTACTATCCCATTGTTTCAAACTTTTTTTCTTATCAAAATTCATCCAAATCCAGTTTTTAGATTTCACAGGATGTTTATCAGAAAATCTAACATATCCCCATTTTTCAGGAATATGCATATTTATTGAGCCTTGGGGAGACCAAACATAGTTTTTTTCGGCGCAAGCCTTTCCTGTTTTTTGATTTATTCTCTTAATATATTTTTCATCAGCAATAAAATATTCCCATTGAACTCTAGAAAAATTCATTCTCCAGTTTTCTCCTGATTTGGGTTTCTTAACATTTATTGGATCATCACAAAAACAACTCCAGGGAATAGCAATTTCTATTGTCCACTTTTTGTCGGTATCAGAAGGGTTATTTATCGTACCATCAATAAAAACAGCCTTTTTAATTCCATTGAAATTCCATTCAGTGTTGGCATTACCTTTTTTAGAATAAGGTTTATCCATCAGTAAATCCCAATATGTTGCAAAAGCATTTATTTCAAATTCGGCATAATTTAATGCATCACCGTCAGGATCAATAAAAACTTCAAAATCATTATCATGGAAAATAACAGATTCATTTTTAGTAAGTGTAGCACAGATATGAGGTTCTTCGAGTTCAACGGCAATATAAAAATAATTTTCATCCCATTGCATTTTAACACGGGTTCGAAATTCAGGAATTAATTTTACAACACCTTCAATATCAACAAAATCATCTGTCCAACTTATTTGCCCCCATTCTGCATTTTTTATTTTACCATCAATTTTTATTATTGAGTTTGACTTTAAACAAACATAAGTTTTTGGATTATTTGGGAATCCATTAATTGAAACAATCAGAAACAATGAAAGCAAAATCTTTTTAATCATATTTAACTTTTTATTAAAAACAAAATTAGTAATATTTAATTCTGTGAACGAATTTGATTATTAAAATTATATTTGCAACAGGATGAAACATTGTTCATCCATTAATAATCAAAATTTCACTTTATGAAACATATTCTACTAATAATATTATTTCTTTTTCCTGCATATCAAATATTTTCTCAAAGCGATACTAATAACTATAAAATTAAAGAAGTAGGCAGCATAATCACATTTACAAATGATACGAAAAAAAATATGCCTAATTATCCGGACTTCACATGTGAAGTTAATATTGGAACAAATTACACTTTTCTTTTCTCCCCCAAACAACTATCAAATGTTATTGATGGAAAAGGTGGTATGTATAATTATGATATAGGTTTTGGCTTAAAATTTCGTTTAAAAAACAAATTCTATCTTGGGATAAATTATTCATATTTTCAATATTCGCTTGAGCAAAATTATCAGGCTATTGTTGAATATAATAATGACACTTCAACAATTTATAATATTAGTGAAGAAGGAAAAGTATATAATAAAGGAATAAACATTTTTGTTGAATATGAAGGAAATAAATTATTTTATAATCTTGGAATGTCATTCAGTCTATTCAGCAAATATCATGGTTTCCGAACAATTAATAACAAAAACAAATACAAAATTTCTGAGGATAATTATATTGTTACTGATAAATATTCAAAAGATATAAAATTGATTTTTAAGTTTGGATATAATAAAAAATTAAGACCTGAATTAATTATAAAACCATTTTTATCCATGTCTTATTCTTTTTCTCCGGTTTATCATACAAGATACTTTATTACAAAAGAAAATGGTTCTGAGAAAGAGTTGAATATGCATTTCGCAGCAATTACTAT
>CAYOKJ010000305.1:0-2355 GCA_964404485.1 uncultured Bacteroidales bacterium | reverse complement strand
TAAATATAAAGGATTGTAGAGCATCTGAGCAACCAATTTGTCTATTAAGCCTAATTTTACTGTTTCAACTTCTTCTTTTGCTCTGACATCCAACAGCACAGCTTTTTCTTTTTCAAGAAAGGCTTCAGAATTTATTTTGTGTTGTCCCGTGCCAAAATATTGAAAGTTCATTCTACTGATTATTTTTTCTAATTCATTCATAATTATAGATTATCAAATTTTCAATTCTTTTGTTTATTGGTAAATACTGAATTTTCAATCGTTTCTATAGTAAATTGCGAGGTTTCTTTTATTAGATTGCGTTGAACTTTTCGGCAGCTATTAATGTCTATAAAACTGAAAACTAATTTATCTGTGTGTCCTTTCCGTTGATTATTAATATTCCAAAAAAATTCAATTGGAATTGAGTCAAAGTTTATTTTATTGATATCTGTAGCTATCTTCATACTATATCTTTTCGATAAGTTCCGTTTTAATTAATTCATATGCTTTACTTTGGTCATATTCCACACCTGGCCTTAATAAAGCATAAATGTCACCTTCAAAATCGGGGTCTTGTAGTTTTTCTTCCATGTTCAATATGAACTGCTTTTGTGTAGGAGGCTTTTTAACTGAATAGGCTATGTATTCCCTATAACATCGAACTAGCTTTTCGCTGTCTAATTTTAAATTTCTTAAAGCATGGTAAATGTCGAATAGGTCCCGTCCCTTTTTTCGTTGATAAAGTGCTCGAAGTTTTGTGCCAAGCATTTCTTCTGGCTCAAAAGTAATAAGCTTGCAAGAACCGTTGGCCCATGTGTTATCAATGGTGTGCTCAATCTCGCTGTAACCCAAAACTGAAAAGTGTTCTCTGCAATTAATTTCAATTTTTAGTCGAAGCTTGATCACAGGGGGTATTTCAGATTCAAAACGGTAAACAATAGTGTTGTTGTTTGCTTTTTGTTTTATAACTGGTTTTCCCAAAAAGCCGAGTTGTTTTCTAATCGCAGATAATATATCTTTTATCGGTTCGGCTTTTATTTGAACTAAGTCAATGTCTTCTGAATACCGTACTTGTGGTTTTAGAAAAAGTTTATGCAAAGCTGTGCCACCTCTGAATGATAATCGCTTTTGAAGAAATGGATCAGAAAATAGCTGAAGCAATGCTTTTTCAATAATCAAATCCTGCTCTACCTGACTGTCTTCAGGCCAAGGGGCAAATTCTTTCCATTCTTCGATGTACCGTCTTGGTAGCATTAAAAGTCGAGTTCTATGTTTTCAATTATTTTCCATTTTTCATTTATCAGGCCTGTTCTTTTTTTATGTGCCAGTGAAAGAGGAATTTCTTTTGAGTTATTGCTCAATAACCTTATCAGGGAGCTAGAAAGTGATTCGCTTCCTAACTTGTCAAGTAGAAAACCTAATCTCTGAATATTTGGGGTTTTTTGAGTTTTAGCAGTCTTTGAGATAAGAGAAGGCTTTATAGTTTCAATCAAATCTTCAAGAATGGGAAGGATTCTATTCAATCCACCAATCCTTTTGTGATATTGAACCATGTCGAATGCAGTCAGTTCTGGTGATGAAATTTTTAGATATCCTGCTTCTGTTTTCTTTTCTATAATCTGATTTTGTTCCCATTCACTTTTAATAAAAAAATTAATAGCAAGTTTTTGATTATTTATACTGCGTAAAGCAGGCTTCTGGGTCATTAGTTGAAATTCCATAGGTTGCTGATGCCCGGCACCATGCAAAGCAGCAGCAGAAAAAAATCCCACATAGTATTCCTTGTTTAAAAAGTCCATCATGTCATTTATGAAAAGCGTGGGGGGTACCATACCACGGTTGGAGTATTGAGGAGGAATAATTACATAAAATTCTTTTCGAACTTGTGCTAGTTGGTTTTTGTTTTTTAGCCTGAATATTTTTTGAAGAATAGCTTTTTCAGAAATGTCAAATTTGGTTTTCAATTCGTTTAACGTCACTGAATATCTGCCTTTTGATTGTATTTCAGTCAGATAGTTTTCAACGTAGTTATATGTAGATTTTCTTTGCATTATTTAGTTTGCACAAAACTACATAATTTGTAGTAGATTGCAAATATAAAATTTATTTCTTTTCGAGTGTTAGAAAAAATAAGCTCTTTTGGTTTTTTTAAATCAGTGAGACTTTAATTTTGTGAAGCAAAATTATTTAGTCGAACTGATCCCGAGCTTAGTCGAGGGATCTCTTGGGTTATATTCCCCGCCGCTTGCGGCGATAAGAAAATAATTTCCAATTGATACCCCGCTGCTCTGTGGCGGAGAGTTTCATTTGGAAATCTCTATTTATACTAAAAATTTAGGCTTAAAATTGCATAAAAATATACAAAATTAAGCC
>CAYOKJ010000304.1:0-2377 GCA_964404485.1 uncultured Bacteroidales bacterium | reverse complement strand
CAAAAGAAAATGGTTCTGAGAAAGAGTTGAATATGCATTTCGCAGCAATTACTATAGGAATTTCAGTAGATTATGGAATAAAAAATCGATATAAAAATTAAATTTTACCTAAAGAAACATCAGAAGCGTGTTCTGAAATAATAGCTAATTCCGAGAGTAAATGAAATATATGAAACTCTTTTAAAAACTTTGTAATTCTGATTCATAAACTGATAATCGAAGTAATATTTTGATCCTACATAATCAATGTCCAGGTTTAAGGCAAGTTTTTTTGAAATATCAAACCTTGCACCAAGTCCATAATATAAGACAAACTTCGATTGTATTTCGCTAAGCTGAGAGGCTGAAAACGAAGCGACATGTGAATATTCATAGTTATAAATATATTCGGGGTTTCGAACCCACATATTTCCAATCAGGAATTTGCTTGTTAAGTATATAATACTGTTGTTAATAGGTGCATTGAAAAAAAAACCTACGAGATATGTATTTACAATATAAGGTTGTGTTTCAATTAAAACATTTGACATTGAATTATAATCATTCATATATTCTTCGCCAAGTTTCTCAGTATCTATTTCAAAAATATTGACACCAACTAAAGCACCTATGCCGGCATACTTTGAGAAAAAATGTGCAGCTTCAAGAGTAAAGTTATTACCCGGTTTTGCAAAACCATTGGATGAAGTATATGTTCCGCTGTGGAAGCCTGAATATGGGAAAGAAACACCGGAACGTAATCCAACAAAAGAAGGAAAATTTTGAGCAGTTAATGCTAATGTGCTAACTGAAATACATAATATAAGAATTATCTTTTTAATAATAATATATTTTTAGGGCTTTTTTAAATTCAAGCACTAAAGTAATATTTTTTTTTCGATTTCGATTTCGATTTCAATTTTTAATAAAAATAAAAAATAGTATTTCTGTATTATTAATTATGGTTTGAAAATATACGTCTCACTCAATTCAATTAAAACTTTCTTTAATTTTTTGATAATATCTCCGTTCTATTTTCAACTAACATCAAATTTTAAACACTACAAATCAGTAGTTTATCAAATCCAACGTCTTTCGGTTTGAGTTCAAATTTAGAAATAATTTTTTATTTTGAAAACTAATTTCAATATTCTTTTTTTGTTAAGAACCTGTTCGATTTGCGATTTCGGGTCGGGTAATTTACCAAAGAAATATCTCTGCAATCGTCTATTCTTTTTTTTGTTGAATTATCTAACATTATTGATAAAATTTATCATCCGTCCATTTTAACGTATTATCTAAAATATAATTTTTAATTTTTTGAAATGATTTTTCATTTCTGATAATATGGTCATGAAAACGTGATTGCCATCCAAAATCGGAATGTATTTTTCGGGCATTGATGGTAACAATTCGTTTGTATTGATTAATAATTACCCCCAATGTTGCCGGTTTCCATTTTTCGGATGCGGGTGCGGTGACGGTGGTGTTTGTTGTGGTTTTTGGAATTGTTGGGATTGTTTGGATTGTAGAGACGCCCAATTTGGGCGTCTCTACATCGTTTTTCCAATTGTTACGACCATCTTTGGATTTATTTATAACAATTATTCCATGTACATGATTGGGCATAACAATGAATTCACCCATTTCGACGAACGGAAAATGATTGGGAATTTCTAACCAATATTTTTGTGCAATTTCACCAATTTCCGATAATTGCATTTTCGTGTTAGCAATATCACCAAAATAATATTCCCTGTTTTGTGTGCAAATGGTTATAAAATAGAATGCATTCCATCCATAATCCCAATTTTGCAAACGGGTGGATGATATACGATATTTGTTTTTAAATTTATCTGACATAATTTTAAGCAGCAAAGCTATCAAGATTTATATAATTCATAATGTAACCAGGGAAATCTTCTCGGTATTTTGGTGCTACTTTTTTAAATAGCAAAAACTAAATGTGCTATTTGCAGGCTGGCTTTTCATTTTCGTTTTTCTCAATATTTTCTGTTACTCAGGTCTTATTTCGTTTTGTGTACAACTCCTAAATAATTACTACACTTTGAGCATTATTTCTCCTCTATCCATTGTATTTCGTTTTGTTAAAACATTCATTAAGCTATCAACTTTGTTTATATTAGAAGATTATACTTATAGTGAAAAAGAAAAAACTATTATGGTTATAAATAATTTAGTAATTGTATCAGAATATTTTAAAGCTTTGCTCATAACAGAATTTATGTTGCAAAAAATAATAATAAAAATATTTTGAATATTCATAAATAACAAATAAACCCTTTCCAAAATCAATCAACAACAACCAAAATAATTTTATTCTTTATTCATAATAATTTGAAACAGCCTCAAGAACCAGAGCAGTTGTATAAGCATC
>CAYOKJ010000303.1:0-2401 GCA_964404485.1 uncultured Bacteroidales bacterium | reverse complement strand
AATTATAATGGATTTTACCAACTTATTTTCTTTTAGATTTATATTTAATGTTTTATCAACAGGGTTGGGGTAAAGAACTATGGATTCTTTTGGAAAAATGACTTGCTCTTTAATTCCAACGTTCAGAATGCAATTTGTATCTCCAAACAGATTAATATTGTTTTCACCATAGCAATTAAATATTGAATAGAATTCTAGAATTGTAATCATGGGCTCAAATAATCCAGCTTCATGCCCAATGCCTTCTATCATCCAATTGCAAATATCACCATTAGAAAAATTAAAACGAGTCCTGTATTCTTGTCCTACTAAAACAGAATCTATCGATGAAATTATTAAGCCTGGACTAATTGATGAATTTAATGTATCTCCAACATTTAATGTAAAATCCATTAATAAAGATTCATGATCCCAAGACCATTTATAGGTTTTTCCATTTTCTGATCTAATGGCACCACGATATTCTTCGAAATAAAAATAAGATTGATTGCAAGGGCCTGGTGGATTAATCATTTCCTGATAAAACTCACCTGTCTCTAAAATTTCATAAAAGATCTTATTATTGTGAACTACTGTGTCACCTACATAATAAATTGAATTATACATGTTTGCACAAGTACCATCATTATACCCTCTTAGAATTCTCCATTGAGCTGTTGTGTCTGATGGAATGGGCATTATATTTTGACCAAGAATAAATTGAGTCAATAATAAACTTGCAATTAAAAGTATTTGTCTCATTTTTCTTAATATGTTTGGTAACGATTTGGCTAAAAATTGGCGGGCATTATAACCCACTTTTTTATCAAATTACATAATAGTATATTTCTTGTAATTCGTTTCATATTAGTACTTTAGCCCGCTTGTTTTTAGCCTTTGTTATGGGCTGTAATTATTGTTCTAATAGTTCTTTTCAACTTTATTTATTGTAAATTTAATTTAGTCTGGTTAATTCTACTAACTCTTTGTACTGGGTCATAATAAACACTGTAAGTATATTTATTGTTTAGTTTAAAAACATCAGGAAAAGGTGCTGGGCATGCTTTTACCTGTTTTGAAAATTCGCCACTGGAAGTGTTTATTTCCACTACTTTATACAATCCATTAATAACAAATACACCATAAATATCTTCTGTTATTTTGTCTTGGATAATTGTCTTTAGTTGATGTGAGTTGTTTTTATTAGTTGAAAATGAAATTTCAAATAACAATTCCATGTTTTGGTCGTATTTTATTATTTGTTCATTGGAAAGGTTGAATAATAGAAGATTCTCTTTTGCTTTAAAAACTTCTATCTTGATCGGTTTTGATTCAATTTTTTGATACCAAGAGATCAGGTTGAATAGTTCATGGTCGTTATTTATCAATTTCAACAAATTACCATTCCATGCCCCTGCATCTATTATGTTCTCATTGTCTGGAGTTGTTCGATAATATGTGGAAATGATTTCGTTATATATCGATTGTGCAGTTTGGAATGCGCCTTGATCAAAAAATGAGTGTAACAGCGTCCTTTTTATTATTGAGTCACGTATATCAATGAAGAAATAATCAACTTTTTTATGATGAAATTTTTCGACAAACAGATTGTTTTCTTGGAATACTATACTTGTAAAAACATAACGATTATTAATCTCTAAAATACATGGTTCTAATTTTTCAACAAATTCAATTGTTGGAAATTTGTCGATTATATGAAGTAAAGTGTCATCTTGTTCATAATAAAACTGCAAACAAGAATCTTTACTAATCAATTCAAATTGACCAAAACAATCTTTGTGAATCCCATGATACCTGTCCTTTAGAATATGTTTCAGAAGTATATCGCCTTCCTCGTTTATTATTAGTAATTCTGATTTGCGTTTTTTTAATGTCAATAAAATAATGTCTGTGTCAAGAAATTCGATATCAGTTATTGTACTATTTGAGAGTTTGAAAAAATCTGCTTGAGAAGTGATTGTTACCTCAGCAAGCGAATAATGTATTTCTTTTAAAGAAATGTTTATTTCTATGGTGTCAGATTTTATCCTTTCGAGATGTAAATGAATGATAGTATCCTGATATCCTATTCTTGAATATTGAATATTAATTGTTTGGTCGAATAGGTAAATTAATAAACTGTATTCTCCTTTTTCATTGGTTACTGTTCCGTAGGTTGTCTCTTGTACATTAATATTTACATCTTGAAGGTCGTCTACTTTCCCTTTGACAAATACAGATTGTTGAGCGATGGCTTCAAAGGATAGGAAAGAAAATAGTAATACTCCAATTAGTCGATATTCTAATGCCATGTGATTAATTTATTGAATCAATTGTTGATTAGTTTTTCTTCTCTTTTATAGCCCATAACGACGACAGTAAACGTTGACGCGTTTTATCAAATTAATATTTTGTTTATTAA
>CAYOKJ010000302.1:0-2409 GCA_964404485.1 uncultured Bacteroidales bacterium | reverse complement strand
AAAGGAAAAAAGAAACGAAATATATCGGTAATTTGGATGTTCAGTTGGTATTATATGGTTGGTAACAATAATGAAGGAGTATCTTTAAATGCTGAAATAAACATTGGGTAAAAATGTGTAAAAATCATTGGTTTTCAGCACTTTTAATAAGTCATCCGATGGCTATCTTAAAATTCCGGTTTTCAATAATGATCTACCTCTTTCTAAATTCTTCAATTCCACTATCAAGAAACTCAACAAATTCTTCTATATCAAGATCATAAGCTCTGGGTTTTACAAGAATTTCGCCATTGTTGTCTAATAAAACATAATAAGGTTGTGCATTTACATTAAATCTTGATATTTGAAAATCTGCAAATTTTTTCCCGACAGTCTTTTTCACTTTCCCATCATATTCAGAAGTAATCCAGTCAGATTTGGGTAATCTTGTTTTATCATCCACGTAAAGTGCAATAACAACAAAATCATCACTTAAACGTTTAAGTACTTGCGAATCAGACCAAACATTTGCTTCCATTTCACGACAGTTAACACAACCATGACCGGTAAAATCAATAAATACAGGTTTATTCAATTCCTTAGCACATCTCATTCCCTGCTCGTAATCAAAATACCCATTAAGTCCATGCGGGAGATGAAGAAAGTCCTTATATTTCTGTTCTTCACAAATTGATTTACTTTTTTCAGAATTTCCGTTATAAGAAATAGCTCTTACATTCTTGCGAATAATATCATTCAAATCAAAATCGTGTGATTGTTGTGGTGGAAGATATCCTGAAATAGCTTTCAGAGGAGCACCAATCATTCCGGGAATAAGATAAACCACAAAAGTAAATGTAACTATTGCAAGTAAAATCCGAGGTACACTTATAAATTTCAAATCACTGTCGTGAGAAAATTTTAATTTTCCAAGAAGATAAAATCCCATCAAAATAAAAATCACAATCCAGAATGCAAGATAAACTTCACGATCGAGAATACCCCAGTGATAAGTTTGATCGGCAATACTTAAAAATTTAAGACCAAGTGCTATTTCAATAAAACCTAGAACAACTTTAACAGAGTTTAACCATCCGCCCGATTTTGGAAGACCACTTAACCAGGAAGGGAAAAATGCAAACAAAGTGAAAGGAATAGCAAACGCAAGTGAAAATCCAAACATCCCGATTATTGGTTTAAGCACCATTCCGCCTGCTGATTCAACAAGAATTGCACCAACGATAGGTCCGGTACATGAAAAAGAAACAAGAACTAAAGTAAATGCCATAAAAAAAGCACCTGATATTCCGCCTTTATCAGCTTGTTTATCTGATTTGTTTATCATCCAGCTTGGAAGAGTAATTTCAAACATTCCAAGGAAAGAGGCAGCAAAAAACATAAATATCAAAAAGAAAAATACATTTGGTATCCAGTGTGTACTCAGCCAGTTCGCAAAATTTGCCCCAAGAGTAATTGCAACAATAGTACCGGCAATTGTATATATAGTAATAATTGAAAATCCATAAACCAAAGCCTGAAATTTTCCTTTGGATTTGCTTTCGCTACCTTTCATAAAAAAAGTAACAGTCATTGGTATCATAGGAAACACACAAGGAGTGAGAATTGCTGCAAAACCTGCTAAAAAAGAAATAAAGAAAAATAACCATAATGATGATGATTCACTTTCATTATCCACTATATCAGATACAGCTATCGTTTTATCATCAACACCTGAAGCACTTTTTTTAGATTCAGTAATTTTTTCAATCTTACTAATTGTTGAAACTACTGCATCCTCATCTATATTAAAATTAAATTCAAAAGCAACATCGCTTGGTGGCAAACATTTTGTGTCATCACAAGACATAAACTCAAGATAACCCTTAATTGTAGCGGGAGAATCTGTAAGAATTTTTATTTTCTGTTTAAAAATAGCTTCATGAGCAAAATATTTTAGTGTCATTTCAAAATTCGGATCGTATTCTTCTATTGATTCAGTTTCAGTAACTTTTCCAATAAGTTCGAAACCTTCGAATTGCTCAAAAGTAAAAACCGTGGCAGGAGGACTCATCGGAATATCCTGAGAATAAAGATGCCATTTGTTTTCAATTTCAGCTTTAAAAACCAATTCATAAACATTCTCAGAAATCTTCGTTTTACTGAATTCCCATTTTACAGGTTCAAGAATTTGTGAAAATCCCTGAAGTGAAATAAGTATAATTACTAAGGCTACTATAATTTTCCAAAATGATTTAATTTTAAACATTCTCATATATTTTCTTTTTATCGGATGCAAAAATAATAAATAATTAATGATATTTTTAAATACAAATGTTAACATGTATTAATTAATCGAAGCCGACTGTTAATAAAACTGATAACTTATTTCTTAATGAAAGAATACTTAATTGACAACTGAAGTTCTTGAAA
>CAYOKJ010000301.1:0-2432 GCA_964404485.1 uncultured Bacteroidales bacterium | reverse complement strand
TGCAAATTTATTAAAATTTATACGATTGCGAAGCATTTATGAATAGTTTGAAGGTACAAACAGGCGAGAGCCATTTGGTATACTACGGTTTTAATATAAAATTACAGTTTTACCATAATATCAATTGTTGGTAAAATAGTTCCTGACTCATTGGTGATTAATTTCAAAATATAATTATTACTATCATTTTCATACATTATTTTGTGGCGTAATTTATTATTCAATCTAGATGATGTATCTTTTTGTAAATAAACCAAGAAAAATATTTGTCATATCTTTTTTGTAATTCTTTATTCTTCCAATCTTTTCCTGAAATAATACCTCTACATTTTTCACTTCCGCATTTGCATTCTAATTCATATTCATTAGATATTGCCATCGCATAATCCATACATAATTCTTCACCTGCTTTTATATTTCTCATTGCGACATAATTAATCTGACCATCCATTCCAATATTCGGGTCGCATGAATGATTTATGAAAATAACTATATCCTTTATTTCTTTTCGTGATTTTGGACAGATATAAAATTCATCAGAGATTTGGAGACTAAAATCGCCAATCTCCCTATCTAAGCTGTAGGCTTCTTCTTTGTCTACAATATGCCCGTTTTTTATTGCAACAATCTCATCTTTGGAAACATCTTCTTTTGCAAAGAATCCTTTTCCTCCTTTAGTACTTTCTTTTACAATCGTTTTAGGTGAACAATAAGTCTTTAATCGTTTCATTTTCCTTTTTTGCTAACTAAATTTATTCTTTAATTTTCTCTCTATTGTGATCAGTGTTTTTATACCACATAACGGCTCGCGGTTAAGTTTTGGCGGGGATTTCCGCCCTGTTTCCCTATCACCCGTTAATAAAAGTTAAAGATAGCAATAAGTTTGAAAACAAACAAAAACCCCGCTTAAATTTGAATCGCTGTTATAAGCTGTGCCAATTTTTATTATCTTTAGTGCTCTAAAAATAAAATAATTTAAAAAGTTTAGTAATAACTAAACAATATGTCTATATTTGCATTAAAAAGAGTAGAAGAAATTGACAGTAAACAGACTGTTGATAAACTAATCATCAATGATAAGTGTCAATTTGATGAATTTGAAGATAATGTTTTAAATGACAAAAAGTATCAAAATGAAATAGGTATGTTTTATACATATTTGGAATATATTTCAAATGGAAAGTCATTACCAGCAAAACATTTTAAAGATATAACTCCAGATAAGGAGAAAGTGAAAGAATATGAATTTAAAACAAAACATTTGAGAATTTATACTATTAAAAAGAAAAATGGTAAGATAATTATACTTGGTGGATTTAAAAGTAATCAAAAGAAAGATATTAATAAATTTAGAGCAATTAAAAAAAGATATATAGAATCCTTAAACCCCTGATATTATGAAAAGAGAAGAACTTTTAAAAAATAAAGGTTATTGGATTTCAAAAATTCAAATTGATTTATATAATCAATTAGAAAACTATATGAGTGAAAATAATCTTAATCGAACTAAGTTAGCAAAAGAACTTGGTGTATCTAAAGGTTACATAACACAAGTTTTAAGTGGCGATTTCAATCATAGAATTTCAAAATTAGTAGAATTATCACTTGCGATTAATAAAATACCTGAGATAAATTTTAAAGATTTAAATCAACTTATCAAAGAAGAAAGTGATGGTTATAAGACTGTAACCTGGAATATTAAAATAAAAAAGGCAGATGTTGAAGATGTTGTTTTAAAAGAACATTCTGAACAAATAGGAAAAAAAGCAGAATTTAATATAAAAACTAATTTTGACGAATCCGTTGTAAATTTTTCATAAAATGACTGCTAAACAAAATATAAATTTTTCAATTCTATCTATTAAAGAATTAGAATTTAATTATAAAAATCCAGTAGAATCTATAAGTGATTTTAGCCTTGAAAAAAATCCTTTGGAGGCAAAAATAAAAGTGAATTATAGATGGAATATTGAAAAAAATTTATTTGGAGTAGTAATTGATTTCTTTTATGTTATAAAAGACAAAAAAAAAGCAAATAAAGAATTACTTAAACTTTCCTTTATTACTGAATTTTTCATTGAAAATTTAAAAGATATATTTACTGTCCGCTCAAATACCGATTTTGACATTAATGAAAGGTTTGAATCAACACTGATTGGTTTAGCTATTTCAACTGGACGCGGAATTCTTCTTGAAAAAACTAAAGGAACTATATTTAATAATTTTATTTTTCCTATCATTAATCCTATTGATTTAATTCTTTCAAAGAAATTAAAAGAAAAGAAAGAATAATTGGCATGTTCGTTAAGATACATCGTTTACAAAAGTTAAAGATTAGACTTTACACTAAATTAGTTTCTAACCTTATTGATTTTTTTTTGTTTCTTAATTCATTTTCATTAAAGTATCCCAAAAATACATCTCTATAAAAT
>CAYOKJ010000300.1:0-2437 GCA_964404485.1 uncultured Bacteroidales bacterium | reverse complement strand
GGAAAAGAAAGTATTTGAAAAGGAGAAAACACAAAGAAAACAAGAATATTTTGCTACAAAAAATAAAAATCAAAATAGACCAAATTCATCAAAGTTTAATAGGAAAAATAAGGTACGATAAAGGGGCATAATTTACACTTTTTTAGTTTGTAATACTCAGGAAGAAGTAGAGACTTTATCTGTAGGTATTGGTGTTTCAGAAATCAATACTGATTCAGAAATTTCAATTTTTCCCAACCCAACTAAAAAAGAAGTTTTTATCTCAATCAAGAATGGAGAAATAATTAATAAAGTTATTATCTATAACCTCATTGGTAATAGGATTCTTCATAAAATCAAAAAAACTAATTGTGTTGATGTTTCATCCCTTCGAGAAGGAATATATGTTATTGAAGTTTTAACAAATAAAAGGCATTTTAGAGAGAAATTAATAATTAAGAAATAAAAAACTACCATTTAATTTTTTATTGTTAAAAGAGAGCAATTCAAACGAAATAGTTATTCATAAACTTAAAACAAATATGGGTTAAATTTCTTGCATATTTGTATTAATATTGACCTGATAACAATCATAATATTACAATCATGAAATACATATTAATTCTATTATTTACACTTTTTTTTAATATTCAAGCAAATACACAATTATGGAACGAAATAAAAAAAGTTGTCGCTTCTGACAGAGATGAAGGGGATATTTTTGGCTTTTCTGTATCTATTAGTAATACTTTCACAATTATTGGTGCAAGCAGAGAGGATGAAGATGCTTCAGGAGAAAACACTATGGAAGATTCCGGTTCTGCATATATCTTTGAAGAAGTTGAAACGAGTAATTGGTTCCAAATTCAGAAATTAGTTTCATCTGACAGAGCAATTGATGATAGATTTGGTGTTTCGGTTTCTATTAGCGGCAACTATGCAATTGTTGGGGCAGAATTAGAAGACGAAGATTCATCTGGAGAAAATACTATGTATGACTCTGGCTCTGCTTATATATTTGAAAGAAATGAAAACGGTATTTGGATTCAAGTACAGAAAATTGTAGCTTCCGACAGATATTATCATAATCATTTCGGCTGTTCTGTCGCAATTAATGGTAATTACTTAATTGTTGGAGCCCAATTAGCTTCAGGATTAAGCAAGTACTTTATAGCTGGATCTGCATATTTGTTCGAAAGAAATGAATCTGGTATCTGGATAGAAAAACAAAAAATTATTTCTTCTGACTTAGCAGAAGGAGATTATTTTGGATGTTCTGTTTCCATTAATGGAAATAATGCTATTGTTGGATCCATATATGAAAGTGAAGATGCCTCAGGATATAATACTGAATATGATGCTGGATCAGCATATTTATTTGAAAGAGATTCTGTTGGCAATTGGAATCAAATTCAAAAATTAGTGGCATCAGATAGAGATGAAGGTGACAGTTTTGGTGGTTCAACATCTATCAATGGTAACTTTGCAATTGTAAGTGCCTGGGGAGAAGACGAAGATGCTTCAGGAGGAAATTATATAGAAAATGCTGGTTCAGCATATTTGTTTGAAAAGGGTGAAAATGATAAATGGAATCAAGTGCAAAAAATTGTAGCCTCCGATAGAGCGAAAAGGGATATTTTTAGTACTTCAGTGTCTATAAATGGATTCTACTCTATAGTCGGAGCATTCTGGGAAGATGAAGATAGCACAGGAGGAAATACTTTGGCATCTTCTGGTTCAGCTTATTTATTTAAAAAAGATTCTGTTGGCAATTGGAATCAAATTCGAAAAATTGTAGCTCCCGATAGAGACGAAGCTGATTTATTCGGTAGCGCAGTATCTATTGATGAAAATAGTTTTGTTGTTGGAGCATATCGGGAAGATGATGATTCCTTTGGAGGGAACACTTTTGAGTCTTCTGGTTCAGTTTATATATCTAGAAAAAACACGACCAGTATTATTGAAAACAATTTTTTATCTTTACTTAAAGTTTATCCAAATCCTACATCTGGTATAATAAATATTGAATTAGGAAAAACTTATTATCATGTTGATATTATTGTAAGAAATTTATTGGGACAAATAATATTAACCGAAAGTTTTAATGTAACAAATTTGGTAAATTTTAAAATTAAAGGTAAAACAGGTTTTTATTTTGTTGAGTTACGAACAAAAGATTGTAATTCAGCAATGTTGAAGATATTGAAAAATTAAAGTTCCTATTTCAATTTGACAATTATTAGTAAATAAAAACAATTGTTCTATTTTACACCCCATACTGATTTTTTTAGGTATGTACAAAGAAAACAAAAACTCCTTTCCCAATCTCCATTCATCCACTTTACTTCCAAAATTGGCCACTTAACATTTTATTAGTTTGAATTTATAAATTTATCAGCACAAGATGAATTAAGCGGAACTGTAAAGTATCAGAAAAATATAAAATACAAATTCAAAA
>CAYOKJ010000299.1:0-2439 GCA_964404485.1 uncultured Bacteroidales bacterium | reverse complement strand
TTTTACTTCCATTATTATTCCTCCAAATTAGTTTTTAATCCTAATATATTATTAAACAGTAATTATACGTATAATAAACATAATATGCAAGTAAAAATGTAATAAATTGACACGGATTAATAATTTGAGCAAATCCAGTAGATTAGTTGAATACACATCTTTTGCCGAAGCTATAGATCCGAGAATAAAAACCGAATGTATCGGCTGCTCACCCGATGCTCATCCTAATGAATAGTTTTGTGCGTGGAGGTTTATTATTTTGGGGGAATAAAAAGACCAGTTATTAATTTTGTTTTTTTAATACATTATTTTTATAACGGTTGGAAATTAGTGGCGCCGGGCCTTGCCCTTGGATGTCCTGAAGCGTAGCTGTAAGCGTCCACTTCTTTGCATGGTTAGGCGACAAATAACATAATTATTGAGTTATTGCTTCATTATAATTTATTTCTGAAAGTGGGGTGGCCCATTCAAATCCAAACACTCTATGCGTTGGGCCCGGACCATAAACAATTCCTACAACTTCACCAGTACTTTGTAAAATCACTGGACTACCACTAAAACCTGGAACTCCCTGTAGATCAAGAAGGAGCATCGGCTCTTCGCCAAATTTAATCTCTGTTGAAGAAATTATGCCCCCTCTAAGAATAGGAATATCAAAATTATCTGTTTTAGATATTTTAGGGTGACCTATAATGAAAATCTCCTCACCAACCAAAGTTTGTATCGATTGAGTGGGGAAAATCTTAAAGTTATAAAGGCTTCCACTTTTACAAGAATGGTTTCCTATTGAGTCTATTCTTAAAAAGGCAATATCTTTCGTGGCATGTTCAAATAAGACTCGCGCAGAGACGGTTCGCACTCGAGTTCGATCATTTGGAATTTGGAATCGAATTACTATACGTTCTTTATTTATGTTCCTTAGAACATGCTTCGCCGTTATGAATGTGCAGATTGAATCCACTGCAAAACCGGTTCCGCACCAAATTATTTTTTCACTAATTGAATCAGATTTTGCTCCAATATGAACTATACCATCTCGGGCTATATTAAAATTGATTTTAGATTGCGAAACCTGCTGAGAGCACGCGTTGTAGGTAATAATAATTATTACTAAAATTGAGAGATATATGATTTTGTTTTTCATAGTAAAAATTTAATATTCATATGTTTTATACTATTCAATAAGCCTTAAGCATATTTCACACATTTCATCATATTTAGAAATTATTGGTTGTATCATTTTCTCAAGACTACCATCCTGAATGAGATTAGAGTATACCGCTTCAGCCGATTCCCAAGTTATCCCGTAATTCAAAAAGTTGCCTTGCTCCTGAATCGTTTGGAGAGGATTGCCGCAAAAACGCAAAATTGAGTATTTATATTGAATCTTCCATGATTCCCGTATTCTACTTCTTTCATATTTTCCGATTTTAGTGATTAATAGATCTTCATTTTTTTGGAGGTCTCCAATGAAAGCATCATACTGCACTAAAAAATCTTTAAGGTTATTCCCAATTTTCGGTACTTCCTTTACCAAATTAAATTCATAACTCATTAATAGATGAAAAACCATTTGAGGTAATTTATTGACAAACATTAATTCCAATTGTGAATGAGTGTTGTATTCAATTATTTGAGTATTCTTGAATATTATGATTTTATTCAGTTTATCTTTTATTTGAATTGTTAAATCATCATCAATTCCCAAATACCTTCGACGAAGGTCTTTAAGAGTACTATCAAATAAACTTCGAAGCCTTTCAAGATCGAAAACGACTAATGTCGCTCCCTTTTTTAATGCTTCATTAGTAAAATCAGATTTCATTGTTGGTGAAATATCGACAATACTAAAAAGGGAGATCTCCTCAGCATTTTGTTTGAACTTATCTAAATCTTCTTTGAATTTTTGACGAATATCCTTTCGCAATGTAACGAAAGCTATTCCATTCGATTTACCACTAGAAAAAAGAATATCAGACCCACCGTCTGCACCTCCTAACGGCGCCATTGGCTCTACGTTGCCATACCCCATTGAATTTAAGACGTCTGATGCAAGTCGTTCAAACTCATGTTCATTATCAAATTTTTCTAAATTTTGGCGAGTTTGATTATACATATCTTTTCCATATTGATTTCTGAAAACTCATTGTAATATTTTCAATTTTTATTAATCAACATCTTTAAATATTGATTTCGTTTAATCGAATATCGATAACATATTATTAAGCTGCAAATTGCATTATAATAAGCGTATTTTGTTGTATTATACGGTAAATTTGTAATTTTATCAAAAAATAAATTATTTTATTTTATACAAAAGTATTTTTAATATCCTTAATATGCAAGAAAAAACGTAATCCGTGTTTATACTCTTATTTTGTAACAAAAAACTGCAAATGGTAGTATTGACTAATGCCTATACTGACGAATTGTTTTGTG
>CAYOKJ010000298.1:0-2455 GCA_964404485.1 uncultured Bacteroidales bacterium | reverse complement strand
TCGTTACCTGAGCACCCAGATAATCCAATTCCACTTTTATTGTCATTTGATGTGTTATTGTCTAAGGTATTGTTGTTTGATGAAGAACTTAAAGAAATTCCTGCAGTTTGCCAGGTTACACAATTATCATTCGTTTCGTTGTTAGTAAGATCGTTGTCTGAGGATGCGTCTAATACAATTCCACTAGCTTCATTTAAGTTCGCAGTGTTGTTGTTTAGTGTGTTCTCGTTTGAGGAATTATCTATATGAATTCCATCCCAAGTGTTACTATTTGCCGTATTGCCATCTAATGTATTGCTCGATGAACCATCTAAGGAAATTCCATCTGCACCACTATTATTAGCTATGTTGGAGGTTAGGTCGTTACTGTCACTGGCAGAAACCAGGAAGATGCATTCGCCATTGCAGTAGCTGGCGGTATTATTGTTAATGGTGCAGTTGGTGGAGGAATTCATGTATATGCCATACCAATTCTTATGGGTACCGTCCCAGCCACAGCGGTTATTCTCGATGGTGCAATTTGTAACAGAGGTCAGACAAATTCCAGCCCTGCCGCCTCCGGTTGCGCCGTAGATGGAAAATCCATTAATAGTTACATTATCTTCTGTCACTTCAAAAACATGATCGCTTGAACTTGCAGCCACAACCGTGGTTGTGCTATTTCCATTTTCCGATTGAATAGTTACTTGTTTGTTTACTTCCAGGTTTTCGGTGTAACTTCCTGTTCCATGCCCATCGCTGCTTCCAACCAAGATAATATCGTCATTACTGGCTGCACTCACAGCTGTTTGAATGCTGGTTGCAGCTTTAGCCCAAGTTTCATACGGGGATGTATTGGAGCCAGTAGTAGCAACATAATAGGTTGTTGCATTGGCCATCACAGGAAAAGCAAACCAAGTTAATGCTACACTAAACAAAAAAGTAATACGCAGAAAGAAATTTTTTTGTCTATTCATTATATTCTCCTTTTCATTTCGTCTGTGGTTTTGGCAGTAGCCCCTGTTGCTGTTGATTGATTAGATGCTTGGGAATCGAAGTAATTATTGGAATAAGTTTGAGTGTCCACTATCTGCCCAACAAAACCTTTGTCAGTAGGATCTGTAGCCCCTGTATAAAAAACTCTTCCGATACTGTAACATTTCTCAATAGTACTACTCCAATTTATTCCGCAAAAACCGCCCATAGCTACAGAAGTACTGCCATTTGATCGTGTGATATCTCCGAGCGAATATGAATTACTAACAGTAGCATAACGATTGTATCCCACAAAAGCACCGACTCGATATGGTCCTTCAACATCTCCCCCGGCATAACTCTCTGAAACACTTCCGTTTTCATTGAGTCCAACTAATCCTCCTACACCTTCAGGACCATATACGGATGCACTTGAATTACTCAGCGTGATAGTTGAAGTATTACAATTACCGACTAACCCCCCTGTATATGAACCGGTTGAAGTTATTGTCCCGGAACTGCTACAACTAGTTACACTTGATGATGAACTTATATAACCAGCAATTGCTCCAACATTTCCAGAACCATTAATATCAACATTATTTAGAGTAATCCCTTGTATAGTTGCACCATTAGCATATCCAAATAACCCTATATTATCACTAGCTGTTCGTGAAATGTAGAGATTTGAAATTGATTTTCCATCACCATTATAAGAACCTGTAAACTGTGGACTGCTCCCAATTGGAATGAACCCGGCACCGCTATTATAAAAATCACCACCGCCCTCAAAATCACTTGCTTGAAATGTAATGTCTAGAGTTTGTTTGAAATACTTGCCCCATTCACCTGAATTTTCAGACAGGTATTTTAAATCAGTTTTATTGGCAATTTGATAAGGGTCGACGAATGTTCCTGATCCGCCGCTGTAGCTTTGTGCCATCAAACCTGTGCTATATGCCAATAACATAATCAGCATCATTCCTAAAACTAATTTTGTTTTTTTTCATCTTAATCTCCTTTTTTGTTTTTTGATTTGATCTCATCATTTCTCCTTTGTCCGCTTTTTCGGACTTTGTATCGGCAAATGCCGAGAGTTTTTAATATTTTCAGCCACGAAGAACACGAAGTTAAATTCTTTTTTTCCATCATTTCGATATTTACGTTTCATTTTTTATTATCTCTCTTTTTATAGCAGACTGGACTTCACACCGATTCATCGGGGGTGGAGTTCAGAATGCTGGCATCTTTTCGTCTCAAGTCCAGCGTCGCAAGCTCCTCTGAGCTCGAGTCTCACATTATAATTTATTTCTAACCAGTTCGATTGCTTTATCAAACTGTTCTCTATAAATCTTTAATTCATTATTTTTGCTTTTTTTATTTTCAGATGTAATTTCTATATATTTCAACTTTTTCAAATTACCGCCAACTTGTATGTAATATATAATTGTGTATATTTTTCTTTTATCATTTTTAATATTCTCTTTAAAAAAACATCTGT
>CAYOKJ010000297.1:0-2461 GCA_964404485.1 uncultured Bacteroidales bacterium | reverse complement strand
TAAAAATAAAGTGTAAATTTGAAACAGGATTAAGAACTAAAAAGTGTAAACTAAATTCAGGACGAGTCAAATCGAGCCACCCCAATTTGTAAGCACATTTGCAATTCGCACGAGCCATCGCTCGTCCAAAAATTGCAAAAGAGCTTCCAAATGCCAACGCTTTTTTGCCGACCCTAAAAACTAATTTTTTCGGAAACGGTAGTGCTTCGACTGAACTGAATAAAGATTGTAATGAATTGATTAAGAACTGATAATGAATAAAGCCCAGCATACAACACGCAATATAAAAAATTGGGCAGAAAGTGGTAAATATGAACGAATTAGCAATAAATAAAAGGTGTAATAAATTGAAAGTTTGGTGTTTTAAATGCCCAACATTTTCATATTGCCACCGTTATCGCCAATGCAGTAATAAAAATTTTGCAATAAAGTCATTGAATGAACCAAAATAAATTGTACTTTCGCAAAATCAATTTGTCACGAAATAAGTATTATATTGTGACAAAAACATAACAGAATTGATAGCAATGAGGTCAATCCAAGATACAATAATACAAAGTATTAGAGCAAGAAAAAGAGGTGCAGTATTATTCATAGATGCTTTTGAAAAATTTGGAAGCAGTGAGGCGGTACGTCAAGCCTTTTCAAGATTGCAGAAATCGGGATTTATCATACGTTTGGCAAAAGGAATCTATTTATATCCTTTTGATAAAGAAAATTTGAGAGTTTCAATGGAACAAATTGCCAAGGAAGTAGCAGCACGAGACAAGGCTCATATTTTACCCACAGTAATTTATGCGCAACATCGCTTGGGGCTTTCCACACAAGTACAAACTAATTGGGTATATATTACAGACGGCACACCTCGTACACTTAATATAGGTGGAAATACCATTAAATTCAAAAAAGGAGTTGCTAAAAATTTTGCCTATAAAAGCGAAATGATTTATTTGTTAGTAGCGGCACTTCGGGATATGTATGATTTACCTAATGAACAGATGAACAGAAAGTTGAAAGAGTTGCTGAAAGCCGAACATCCGAAATTAATAAAACATGATTTGGCTTTGGCTCCGAATCGTATTCGTATTTATCTGCAAAACTTACTAAACGATGAAAACTAATTGGCTCTCACTGTCGCAAATCGAACAAATCCGCCTGCTCAACAATTGCGAACAACAAACTAAATTGAGTGCGTACTCTATTGAAAAAGATTGGTGGGTTTCGCAAGTACTCAAAGCATTGTGCATTTCGATTTATGCCAATCACATTGCATTCAAAGGTGGAACATCGTTAAGCAAAGGATGGGGGCTGATACAACGCTTTTCGGAAGATGTTGATATTTCAATAAATAGAGAGTTTTTGGGATTTGGTGGCGAATTATCGAAAAATCAAATTAGCGACCGGTTACGTCGTGCTTCGTGTACGTTTGTTCGAGGTAATTTACGAAATGAAATTGAAAAGCAACTATTGCAATTAGGGATTTCTGCCGATTATTTTAATGTTTCTGTTAATGAAACCGACATTAGTACTACCGATCCCGAAACTATTGAAGTCGCTTATTTATCCGTATTGTCTCAACCGAACTACTTACGTGATAAAGTGTTGATTGAAGTGGGAGCACGTTCTTTGATGGAACCTGCTGAACCTATAAAATTCAACTCAATCTTAGCGGAAACGTTTCCCCAATCCTTTCCATTAGAATCCGATTTTGCAAAAAATGCACTATCCAATGAATTACTCTATAAAGAGGTTGTGAAACATCGTCAAAAATTTATCGGTTTAAAAGGGTTTGATTATAACACACTATTACCTCAAAGAATAAATCTTATACCCCCTGATGTCGTAAAAAACAAATATGGAATAGATTACAGACGAATGCAAGGTAGCATGATTTATGGGAATTCGTTATCATTCAATCAATTATTAAAACGAGTAGAAGAATTGAATAAGCGAGTAAACGAAATACAGTTTAATCAATGATTAGAGATATACTTAAAATTTTATAGAATGAAAGATGCACAGGCGATAATCGAGTAGGCTGCCCCACCAGTAAAAACCGGTAGGGAGAACCTCTCACACCACTTAGTCCCGAAAACTTTCGGGAGGTCTCGTACTTGGCGGTTCGCCAAACAGTACAGAAGCTCTTTTCACCAACTGTACCTTACCCTTTTTTACAAAACCGTTGGCTCATCTTGGGAGTCGGTCACCCATGATAGATAATGCCATGAATAGTGCAATTATCAGGCTGTTTAACGTTCAGTCCTTCGCTACTCTGTGAGACCATCCACAATATCTATTTGTGGCTCGTTTACTATAACTACTATGACTTCGGCTGACTTCTCAACTTAACCATCTCGTGGTTGTTGAGACCTCCCCAGAGCCAGTCCCGTACACGAAGTGTCGGGATAAGAGCCTTTTCCTTCGGTCAATCGCTGCTGAATCTACATAACAAATACTCCAC
>CAYOKJ010000296.1:0-2501 GCA_964404485.1 uncultured Bacteroidales bacterium | reverse complement strand
GTTGCTTCTATCATCCGCCTAGCGCCTCGAAGGCGCTTGGCGGTTTTGTGCCAAAACTTTAGTTCACTTTAGGCATTGATTATTTACAAAAACTAAATCCTTATATAAAAATAATGATTTTAGAAATAGTTTGTAACCTCGAAATAATTTCTGCGTCAAAAGAGATGAAACAAAATTAATAATCACATAAAATTTATAATCATGGAATTAACAGGAATTTTTATCACAGCAATTGTTTTTGGATTTATATTTGGAGTCTTTTACATTTTTGTAAGAAAAAAAGAACGCTTAACTTTAATAGAAAAAGGTGCTGATGCTTCAGTATTTATTTCAAAAAAACGTAATCAATCTCTTACTTTTAAATTCGGTATGTTGTTTATCGGAGTAGCTATCGGAATACTTCTTGGAAATATACTTGAGGTTACAACAGAATTACAAGAAGAAGTTGCATACTTTTCTATGATTTTCCTTTTTGGTGGATGTGCTTTAGTGATAAATCATTTTCTTGAAAGGAAACATGATAAAATGGATAATTAATATTTCTTTACCAAAAACAAATTATTTAGGATGCATTCAGCTAAGAATGTGTCCTTTATTTTTATAATGGAAACTCTTTAATAACATTATAAATAGGCCCTTTGCGTTGTAGAATACTTTCAAATAAATAAAGCTTTTTTACTTCTGCTTTTTGAATAAAACCGTTTTTTTGTTTATCAATTATTCTTTGAAATATTTTTTTATCATTTAATTTTCTAATTCTTGCAACAGTTAAATGTGGAACAAAATTTTGCCGGTCAGGGTAATATCCAATAGTTTTTAGATTTTCGATTATTTTTTTATGAAGAAATTTAAGTTCAGAAGATTGTTTTATTCCATACCAAATTAATTTTGGATTATACGAACTTCCAAATATTCCAACATTTTCTAATTGCAATTCAAACGAATCACAATCAATCACAGAATTATCAATAAGCTCGCAAATAGGGTCAATTTTCTCATCATAAATTTCACCAAAAAATTTTAATGTAAGATGAAGATTTTCTTCCTCAACCCATTTTATTTTTTCATGTTTTAATGAATTTCGAAGATTCCAATATAATTTCAGGAAATTTTCATCAGCTTCTATTTTTATTGCTACAAAAAGTCTTTTCATAAAAAACTATTAATATTTGCCGATAAAATTACAATAATTTAATATTTTTGCATTCCTATTTTAAAAACTCTATTAAATTTGGGGCATTAGCTCAGTTGGCTAGAGCGTTTGACTGGCAGTCAAGAGGTCAGGGGTTCGATTCCCCTATGCTCCACATTAATATACAAACACTTATAATTGCTTAAATTTTAAATAAAATTTTATATACATACAAATATGCATACAAATTTATTGTTTTTTTAACAATTCTTAGAATACAAATTTGACTACAGAATTCTATACAGAAAGTATAAATAAAAAGATATATAGTTAGTTACAAAGTTCGAGCAACAAATAAGCAACAAATATTGGTGATAAAATGAGTAATATTAAGAAAACAAAAGAAAGTAAATATATTCCAAATCCTACAAGACGTGTAATAATTTAAAGAATGAATAATGAAATAATTAAGGTTAATTTAGTATAAAGAAACCCCAGCTATAAAATTGCCGGGGTTTGGAAAATTTTTTGTGCAAAAAAGTAAAAAATGATTACTAACCAATAGTTTCCCCAGGATTATAATCACTATTAGATATTTTTTTACCATCTGCAGAACGATAAAATGCATATGCTCTGACTTCATGGTCAACTGTGTATGAACCACAATTAATAGGAGTATAATCCCCTTGAACAAATTGCTGTCTTGTACCTGCTTCAGGAATAATTTTCCAATAATCTTCATAATGCCAAAAAGCTAAAAATAGAATATCTGTAGGATCAACGAGAGGGTCATCTACATTTGATGAATCTGATATGAACAAAGTACTGTCATCGTTTGCACGAGAAGTAAAATCAATTATTGGAGAAAGATTTCCTTTTGCAATAAGAACATCACCCTTAACAATTTCCTGTGCTGGGTATTGGCCTCCAATAGCATTTTTAATATTGTAACTAATTGCAGCATTCCATGGGCTCATCTTAATAGCATTTAAAGAAAAACCTATTCGGATTGCAGAAATTAATGGAAGTAACCAGTCAATAACTATTGTAAACTTGTTACGCTGTTTTGTTTGGTTTTCAGTTTGCGGATTATGAACATCCGGTTGATATGCTCTCATAACGTCAATACCAAAAATTGAGGACCCAACGACAGTTCCAACTTTGCCTCGAAAACCTCCTAGAATACCTTTTGTAATACGTGCCATAATTTTAAATTTTAAATGAATAAATCGTTAAATAATTAATTGAGATGTCTTTTAATATATTTTCGTCTTTATTCAGAGAAAATACATAGTTAAAACGGAGTTAATCAGGAGAGCTGTTTTTATCAGGTTTCCAAAAAGGTTTAAACAACTTAGGAAATTGAGCT
>CAYOKJ010000295.1:0-2502 GCA_964404485.1 uncultured Bacteroidales bacterium | reverse complement strand
AACACCATTTCTAAAAACTTTATTAAAAGAGGTGTCATTCTGAAGGAGTTCCGTTCGCCAAAATTTGTTACTTATAAATCACTATCACGGAACGATTGAAGAACCCCCTTGCTAAACAGCCTAACTTTCAAATAGCTATGGCAAAAAACGCAAGAAAGCCTTTTACAAAGCATGGTTGAAAACGCAAGAAAGCCTTTTACATAGTTCGGTTGAAAACGCTCGAAGATTCTTCGCCCATTTCAAGCCAGCAAAATCATTTTCCGAAACATCATTTCTCTTTGCTAACTTTAGCACAACCCGAATTCCGATAGCTATCGGAACAGAATACTGTGCTTCTATTAAACTTTTTTAGAAATACGATTTTCTGAAGGAGTTCCGTCCACCAAAATCTGCTACATCAAAAACTCCATCACGGAACGACTGAAAGAAACTCCTTGCTGAACAGCCTAACTTTCAAATAGCTATGGCAAAAAACGCAAGAAAGCTTTTTTCACAGTTCGGTTGAAAACGCTCGAAGATTCTTCGCCCATTTCAAGCCGGCAAAATCATTATCAGAAAGTTCACCTTCCTTTGCTAACTTTAGCACAACCCGAATTCCGATAGCTATCGGAACAGAATACTGTGCTTCTATTAAACTTTTTTAGAAATACGATTTTCTGAAGGAGTTCCGTCCACCAAAATCCGCTACACCAAAAACTCTATCACGGAACGACTGAAAGAAACTCTTTGCTCACCAGCTTAACTTTCAAATAGCTATGGCAGAAAACGCAAAAAAGCCTTTTACAAAGCATGGTTGAAAACGCAAGAAAGCTTTTTTCATACTATGGTTGAAAACGCAAAAAGATTCTTCGCCCATTTCAAGCCAATAAAAACAATATCAAAAATATCATTACTTTTGTGTAATAAGAATTAGGTTGTCCGGTTCTTGTATTCGAAATCAATCAAATGTTCAATAATGTATTTTACAAATAAATCATTAAAATGAAAAGTTTATTTCAAGCGGGTCGTCCTGTATTAGGTGAAAAACTTATTGGTCGTGAAGAAATATTGGAAAAAATTATTCGATTGTTAGTTTCCGGTCAGAGTGTTGTTCTTATTGCTCCTCGCAGATTTGGAAAAACTTCAATTGTTTTGGAAGTATTGAACCGCATTAAAGCACAAGGTTTATTCACTGCTTATATAGATATTTTTGCAACCCCAACTAAAAGGATACTATCTGAACAAATAACAGAATCAGTATTATCAAACAAAAAATTACATAAAGCATTCTCTAATTTTCGAAAGAGTTTTAGTTCTATGATGCAGCAAGTGGAATTTAAACAAACAATTGAAGATTTTGAATTCATTTTGAACTTTGCTGAGAAAAATCAGGATGAGTTAACATTGTTAACCAATAGCATTGATTTTATTGAAGATTTTGCAGACAAATACAGCATGCAAATTATTTGTGGTTTTGATGAGTTTGGTGATGTCGAAAAATTAAATGGTGAAGAAATTGTAAAATTATTCCGTTCGAAAATACAATTGCAGCAACAATCTTCTTATATCTTTTCCGGTAGTCAGGAATCAGTGATGAATAAAATATTTATTACATCAAAGTCTCCATTCTATCGCTTTGCTCAGGTAATTCAAATCAATGAAATACATCCTGATATTTTTAAAAGTTATATAAAAGAAGAATTTCACAAAATGAGCGTTAATATTAGTGATGATGCTTTAGGTCGCTTAATGGAATTTTCAAAAGGTCACCCTTATTACACTCAACTTGTTTGCAAACATTTGGAATATTTCATAATTTCTGATCAAAAAAGTAATATTGATACTGCTAATGTTAATGAAGCTATTGAAAACGCATTCTGGAGCGAAATAAATTATATTGAGAAACTTTGGGAAGAATTATCTGCCGGCAGGGAACAAACTCAAGTTTTAATCTCTATCGCGAAAGGCACTCCTTCAATATATAAATCATTAGATTTAAATCAATTAAATGTATCTCGTGCTTTACGTAAGCTTAAAACAAAGGGTGTTATCAAAAAAGAAAAACAATTATATTGCTTGATTGATCCAATGTTAAAGTATTTTATTCGTAAAGATATTTTAAAATGGGATATACAAGAATGTGTATAAATTATACTAATTCTTAACAGGTTTGCGACCCCGATAGCTATCGGGGAACTGTTTATACATACGCACAAACCCTAATGGGTTTGAAAGTAGTTATGCGTGCGGAATAGACCTGTAAAACTTTTGCATTTCTGTCCCACATTAGTATAAAATTATGAGACAACGTTTGTCTGAGACCAATGGTGTCTCATAAGAAAACCTACATTAAAAGCGAAATATTCTGAACGCAATGCAACAAGATGTCATTCTGAACAAAAACCGAAATTCGTTCAATTTGATGATAAATTTTACTAATAAATAATCCGCGTTAATCCGTCTGCCCTGCCTGCCAAGTGAAATCATTTTTCTATTTCACAAGGTAACAAAGTGTATCAGGGT
>CAYOKJ010000294.1:0-2509 GCA_964404485.1 uncultured Bacteroidales bacterium | reverse complement strand
CGACTTTGTGTTTTATCTCTACTAAATGCTCTTTTAAAGATTTAATATTTCTTGTGCTGATATTTTTTTTCTTCCAAATTGAAAAATGAATATCTTTCATAATATTCTTAATCAATTTGAATTGAGTAGTATAATCCTTAAAATCTATATCATCAGAAGAAGGAATATTGGTGAGAGTTTCAATATATTCTTTCAAATCATCAATAAATTCCTGCTTAGAGTCAACCGCTAAACTTTTCACGAGATTTCTATAGTCAGTTATATTGGACTGTGTCTCCTTTTGTGATATATCCTGTAAACAAAATGGGCAATTGGAAGAGGAAGAAAGAAGTTTGAGACCCAGCTTAATGAACTCAATTTGATTTTCAGAATATTGATCAAGTTCAGAAAGCTTGGAGATGGCACTTTTAAAAGTAGTAATACTTTTCTTAATTCTTTGGGTGTCTATTGATTGCTTTTCGTAATTATAGGTTAACAGCAGAAATTCTTCAAGATTAGTTTTGTCTGTTTCAAAATTTTCAATTTGAGTATCTAACTCTGCATTTTCATCTTTTAACTTTTTCAGTTTGCTCTCAGTTAGCGTTTCAATCAAGGATATTGAGGATTGAATTTTATTAAGGGTATTAATATGTTTATTAGCTTTCCAATTTTCTTTCTTGGTAAAATCAAAACTGATATTGTTTAATTGGGTGGAAATAGAATTATCGGAAGGTAGTCCATTTTGTAAATTTAAAAGAGCTTTGGTAAATCCTGTTGAGAAACCGATAAATCGGAAGTTGATAACTTCATCTATAACTTTCTCGATTGTGTTTATTAAGTTGGAACACAAATCAAATCCGGCAATTGAGATGAGTTTATTTCCCTGCTCATCTGGTTCAATTTTCAGATTGTTTATTATGAAATCCAAATCAAATATCGCAACATTTTTTTCCAAATCTGCAACGGGATTTGGTATATATTTCTGTGAATCGTCAAGAGTATAAACGGTTCCATCAATTTCAAAACTGATTTCCGATGGTTCAGTTGGAAAGAAATAATGTTTCTCAATTTTACGGTTTTCTACAAATGCTTTTATTGCTCTTACTACTCTGCTTTTTCCACTGCCATTGTCACCAAAGATTATATTAAAGTCTTTAAATTCGATTTTTTTAGGAGTAGATTTTATTCCTTCAAAATTTTCAATCCTTATTAACTTTTGAATCTTCATCTTGCCATCCAAGTTTTATTCCTGTTTCTTCTTTTAATATTGTTTTTGCAATTTCAGTATTCGATTCATTTCTATGTTTATTAATCAGGTCATAGATTTTTTGATTTTTTTTATTCTTAAAGTTATCTATAAATTCTTGTCCTTTAGAATTTTTTCCCTTAAACATTTTGATACCTCTTATTTATTCCTTGCAACTAATGTCTCGAGCACTGCCACGCTCTCCCTGCTTTTCTTTCTATCTGAATGTGGAGATTCTTATTAGATGAATCAAAAAAACTTCTATGCGAATAATTGGTCAGTATTTTATTAAAAAATTTCAGAAAATACAGAATCCAATTTTTCATCAATATTAATTTCAAGTAGAGTATATGGAATCCCAAATTTATCTAAGACTTTTGTAAATCTTCTAAAACCATTTTTTGCTCTTAATTCAACCCATTCAGTATTAAGTTTTTTAGCTTGTGTTTTATTTAAATCAGACATTTTATCAGCTACAAATAAATCACTTTCTCTTGCAAAAATAGCATCAGCACTTTCAGGATTTCCTTTTCCCATTAATTTTACTTCGCAGCGGTATTTTTTCTTATCTGTTATTAAATAGAAATCAACTTCACGCATTGATGCAGGTAATTGTGATTGATCATAATATTGTTCTGGTACATCAAAAAGTTTGCAAAGAGTTTTCATTAAATACTTTTCAACTCTCTTACCAGCAGTTGACCATAAACCACCTCGTAATGCTGCCCGTTTCACTGCCAAAGTATTAATGACAATTAAACTTTCATTAATATTCAAATCTACACTAACTTTTCTTAGTTTGATTGTTAATGTTAAATCTAAATCAGATTCAACTTCAATGAGTTGATCGATTGCTTTATAAAGAGTATCATAATGTTCATTTGAAGCATTAATAACAATTTCTTTTCGGGCTGAATTATACATATTTGTGATAGTTTTTTTATTTAAACCAGAATTAATTGCAATATCATTTGGAGACAATCTTGGATTTAGAAATTCTTTTTTATACCAATCTGTTGAAATGTCCTTGTTTCTCAATTTAGCATCAACAACTTTTTTAAAAAAATCAATTGCATATTGAAGAAATTCTGCATTTATTAATGTTACTATTTCGATTCGGTAATCTTCACCGTTAATGAGTTTCTTGATAATATTCTTGGTTACTGTTTCTGTTAAAGTCATTTGTACTCCTCTATTCTCTTTTTGAAATCTTGTAATTTTAAAAAAGCTGGTTGAAATTTAGCATTTGAAAAAAATGTTGACTGAGAAAGTTTTTCCTTAATT
>CAYOKJ010000293.1:0-2512 GCA_964404485.1 uncultured Bacteroidales bacterium | reverse complement strand
TTAGGTTTCGAATAATTTCCATTTATTTTTCTTGAAACATAGACTTCATGTTTTCTTCCTTCTCTTGATGCATTTGCATTATATCTTGAAAAATATATTGATCCATTTTTTGTAATACTGCGCAATGTTTCGGAGGCATCAATATTAATTATAGAAGAAACTTGTACAGCCTCAGACCAACCGTCGCCATTCCGCTCAACAAACCATATATCATTTCTTGAATCGAAGAATAGTTTATTCCCGTCATAAGAGAAAACAGGGTTGCGAAAACTGTATTTTTGATGAGAAAAAACAATTTCTGGCTCAGTCCATTTTCCATTTATCTCCTTCATAAAAGAAATTTCAAAATAACGTGCTCCATTAGGTTTGCCTGCCCAATAGACTTCACTTAAATCAGGAGAAAAAACAGCTGCACTGTGTTCAAAATAGTCATCACGAGATATTACTCCTGGTGCGAAAACTTCAGAAGTCTTTCCCGGAGATTTTTGTCCAAGGTAAAGGCCTTTTAATTCTGGGAAATCAGCCTCCTTTTTTTCATTCTGCGCATTACAGTTGATAAAGGAAATGATAAGCACAATAACGATAATAATTGATTTTGTTTTCATGATTTATTTTAACTCTTTAATGTGTTTAATATCTCTATTTTACTATATCCTTTTGGATTTAAGAATTCTGTTTTATTGTAGACGAGGACTAAGTCCTGATCCGAACTGCATAAGAAAGGAGCTTACAAACATCGCTTCAACTTTTTTGTAATTACATTAATAAATAGTGATCTCCAGGGAAAGCATAACCATAGAACTCAATATTAGGATATTCCCTTTTTAATTTATTGATTACAGTTTCTCTAATTTCTTCATTTCCTATTTCAACAAAAACCGTTTTAGGTTTTAATTTATCGATTGAATAGTACAATCCTTCCAGAGACTCTTTTTGTGTATTATTGGATTTAGTATCTACATTTAAAAAGGCTATATCACAAAATCCTGACTTAGAAGCAACATAATCAACTTCATTTTTGAAGTTCTTTTCAGGTTCTCTTATCTCATTCATAAATGGACTAAATATTTTAATACTATCAATTTCAAGAAAATAACCTAAGCCTCCTGGTTGAGAAATAGAAGTTGCTTTTAAATTTTTAATTTTTGTGGTTTCTCTTGATCCTACTAAAATTGTATTCTGAACATCTTTATTATAAATAATCTTGTGTTGAAAAAAGGTAATATCATTTAATTCCTTTTCCATATTATATATTCTTTTTCCTCCAGGCTGTGGGTGATATCTGTTTACAAAAAAATAAGATTTCATTTCTTTTATTTCCTCTGGATTAATATACCCATTCGCTAAGCACGGATTAGTGGGAAGCTGCTTTCTTTCCCAATATGAAAGAATAATCAGATTAGTTTTTATTTTTACAGCCCAACCACCCCAAACTTTCCATACAATTACTTTAGCTTCCTCTGCTTTTATATTGGCTGTATTCACTTTCTTTAATTCGGATTTTGAATTATTATTTTGTAATAGAGTTACAATATCATTATGATGATATTGTATGGCATAATCAATAGGTTTTTTATTATTGATATCAAGTTGATTTACATCTAATCCCTTTTTTATTAGATATTCTACAATCTCTGCAAATCCATAAATTGAGGCCAAATGCAATAGAGATCTATTATTTAGCTTAGTGCAAATATTAATGTTGGCTTCTCCATCTATAAGCAATTTAGTACTCTCAAGAAATCCGTTAGTTACTGTCTCTGTTAGGCACAAAGCACCAACATTATTAAAAACCTCAGTGCTACCTCCTAATTCTATAATCTTTTCAATAAAATCTTTAAACCCGTTTCTACTGGCAAGATGCAAAGGTGTATCACCTGAATTAGTAATTGCATTAATTTTTGCACCATTAGCTATTAAAAACTCAGCAATTTTAACTTTCCCACCTCTTGCAGCCCAATGTAAAGGAGTCATTCCTTCATGGCTTTTAGCATTAACATCTGCTCCTTTATCAATTAAAAATACCATTGTTGCATACGCATCTTTGCTGTAGTCTGATCCAGCTATAATATTATGAAGAGGTGTGTAACCATCACTAGCAGAGATTTTGACATCAGCTCCACTTAATACTAAGAATTCAACTAATTCTTTATTGACGGACCATGATGCAATAAATAAAGGAGTCCAACCGTCTTTATTTTTTAAATTAATTAAATTAGGATTTTTTAATACCATCTCTTTAACCAATTCAATATTTCCTCTTCCAACTGCATCATGTATACTAATCTCTTTTTCTGTTTTCTGTGCTAATAGTGAAAAATTAGCAAAAACATGGATTAGTAAGGCTAAGATCAAATAAGTATTTTTTTTCATAATTAACTCATTAGTTGTTTATTCTTTTGGTTTTAATTCCTCAATTGAAAAATTTAATGAACTTTTAATCTATTTATCTAATTCAGATAAAATGAATTCAAGTGCTCTATCTATGCCATTTATATCATCCTGAATAGAG
>CAYOKJ010000292.1:0-2518 GCA_964404485.1 uncultured Bacteroidales bacterium | reverse complement strand
CCGGAGTTATTGTGCCACAAAACAAAGATGTAATTTCTACCGTAATAACCTTTATAAAAAAAACTCAAAGGTTATGGCCGCAAAAAAGGTAGATATTATGGAATTAAGACAATTATTATTATTAAAAGAAAAAGGTGAGAGCAACCGCTCATGCGAAAAATTATTAAGCATTCACCGCAATACGATCAATCATTACGTTCGTATGTTCAGGGTGTCGGGCTTAAACTACACCCGTTTATTAAAGCATGACGACAAAGAGCTAAAAGAACTGTTTCCTTCTCGCGAACCGCTAAATACAGCAAGGTACAGCATTCTTTCCAGATATTTTACATATTTTGAAAGAGAACTGAAAAAGCCCGGATGTACACGCGAAGCCCTCTGGCGGGAATATATGAACAAGCATAATGATGGCTATGGTTACAGTCAGTTCAACGAACACTTTAACCGATGGAGGGATAAAGTAAAAGCCAGCGGTAAGCTAATTCATAAAGTTGGTGACAAGGTTTATGTTGACTATTCAGGCAAGAAAATGCACGTTACCAATAAACAAACAGGTGAAATTACCGAAGTAGAAGTATTTGTAGGCATACTTCCTGCAAGTCAATATACTTATGTTGAAGCTACCCGAAGTCAGCAAAAAGAAGATTTTATATCTTCTATGAACCACTGTTTTGAATATTTTGACGGAGTTCCCAAAGCAATCGTAACTGATAACCTAAAATCAGCAGTAACCAAATCCAGTAAGTATGAGGCTGTTTTAAACAAAAGTTTAAAGTCCCTGGCAGTTCATTACAAAACAAGCATAAACCCTACAAGAGCCTATTCGCCACAAGACAAAGCTCTTGTAGAAGGAGCTGTCAAATTGGTTTACCAACGCATTTTTTATCCGCTAAACAAAATGACATTTTTTAGCATCGAAGCATTAAATAAAGCTATCAGGGAAAAGCTGATTGAATACAATAATTACCAGATGAAGCAATTGGAAGCCAGTCGTTACAAACAGTTCATGGATATTGAAAAACCTTACCTGTCAGCACTTCCATCGCAGTCTTATGAACTAAAAGAATACAAAAAAGCAAAAGTTCAAAAGATGGGTTTTGTGTATTTACATGAAGACAAAAATTATTACAGTGTTCCGTTTCGTTACATTGGAACAACTGTAGAGGTTCAATACAACTCAGAAGAAGTTGAAATATATTATAAGTTGGAGCGCATCGCTATTCACAAACGGAATTACAGAAAAGGAGCCTATACCAAGAAAGACGAACATTTAAGCAGTTCACATAAATTCTACCAAGACTGGAGTCCTGACTACTTTTTAAGTTGGGCCAAAAAGTCTGGTGATCATGTTGAAGCTTACGTGGGCAAACTTTTACAGCAAGCCTCCTATCCCGAAATAGCCTACAAGCAATGCCTTGGCGTGATTAACTTAAAATCGTTGCACACAAATCAAAGGCTTGACAATGCTTGCAAAATGGCACTGGGTCATTCCCGTTACGGATATCATATCATTAAAAATATTCTCACAAACAAGATGGATCTGGCAGATCAAACAGCAAGCACAGAACCACATATCACAAGGCACAACAACATTAGGGGAGCTGAATTTTATAACTAAAAAAATCAAGAAAAATGAATAATCAAAATACTATCGAAAAAATGAAACAAATGCATTTGAGCGGAATGGCTGAGATGCATTATACAAACACAAATAACAATATCAATCTCGAATACACTATTGATCAGTATGTGGCTATGCTCGTTGATCAGGAGTGGGAAAACAGGCAAAACAGAAAAATCAAAAACCTTATAAAAAATGCTCGTTTTCGTTATCCGTCCACTATCCAGGATATTGACTATTCCGCTAACAGGCAACTGGATAAAAATACTTTTGAAAGGTTGGCTTTGTTAGACTTTGTACGTAGTCACGAAAATATAATCATCACAGGAGCCACCGGTACCGGGAAAAGTTATCTGGCTCAAGCCTTGGGTAACCAAGCATGCTTAATGCTCATGAAAACACTCTATTATAATACCGCAAGGCTGATGGATCATTTAAAACTTGCAAGGCTCGAAGGCAATTATACCAAACAACTAATGAAGATTGAAAAAGCGGAACTGTTAATCCTTGATGATTTTGGTCTATCAGCTTTTGATAATCAATCACGCCAAACCTTGATGGACATAATCGAAAGCAAATATGATCGCAGTTCAATAATCATTGGTTCACAGATACCCATTTCAGGATGGCACGAAATAATTGGTGAAGGAACTATTGCTGATGCCATACTCGATCGTATTGTTCATTCATCACATCGCATACAACTAAAAGGCGAATCACTCAGGAAAAACAAACTCAAACAAAAGTAAATACTGAAACAAATTAATGTGGATTTTAAAAATAAATTAATGTTGATAAAAATTATAAATTAATGTGTAAATTTGGCCTAGAAATTACATCTGTTTTATGTGGCACAATATGTCCGGAATAGGTGGCACAATATGACCGGAATATCCA
>CAYOKJ010000291.1:0-2523 GCA_964404485.1 uncultured Bacteroidales bacterium | reverse complement strand
CAGGTTTGTGGCATGGTGCTGCCTGGACATTTATTTTCTGGGGTGCTTTTCATGGTATTTTTCTTATCCTCGACAGATTATTTCTTATTAAGGCGCTTAACAAAATCGGAAAATACCCAAGTATAATTTTCACATTTATTGTAACTCTTATAGGTTGGGTTTTATTCCGTTCACCGGATATATTATTCGCCGGTTCGTACCTAAAAAAAATGTTTGAATTCGATTTTGAAGGAGTTGTTGTTAATCTCGACAGTAAATTTTATACTATTCTGGTTTTTGCAGTAATATTTGCATTTTTTGCAGTTATTAAAGGAGTTGAGGATTGGCAGATGAGAGTTTTTACAAAAAATCAGAAGTTTGCTTCTTATCTCGGAATGACAGTTTTGGCGTTAGTACTTCTGGTAATTTGCATCGGATCAATTACTTCTTCCGGATTTAATCCGTTTATTTACTTTAGATTTTAGAATCAAAAGATGACTCCAGAAAAAAATAAAAACATTCTTTTTTTAATCATTATATTATTGTTGATTCTTCCTTTTTTTCAGGAACAAACTTCATTTTTTAAAATTAAAGCTTTAAAAGGTTCTTTTGAAAAAGACAGTCTTCCCGAATTAAATATTAAAGATTATTATTCCGGTGAATTTCAAGAAAACTTTAATAATTATTTAGAAGAAAATATTGGCTTCCGACCATTTTTTATTCGTGTTAATAATCAGATTGATTATTCTACAAATAATAAAGCAAATACAAACTGGGTAGTTGTTGGGAAAGACAATTATCTATACGAGCAAAACTATATTACTTCATACCTTGGCAGAGATTTTCTTGGAAAAGATACAATTGACAATAAAATAGATAAGATAAAATATTTGCAAGATACTTTACAAAAATTAGGTACAGAACTAATTGTAATTTTTGCTCCTGGAAAAGGAAGTTTTTACCCTGAATATATTCCTGAGCGTTTTGATCCTTCAAACAAAACAATTACCAACTACGAATATTACAAGAAAAGAAGTCTTGAAGAAAACATAAATCATATTGATTTTAATGATTATTTCATGAAAATGAAAGACACTTCACAATATTGTCTTTTCCCAAAAACCGGTATTCACTGGAGCTTGTACGGAACATATCTCGCTGTTGATTCAATTAAAAAATATATGGAGAAATCAGCAAAAATAAAAATGCCTGAAATGCATTTGAAAGATATTGAAGTTTCATCGAAATTTAGAGGAACTGATAATGATATTGAAGAAAGCATGAACCTGCTTTTTAAAATTCCAAATAATAAAATGGCTTATCCCAAAATTGATTTCATCAGCAATTCTAAAACAAAAAAACCCAGAGTAATAGCTGTTGGCGATAGTTATTATTGGAATATTCATGGAAGCAGCTATGCATCATCTTTGTTCAGCCACGCAACATTTTGGTATTACTTTAAAATGGCTCATTGTGTTGATTATGACAAGCCCCGAAAAGTTGAAGAATTAAATATTAAAGAAGAGATTGAAAAGCAGGATTTCATTATTTTGATATCAACTGAGCCTTTGCTTAAACGATTTGCATACGGTTTTATCGACAAAGCTTATGATATTTATACCGGTGTAATTTCAACACCAAAATCCAAAAAACTGACTGCTTCATATTACGAACAGCAAATACGAAATGACAGCATTTGGTTAAAGAAAATCTCAAAAAAAGCAATTGAAAATGGCGTTAATCTTGATGAAATGATAAAGCTTGATGCTCAGTGGTTAGCTAATCAAAAGAAAGATTAATTGATTTTTTTCAACTATAGGCACTCAAATTATTTACTAAAAATCACCTTTTAAAAACATTATATTTTAACACACACCAAATGGCATGAAAACCATCTGAAGCACTAATTTTTTTCCCTTCTTCGTAAACTCTTCCGTAATAAGAAATACCAACTTCATAAATTCTGATTTTGGGAAGACGTGAAATCTTTGCAGTAACCTCCGGTTCAAAACCAAATTTTTTCTCTCTTAGATCAAGCTTTTTCAACACATCCGCCCTAAACAACTTATAACATGTTTCCATGTCGGTAAGGTTTAAATTTGTAAGCATGTTTGAGAAATAAGTAAGAAACTTATTTCCTAACGAATGCCAGAAAAACAAAATTCGGTGTGGGTTTCCTCCAATAAATCTTGACCCATAGACAACGTCAGCAGCTCCGTTAATCAAAGGTTTTAATAAAATATTGTAATCTTCGGGGTCGTATTCAAGGTCGGCATCCTGAATAATTATTGCATCTCCGCCAGCTTCTTTTATTCCACGATGCAGTGCTGCACCTTTTCCCTGATTTACCTGCTGTTCGATCAATCGAATATCAATATTTTTATTTTTATTTATAAAATCATTAACAATTTGTGATGTTCGATCAACCGAACAATCGTTAATAATAATTAGTTCTTTTTGGATATTATTTACCAAATTAACATCATATACTTTCTTTAGTATTTCGCTAATTGTGCTTGCTTCATTATATGCAGGAATTAGTAT
>CAYOKJ010000290.1:0-2530 GCA_964404485.1 uncultured Bacteroidales bacterium | reverse complement strand
CCGAAACCAAAAACCCCATGAACCAATACACATTAACCCATTTACGTCATCTCGAAGCAGAATCAATTCACATTATTCGTGAAGTAGCAGCAGAATTTGAAAACCCTGTTATGCTTTATTCCATTGGAAAAGATTCATCCGTTATGGTAAAATTGGCCGAAAAAGCATTTGCTCCGGGAAAAATACCTTTTCCATTAATGCATATTGACTCTAAATGGAAATTCAAGGAAATGGTTGAGTTTCGTGACAAATACGCCAAAGAAAAAAACTGGAATCTTATTATTCATTATAATAAAGAAGCACACGAAAAAGGAATTGGACCTTTTTCTCACGGCAGCAAAGTTCATACAGATGTAATGAAAACTCAGGCTTTATTATCAGGGCTTGATAAATACAAATTTGATGCTGCCTTCGGCGGTGCAAGACGTGATGAGGAAAAGTCCCGTGCAAAAGAACGTATATTTTCATTCCGGGATGATTTCCATCAGTGGGATCCAAAAAATCAAAGACCGGAACTATGGAATATCTATAATACAAAAGTTCATAAAGGAGAATCAATACGTGTTTTTCCTATCTCAAACTGGACAGAAGTTGATATCTGGCAATATATTCGTTTAGAAAGTATTCCCATTGTGCCACTGTATTATGCAAAAGATAGACTTGTAGTAGAATATAACGGAGCTTTAATTCTTGTTGATGATGAACGTATGCCAAAAGATCTGGTAAAAAAGGCTAAAATGAAAAAAGTCCGTTTCCGTACTCTTGGTTGCTATCCTCTTACCGGCGCCATAGAATCCGAAGCCGACACAATAGAAAAAATCGTTGAAGAAATGATGACAGTCACAAAATCAGAAAGAACCACTAGAGTGATAGACTTTGACCAAGATGCAAGTATGGAGCAGAAGAAGAGGGAGGGGTATTTTTAGAAAAGTTCAAAGGGTAAAAGGTTTAAAGGTTCAAAAGGTAAAAGGTTTAAAAGTTCAAAAGGTAAAAAGGTTAAAGGTTCAGAAGTTTAATTGTTAAAATGTAAATAATTATTAGTATGGGAACACATGAAGATTTGGATGTTTGGAAACTTTCAATGAATTTGGTTGAAGATATTTATAAATTAACTTTTGATTTTCCCTCCGAAGAAAAATTTGGACTTATTAGTCAATTACGAAGAGCTGCTGTTTCTGTACCCTCTAACACCTGCCCTGTGAAATATTTAATATGACTACTTATTTCGTTTATATATTGAGAAGTCTAAAAGATTTGAACTATTATACTGGATATACCATTGATTTTGAAAGAAGATTGAATCAACATAATGATGGTCAAGTTACTTCGACTAAAAATAGGATTCCTTTTGAATTGGTATATTTTGAAGGTTGTTTTAATGAGAAGGATGCTTTACACAGAGAAAAATATTTGAAGTCAACCTATGGGAAAAGGTATATTAGAAATCGATTGAAGAATTATTTGAATTGAGTTATTTCACAGGGTAAAAAGGTGCAGCCAGAAAGTCTGACAAAGAAAATTTACAGTTTCTTTATATTGCACTCGGGTCAATAGCCGAAATAGAAACACAACTCTTAATTTCGAACCGATTGGGGTTTTGTGATTCTGAAAATATATTGAAAAAGACAAGAATAGTTAAATCTAAACTGCTTAATTTTATTAAATATTTAAAAAGTTTGAAAATTAAATGAAAGACCTCGTAGCATAGCTAAGGAGGTATCAAATAGGATTTTCTTTTTTGATTTGATGCAGAGCAAAAGAAGAGAGAAGGGTATTTTTAGAAAAGTTCAAAGGGTAAAAGGTTTAAAGGTTCAAAAGGTAAAAGGTTTAAAAGTTCAAAAGGTAAAAAGGTTAAAGGTTCAGAAGTTTAATTGTTAAAATGTAAATAATTATTAGTATGGGAACACATGAAGATTTGGATGTTTGGAAACTTTCAATGAATTTGGTTGAAGATATTTATAAATTAACTTTTGATTTTCCCTCCGAAGAAAAATTTGGACTTATTAGTCAATTACGAAGAGCTGCTGTTTCTGTACCCTCTAACACCTGCCCTGTGAAATATTTAATATGACTACTTATTTCGTTTATATATTGAGAAGTCTAAAAGATTTGAACTATTATACTGGATATACCATTGATTTTGAAAGAAGATTGAATCAACATAATGATGGTCAAGTTACTTCGACTAAAAATAGGATTCCTTTTGAATTGGTATATTTTGAAGGTTGTTTTAATGAGAAGGATGCTTTACACAGAGAAAAATATTTGAAGTCAACCTATGGGAAAAGGTATATTAGAAATCGATTGAAGAATTATTTGAATTGAGTTATTTCACAGGGTAAAAAGGTGCAGCCAGAAAGTCTGACAAAGAAAATTTACAGTTTCTTTATATTGCACTCGGGTCAATAGCCGAAATAGAAACACAACTCTTAATTTCGAACCGATTGGGGTTTTGTGATTCTGAAAATATATTGAAAAAGACAAGAATAGTTAAATCTAAACTGCTTAATTTTATTAAGTATTTAAAAAG
>CAYOKJ010000289.1:0-2554 GCA_964404485.1 uncultured Bacteroidales bacterium | reverse complement strand
GGTCACATCTTCGATGTTGAAGAAGCACTTTCTGGAAAACTTGAAGCACAATTCAAAGCGGAATTCGAAAAGAAAATTGCTGAACAAGCCACAAAATTTAATGTGGAAAAAAAGAAATTAGATTCTGAGAAAGAGCAATTTCAATTGCAAAAAGAACAGCAAGATGATTTGATTAAAGTAGCAATTAAAAAACAATGGGAGCAGCAAAAAGCTTCCATTGAAAAATCCGCTAAAGAATCTTCTGAAGAACAGATAAAAGCACTACAGGAAGAAAATGAAAAAAGAAGAGCTGAAAATAAAACGCTGCGACAAAAAGAAGTTAATCTTTTGAAAAAGGAATCTGAATTAAAAGAAAAACAAGAAGACCTTCAGCTGGAAATGGAAAAGCAACTTTTGGATCGTCAAAAAGAAATAGAGGATAAAGCACGATCCAATGAAAGAGAAAGTTTTGAATTAGAAAAAGCCCAGCTTTTAAAGCAGATTGAAGAAAATAAAAAACTTGCTGCTGAAATGAAACGTAGAGTTGAAGAAGGATCAGGAAGAGTGCAAGGTGAAATTCAGGAGACAGAGCTGGAAAAATTGCTCGCTAAAACCTACCCCTTCGACAAAATTGATGAGGTGCCTAAAGGAGTTCGTGGGGCAGATTCTATCCAAACGGTTATAAATTCAAATCAGGTAGAATGCGGCACTATTGTTTATGAAAGTAAGAGAACGAAAAGTTTTAGTAACGACTGGATCGGTAAATTAAAACAGGATCAATCGGCGTGTAAAGCCGATATTGCAGTTCTGGTAACTCAAAGCCTCCCAAAAGATATGCTCAGATTTGGAGAGAGAAACGGAATTTGGATATGTACCTATCAGGAAGTGACAAGCTTGTCTTTTGTACTAAGGGAGATGCTGGTCCGAATGAACTCGGTTAAGCAAGTACAAGTGAATAAAGGAGATAAAATGGAACTCCTTTACAATTATCTAACAAGTACTGAATTCGTTCAAAATATCGATCGTATTGTTGAGAATTATGATGCTATGATTAATCAGCTTAATTCCGAGAAAAAAGCTATGCACAAGATTTGGGCATCAAGAGAAAAATATATCTGGGTTGTACAGGAGAATATTTCTGCACTTTTTGGTTCAATCAAGGGTATTGCAGGAACATCGCTAAATACGGCAAATGTTTTGCAACTCCCGGATACTACTATTGATGATTAATCAATTTGAATAAATGTGAACAAACTCATCAGGTATTGGGTATTTTATTTATCAACATTTAATAAAACATAACACTTAAGAAATATGAAAAGTATTCGCCAACCTCGTTACCTTACTAAATCTAGATTCAAATTAGCACTTGAATGTCCGGCAAAACTGTATTATACCGGAAAAAAGCTATATCCAAATTCAAAAATCGACGATAGTTTTTTGGAGGCATTGGCTGAAGGCGGTTTTCAGGTTGGAGAATTAGCCAAATGTTATTTTCCGGGTGGGCACAATATTGTTGAAAGACGCAATGATTTATCGTTGAATGAAACCAATGAATTTCTAAAACAAGAGAATGTCATTATTTACGAAGCAGCCATTAAATATCAAAACTTATTTATTCGTGTCGATGTTCTAAAGAAAAAAGGGAATACCATAGAATTAATCGAAGTCAAAGCAAAATCAGTGGATGGGGTGGACACTTCCGATTTTTTAAGCAAAAAAGGAGATTTTTCCAGCATCTGGCGACCTTATTTATATGATGTGGCTTTTCAGAAATATGTTATCCAAAAAGCTTTTCCCCATTGGAATGTGAAAGGATTCCTAATGCTAGCGGATAAAAGTGCTCAAGCTACAGTTGATGGTTTAAATCAAAAATTTCAACTAAGAAAAAACGATAAAGGCAGAACTTATGTAGAAATTGTTGGTGATGTTTCGCCCAATGCTCTTGGGAAACAACTATTGGCTAAAATAAATGTTGATGAACTTATTCAACGAATTTGGGATATAGAACTCTTTGGTCAAAATAAGGATTTCTCTTTTGAGAATTATATTCATTTTCTGGCTGATCATTATGACAGCGGCAAGAAAATAATAATCCCCATTAGTAGCTCCTGCAAAGCTTGTGAATTTAAAGCTACAGAAGAACAAGAACAGCAAGGCAAAATATCCGGCTTTAAGGAATGCTGGAAACATCAGCTAAATTGGACTGATGACCAGTTTAGGAAACCCTTGATTTTTGATGTCTGGAATTTAAGAGCATCAAAGCTGCTGGTGGAACAGGGTATTTATCATATTGAAGATTTAGAAAAGGAGCATATTGGCGATATAAGGCCAAACTCAGATGGTTCTCTCTCAGGCAAAGAAAGACAATGGCTGCAAATTGAAAAAATAAAAACTAAAGACAACAGTCTTTATGTGGATAAAGATGGTTTAAAGCGACAACTAAATTCTTATATCTATCCACTTCATTTTATCGATTTTGAAACATCGATGGTTGCTATTCCCTTTTATAAAGGTCGTAAACCTTATGAGCAAACCGCTTTTCATTTTTCACATCATATTGCTTACGAAAATG
>CAYOKJ010000288.1:0-2597 GCA_964404485.1 uncultured Bacteroidales bacterium | reverse complement strand
TCAAGAAATAGTTATAAATATGGATGGTTAATAAAAACAGATATTAATGGTAATATTTTATGGGATAAGCGAATAGGTAATAATAATAATAGTAATATTCCTTTTAATATTGAGCAAACCACTGATAATGGATATATTATCAGTGGTTCAACAACGAGATATAATTCATACTATGATGTTTATATACAGAAACTTGATGTTTGTGCTGAACCGGAGTGGTGTAAGCTGTTTAGTAATCCTGTTGATAATGATTACGGGCAACGTGTGAAACAACTAAGCGATGGAGGATATTTGTTTCTCACAAGGTATCTCGGCGATAATCCGGAACATCGCACTCACTTAACCAAATTTAACAGCATTGGTGAAATAGAGTGGCAGCATGTATATGCCCAAAGCGATTCGGCAATGTTTGGCGAGGAAGGATTTGATCTATTAATTGTTGATGATAACAGGTATTTAATTACAGGTTGGTGTTATTATCCAGATCCCGGTCAAGTTGGTAGTGGTTGGAGGAGACCTTTATTAATTATGACTGATAGTTTGGGTGAACTTGTATGGGAAAAACCATTAGTATTTGATGGATATTTCCACGGGAATGGTAATAGTTCTGTAATTGATAACTCAATGAATATTTATACAATTGGCCAAAATGTTAGCGGTCCCAATGAAAGAGATTTGCCCAGTCTTATGAAAACATCATTTGTAGGTAACGAATTATATCATGCAAATATTATTGAGGACAATTTTTATATTGGAGGAGGTACTACAATAAATTGGATTAATGATAGTATGCTTTTTATTTCTGCTTCATGGAGTGATTATTATGATAATTTTCATACAGCTTTTATAAAAGTAGATACTTTAGGGAATTTAATTGATTCACTTGAAATATATCCTATTAGCAATACTATTTATTGGACAACAAAAACATTTGACGGTAAATTTGTAAGTGTAGGAACTCACTACGATGGCAACTGGGATATGTATGCTTTTAAAGTTAATGAGAATATGGAATATGATAGTATTTACACACAACCGTTCACATACGACAGTCTTTGCCCTGATACTATTATTTCGGAAACTTATGATCTGGAATGTGATATTCTGGTAGATATTTACGAGCCTTTTACAACAAAAGAAGGCAGTATAATGAATATTTTTCCAAATCCTGCAAAAGATAAAATAACTATTGAACTGCCAAAATATATTATTTCAGAACAAAATACAGAACATTTTCAAGTAACTAAAGTGCATTATCAATACACAAATAATGCAGTTCTGGAGTTTTATGATATTTTTGGTCATAAGCTAAAAGAAATAAAAGTTTCAAAAGGTCAGCAGCAACTTAAAATTGATGTAAGCAATTGGAATAACGGATTATATGTTGCAGTACTTAGAAATAACAATAAAATTATTACAAAACAGAAGTTTGTTGTTTTGAGGTAGGAAGGCTAAAGTGAAAATGATAATTATGCAGTACAAAAACCGCCTAGCGCCTCGAAGGCGCTTGGCGGATGAAAGAAGCAACAAACCCGCCTAGCACTTTAAAAGAGCTTGGCGGATGAAAAAAAATTAGTTTTACGATTTACAGATATAAACGGAAAACTGATTCAGATAAAAAAACTAAACAAAGCAAAAGATCAATTTCTTATAAACACTAAAACATTTAATCCCGGAGTATATATTTATAGTTTATACTATTGCGGGACAGAAATGCAAAAGTTTTACAGATCTGTTCCGCACGCATAACTAATTCTAAACAGTTCCCCGATAGCTATCGGGGTCGCAAACCTGTTAAGAATTAGTATATTTGTTGATGGTAAATTAATTGATACTTCGAAATTTACAATTTATTAAAATATTATCTTTATGAAAAGAATATTTTTTTTAATATCTGCTTTATTTTTCTTTATTAATTATTCTTATTCACAGGAATGGATAAGAGTTTATGGAGATGAATCAAGTGCAGGAGGAAGGTATGTGATTGAAACATATGATAATGGTTATATTCTTCTTGCGGATAAAAACAGTTACAAATATAGTTGGATTGTCAAGACCAACATCAATGGATATATTTTGTGGGATAAACGTATTGGAAATGGTAGTTATTCGAACATTCCCATGTCCATTGAACAAACTATTGATAATGGATATATTATTTGTGGTTCTACAACAAAGTATAATACTTATAGTGATGTTTATATACAAAAATTTAATGTATGTGCCGAACCTGAGTGGTGTAAGTTATTTAGTAATCCTGTTGATAATGATTACGGGCAGCGTGTAAAACAACTAAACGATGGAGGATATTTATTTCTTACCAGATATCTCGGCGATAATCCGGAACATCGCACTCACTTAACTAAATTTGACAGTATCGGTGAAATAGAGTGGCAGCATGTATATGCCCAAAGCGATTCGGCAATGTTTGGCGAGGAAGGATTTGATTTATTAATTATTGATGATAACAGATATTTGATTACAGGGCGTTGCTTTTATCCTGATCCCGGCCAGACAGGTGGTGGTTGGATGAGATCCTTTATTATCATGACAGATAGCTTAGGCAATTTGGTTTGGGAAATTCCATGGGTGTCAGA
>CAYOKJ010000287.1:0-2604 GCA_964404485.1 uncultured Bacteroidales bacterium | reverse complement strand
CAAGTTCGCTTAAATTCGCTTAAATTTGATTGTTTTTTAAGAAAATGATGGGTTATTAGACGAACTGCCATTAGCACCAATTATTATAATAACTGAAATATGAAATATTTTACACTAATTCTATCATTAATATTAGCAGGACAAATATTTGCCCAACCGGATCAGCAATTGATACCAAATTATGTTTTGACAGGTAAATCTTCAGATGAGCTTCGTTTATTAAGAAATGAAATATTTGCCAGACATGGATACATTTTTAAAACAGAAGAGTTAAAAAATCATTTCTCAACAAAAAAATGGTATAAACCAGAATTTGAAAATATCAATTCAAAACTATCTGAAATTGATAAAGAAAATATTAATCGAATATTGGAATATGAAAAAGCTATCAAAGAAAATAAATACGAAAATTTATATTCCAATTACACAGAAGCATCTATTTCGAAATTTAAAGATAGAAGTGATGGGACTTTAATAACGAAAACAAGAGAGGTAAGTTTTCACAGAAATTACAAAATTGGAAGAATAAAAAAAGTTGTCGAAAGCACCGACTATGGCGGTGAGGGATTGCCAACAGTTATTTATGCTGAGACAGTTGATCCATCCATGCCGTATTGGAGTACAACAAAATATTTCAATGAATTAATTTTTGATACTGATTACTATAAAGCAATTGAATATGGATGCTGTGATGCTGAAACTTATTATGAGTTTTATAATTACAAAACAGAAATTCCATTTTTCAAAACCAATGAAAAATATTTTTTAATAGAGATTCCAAATACTGAAATTGATTTATTCATTGGATATAATCATGAGATTAGTAACAAGGATGATAATATTATTGCTAATTTAAACCTATCAACTGTTTATGGACTCATTAACTCAATAACATTTAAGACTAAGAACAGAAAAGATACTGAAGATATAATAATATACTTCACACCTAATATTGAATTAATAGTAAGTGATTTAGATGATGTCAGAGGCAACAGAGTCACATTGTGGAGTATGAATTTCAAAAAGGATATTAGAAAGATAACAGGTTTCTCGTTAATAATAAATTTCATTGGGGAAAATACCGGCAGAAAGGCAAGTATTGTAATACCCATAGATAAAGGCTTTTTAAACGGAAATTCAGAGAATCAAACAATGATAGTTGAATTAAAATAACGACCTGAATTATAGAAAATCGAGTAAATATTAATAATTCATTTATAAATAAAATATTATGAAAATTACAAAACTAAGTATAAGTTTATTGCTGTTATTGTTTATAAGTCAAAATGTAATAGCACAATTTGAATACAAAACTCGAAAAGATAATTATCTCATAAACGGCCCTGTATATTTATATAAAAAAACAGTTTTGAAAGATTTCGCCCAAAAGTTTGGTGAATATGAAGCTGGGACGAAACAAATGAAAGAATGGTATTTGTATGATGAAAAAGGAAGAGAAATATTTGAATGTTTAGATAAAACTAACCCAGGAAGCGAAACTGCTGCCTACGGAAAAAGTATTTACTATTTCAATAATGATAGATTAAAAATAAAAGCATATACTTTTATAATTGGAGATGAAGAAGAAGAAGATTTTCGTTTGACTTATTATCAATACCCACCACAAGGTAATATTATGGAAGAATATTATACAAGTATTTATGATGGAGAAAAAATGAAAGGTTTTACAAAAAAATATAATTCTGAAAATTTATTAGTTGAAGAAACAGAATATTTAGGTAAAGAAGGCGGGTATAAAAAAATACATGAATATGATAAAAATGGTTATGAGATTTCCTACACTGAGTATAATGGCATAGGCGATTTAAGAAAAAAAATATTTTGGGAAAGAGATAATAAAGGTAATTTGTTGGAGAAAATAAAATATGATGCAGGAGGTAAAATAATTGAAAAGGAAATACATAAATATAACAATGCAGGAAAACTTATAGAAAATGTAGTATACAATTCAAACGATAGTGAACATTTTGGGCTTAGAATAAATTATTTAGATGACGCATTAGCTGTTTATATAAAAATTAGCTATTCTGGGGAAATTCACAATGAATATAAGCTTGAATATGACAATAAAAAACGAAAAATAAAAGAAGTATATTCTGTTTATAATGGTGATAAAACTAACAGATATGTAGTATTCGAATATGATAATGATAATCATTTGATTAAAATAAAATCATTTAAAAACCAAGAGTTAATAGAGAAATCAGTATACTCTAATTATGAGGGTAATCAATATCTACTTTACACAAAAGAGACATATAATGTAGATGGTAGTATAAACGAAATAATAACTGAAACAAACGACAAGTATGGAAACACAGTTGCTTACGAAAAATACAGATATGAAACTAAGTTCGGTGAAAAAGTAAAAATTCCCATTGAAAAACACGAGTTTGAAATTGCATATTATGACGGAACACCAAAGTTAGAAATTCAAATGGAAATTGTTAGAGAAAAATTCACTAAAAAAGGAAAAAAAGAGAATGTTTTTAAAATAGAAATAAAAAATGCAAAAGTAGAACCAAAAATTCACTTCTATGATTTACCTGGAATAACTAAATACAACGGTACACCAAATAGACA
>CAYOKJ010000286.1:0-2607 GCA_964404485.1 uncultured Bacteroidales bacterium | reverse complement strand
ATTTTTGTTAAGTAATTTTTACTAAAAAGTGGTCAACGTATTTCAGGCATTGACAGGTTTAGAAAATTTGAAATTCTCCATAATAACTTATAACTCATCACTTATAATTAACATCATTCATAATTAATCGCATCCACTGGATTTTTATTGGCAGCGCTGTAAACCTTTCCACTAATGGTAATTACCGAAACAATTAAAATGATAATGGTCGGAATGATGAAGGAAGTAATAGTGACACTTTTATAAACCTCATACATACTATCAAGCATCATTTTGGATAAGTAGTAACCCAATATGGAACCCAGAACAGCAGCTATAAAAATAATGATCATGAACTCTCGATTTAGTAGCCGAATGACGGAAAATACAGGTGCGCCCAATACTTTTCTAATACCAATTTCTTTGGTCTTCTTGATTACTTTTAGTGATACCAGCGTATAAAGCCCGACAAGCGAAAGCAGGACTGAAACTACGGCTAAAAACAAGAACATGCTCACGATGTTTTTGTTGATGGTTTTGGCTTCTGCAAAACGTTCTTCCTGCATAAATCCGGGGTAAACTGCATTCGGAATAAGCTCTTCCCAAACTTCGTTCATCTGAGTGTTCAACTGTTCCAGATTTTTGGGATCGGCCTTTACAACTAAAGTACGCATGCGTTCTTTGACACCTAATCTTAACATGGTGGGTGAAATATCTGTCCAAAATCCGAAAGGATAAAAATCTGCTACCACTCCAACAACAGTCAGGGTGAGGGTATCATTTTCTTTTAACCTTTGCCCTAACGCATTCTCCCATCCAAAAGTTTTTACTAGATTTTCATTTACAATAATGGCATGTTCGCGCTCTGATTCTCGAAAATCCTGATCAAAATACCTGCCTTCGAGCAACTGTAGACCCATGGTTTCAAAATATCCTCTACCAATATCAAATCCACTGACTTCATGCTCTTCTTCGGCACCCCATTTTAAGGTACGGTTGTAGTTAGACCAACCAATATGTTCCTCTGACCAGCCCACACTTTGAATGGAAGGATTTTGAATAATAGAATTCCTGAACAATTCCAAAGTTGGGTTATTATTAAAAGGAACCGCTATTATTTTTTCTTTATTGTATCCGAATGAAAGGTTGTCCTGATAATTTGCATTTTGGGTAAAAATAACCGTTGCAATAATTCCGGTTACAGCCAGTATAAATTGGACTACCAATAATATTTTTGATAGGAATCCTCCTCCACTGTGTTTTACATCGCCTTTTAAAATATTAATCGGATTAAACTTACTTACATAAAATGCGGGGTATGATCCTGCTGCCAGGCCAGTAACAATCAATAAGCCAAATAGAAATAACCAAAGTTTAGCACCACCAGCATAATCAATAAAAATGGTGTATTCCCACATTTTACTCCATTCATCAATTAAATACGTACCGATTAGTAAAGAAGCAAGAATCGAAATAAAAACCAACAGAAAATTTTCACCCAGAAATTGCATGATGGTATGTTTGCGCAATCCTCCCATCACTTTTCTGAGGCCGATTTCCTTTAATCGTCGACTGGAAATAGCTAGAGCCGTGTTTGTAAAGTTCAAACATGCTAGCAATAAAATAAGGATGGCCATGATAGTCGGTGCAGCAAATGCAGCAGGGTGCAGTCCATACGTAAGCCAATGGTTCCAAGTATCTCTTGAAGTGTTAGGAACCGACTTTAATTCTTCAACAAAAAATCTGCCAATCTGATAATCCTTTCTGGCTTCATTCTGAATTGGAATGAATGTTTCCAGATGCTTTTCAATACCGGATACATTATTTTTATCAGGTATTAACAAGAATGTCCCCGCTACCCAAAATTTCCAGTTATTCTCATCAATTTCATTCATCTCAATATAATTATCGATATGCACGATTAAACCAAAACGGAAGGTGGTATTTTCAGGGATATCTTTGATAATCCCACTTACTTTAAAGCTTCGCTCCTGCCCGTCTATTAGGAAAACACGAAGCATTTCCCCCATCGGGTCTTTATCCCCAAAGCAAATTTTAGCAAACTCATCCGTAATAATTACGCTTCGTTCATCTTTAATGGAATTGGCATCTCCACGCAAAAATGGGTAGTCAAAAATACTAAACACATTCTCATCTGCAAAACCTATGGTTTGATTAAAAATCTTCTCACCATACCTCACGGCCATGCCACTTCGATGTACTCTGGTCATTTCATCAACTCCTGCCATTGAATTTTCAAGGGCTGGCACTAATGATATAGGGCTAATGCCATAAGCCTGTGTCCTACCATTAATATCTCTGGTATAACCAACTTTATAAATATTTTCCTTTTGCGATAAAATGATATCAAAATCTGCATTCCATCGGTAATTGTAATAGGCAACAATACAGCAAGCTAATGCAATACCTAAGCCTATAACATTAACAATTACAAAGAATTTGTTTCGTAGAAAATTTCTGAAGGTGATTTGTAAGAAATTTTTGAACATCGTGATTGGTTTTCTTATTTTTATTTTGGGCTTTCTGGTATTAATTCTTCAATGATTTATATGGAAACCCAATAAATATCAGATCCTTGAGTAACTCTCCAAAAAAACAAATACTTTC
>CAYOKJ010000285.1:0-2632 GCA_964404485.1 uncultured Bacteroidales bacterium | reverse complement strand
AAAGAAATTCCGAAAATCAATAGACCAAGAGAAAAATTTTTAGAAAAAGGTCCAGAAGCATTATCAAAAAGTGACCTATTGGCAATTTTAATTGGTAGCGGTATCAAAGGAAAAAATGTAAGACAGTTGTCAGAACAGATAATAAAAAAATACAGTAAGAATTTTTTGAACATAAAAGTAACTGACTTGATTGAAATATCTGGAATAGGGAAAGCAAAAGCATTACAAATTGTTTCAGCAATATCTTTAGTAAAACGATTTTATGAAGAGGAAAAAAGCAACGAGATAATTGTTAGCTCATTAAATGATGTTTTAACTTTAAACTATGATCTAAGAAACAAAAAAAAGGAATACTTAATTTGCTTGTATTTAAATCCAGCAAATAAACTGATAAAAAAAGAAATAATAAGTGTCGGTTTATTAGATAAAAGTTTATTCCATTCAAGAGAAGTTTTTCAACCTGCTTTTAAGTATAATTCTTCGAGGATAATATTAGTTCATAATCATCCAACAGGTGATAGTACTCCAAGTAATAAGGATTTAGAGATTATAAAAAAAGTTGCTTATACTGGTCATATGGCTGGCATTCCAGTCATAGATTTTATCATAATTGCAAAAAATGATAACTACAGCTTTTATAATTATTTGAGAAAAGATAATCTCAATATTGATTATGTTGCATCAAATGATCAACTTTCTATTTTCGATTTATTAGAATTAGAAGAACCAAAATATGACGTTAAAATTAATAACTCAAAGAAAATATATTTTCACAAATATAAAACTAATGAAAATTATTTCCAGTTGCAAAATCGACGTTATCTTGGAAATAAATTCAAACTTCTCGGATTTATTGAAGATATTGTTGAAGCACGATGTGGAGAAGTTAATTCTTTTTGTGATATTTTTGCTGGTACAGGTGTTGTTGGAGAAAGATTTAACAAACCTGAAATTAAAATAATATCAAATGACTTTCTACAATTTAACTATCTTTGTTTAAAAACCTTTATCGGTACATTTTCTTACAATGAAATTAGTATCAAAAAAAAAATTGAATATCTTAATGGTTTAGAAGCACAAGAAAATTATTTTTCAAAATATTTTTCCAATACTTATTTTACTCTTGAAAATGCGAAAAAAATCGGAACTATCCGAGAAGAAATTGATAAAATCTCAGATAATGAAAATGAGAAAAATATATTATTATGTTCTCTTTTGTACGCTGTAGACAAAGTAGCTAATACAGTCGGTCATTATGATGCTTTTCGTAAAAATTTAGATATGATAAAATCCTTAAAATTATTAATTCCGAATATTGATGATTCTCATAATATCAATAATAAAATATACAAAATGGATGCAAATAAGCTAATTAGAAAGATTAATTGTGACGTTTTATATATTGACCCTCCATATAATTCTCGGCAATATTCAGATGCTTATCATTTACTTGAAAATTTAGCAATATGGGAAAAACCAGAAGTTTTTGGTAAAGCAAAAAAAATGAATCGTTCACATATTAAAAGTGAATATTGTTTGAAATCGGCAATAACCGCTTTTAAGGATTTAATCAATAATGCAAATTGTAAACATATTCTATTGTCTTACAATAATACAGGATCTTCAAAAGATGGTCGTTCAAATGCAAGAATAGATGATAACAGCATTTTAAGAATTTTACAAAATAAAGGTGATGTAGAAATATTTGAAAGAGATTATAAAGCCTTCACTACTGGTAAAAGCAGTGATAATAATAATGTTGAACGAATTTTTTATTGCAGAGTTAAGGAGAATTAATTATGATAAAACCTTGGTCAATAACTACAACCTTAAGGAATCCTGAGAGATTAAGAAATTTTTTAATAGTTGCACAACAAATTGAAGAAAGCGAGTGGAATTTAGAAACTCAAATAAAATATCAAATTCTATTAATCCAAAATAGATATTATGGTTATGGTAGTAAACAATTTTATAATAATCTATCACAAGCTCAAATTCGTTTAATTGACAATATGATAAATGAAATTAATATTGAACAAGCTGAAAAAATCTTCAATACAAAGAATTATGAGGACCCTCCTATGAGAGGGAGACAATCTTTAAGTCCTCTTAAAAAATTGGGTTTAGTTTCGATTGTAAACAATGCAGTTCACATTACAAGTTTAGGTCAGCTTTTTTTGAAAGATAATTTTGATTACGGAGAAATTTTTCTTAGTAGTTTTTTAAAATGGCAAATACCAAATCCTCTTAGTAGGGAATATCGAATTGAAGATGGTTATGACATTAAGCCTTTTGTTGGTACAATTCATCTCATAAATATTGTTAATAAAAAATGGTTAGAACTGAATAATAATCCAAAAGGTATTTCAAAACAAGAATTCTCTTTATTTGTACCAACCCTCGTCAATTTCTCAAATATTGAAAAACAAGCTCAAAAAATAATTGATTTGAGATTAGAAGTTTCTGGTAAAAGTAGAGATGAGCAGAAACAAATTTTAGAGAACTACAAAATAAATTATGCTAAAGAATTTTTAAATGATACTAATCCAATAAAAGTTGAAAAACTTCTCAAGAATCTAAAAGATTATGGAGATAATGCTATTCGGTATTTCAGATTAACAAGATTATTTTA